>CAKVGW010000005.1 GCA_934747325.1 uncultured Candidatus Melainabacteria bacterium | reverse complement strand
TTCGTTTATTAGAGGTTTATCTTTGCCTGAGCCTCTTTGGCCCCTTTCTTCATTAGCGATAATTATTCTCCTTTTTATTAAAATTATACTTTTCTTCTTAATAATACCATGCTTTAGCCATTTTTCAAGTATTTGAAACATAATCAGAACTTATAGCCAGCCATTTGTAAGCCTCATTCACAGTTTGAGGAATATCCGTAACAAAAGTTCCGCCGTATCTTCCTCTTGTAAATGTCAAATATCCGTCTTCCGCTAGATTATCAAGAGCTTTCTTAATAGTTTTTGGGCTAACATTAAAAAATTCTGCAAATTCTCCAATGGAAGGCAACTTTGTACCGACTTCACATTTTTGGGAAATATAATGTTTGATTTTTAACTCAATTTCTTCATAATGGTAAAGTTCTATTTTTTCTTCAGGATTTACTACTATAGTGCCGTATTGACCACGTCTTGAATGCAGCAATCCTTCCTTTGAAAGAATTTTAATTGCATCATGTATTGTTTTAATACTTACATTAAATTTTTCTGCAAGTTCCATATTTGTGGGAAGTTTTTCTCCTACGCCAAAATTTTGCATCACATATTTTCTCAATTGTTCTGCAATTTTTTCAACTAAAGTTTGTGTTTTAACTTCATCAATTTCAAAATCAATTGCACGAATTACAAAAGCATTGCCGACTTTTTCTAAAATTCCTTCTGACATAAGACTTCCTATTGCAATTCTGATTGTTGCAGTAGACATACCTGTTAAACTTGCTAATTTTCTGGTTGAAGCCAAACAAACACCACACCTGTAACCGTCTTCTACAATGTGTTTTTTTATTATTTCAACCGCCAACTCTCTTTTGGAAGTCAATTTTTCAATATTTTGAACCTCTTTCGGGTCCTTAATATACGTTCCGATTTTCTGCTTAGATTCAATCAATCCACTATCTTCGACAAACCTAAAAACATTTTGAATAGTGCCTATGCTAACTCCAGTATGAAAAGCTAAATCAGCTTTTGCAGGAAGCTTATCATAAGGTTTGATTTTTTTAGACTTTAAATTGTTTTTAATCCATTCTATTAACCAAGTCGAAATTTTATTTACTTTATTTTCTCCTGATAAAAAGGAATGAACATGCGGGGCCATTTCCGCAACTGAAATTTGCCTTGGTGCAGACTCTTTTGACATACAAATTCCTTTAATTTGTGATTATTACACAATATTACCCCAAAATTAAAAAACAATCAATAGCTATAACAAAGCATAGGGCGTTCTTAATAACTTTTAACAAATTCCTTTTAAACATTGACACTTGCCCATGTTCATCCTATTATTAAGGTACTCTAGTCGAAATTTCTGCCGGATTTGACGGCTTGGAGTTAAATTGAAAACGTCAAGCTACGAACTTGAAACGGTTCAATGAAAAGAAAAAAGAAAAGGTAAAAGGAGAAAAAGTTATGCCTACTATGAACCAGCTTGTGCGTTCAGAACGTAAAAAGCTAAAAGACAAAACCAAATCACCGGCTCTTATGGAATGTCCACAAAGACGCGGTGTTTGTACTAGGGTTTATACAACAACCCCTAAAAAACCAAACTCAGCTTTGAGAAAAGTTGCCAGAGTAAGACTTACTAACGGATTTGAAGTAACTTCTTATATTCCGGGTATCGGACACAACCTACAAGAACACAGTGTTGTTCTAATCAGAGGAGGAAGAGTTAAAGACCTTCCTGGTGTAAGATATCACATCGTACGTGGTACTTTAGATACAGCAGGTGTTGCTAACAGAACACAAAGCCGTTCTAAATATGGTGCTAAGAGAGCTAAAGGAGGTAAGAAATAATGTCTAGAAGATCTAAACCTGAAAGAAGAATTCCTTCAGCTGACCCTATTTATAACAGCGTAGATGTTTCAAAATTCATCAACAGAGTTATGAGACGTGGTAAAAAATCACTTGCTGAAAAAATATTCTATTCAACAATTACTAAAGTTGAAGAAAGAACAAATGAAAAAGGCTTGGAAGTTTTCCAAAAAGCACTTACTAATGCAACTCCATTATTGGAAGTTAAAGCAAGACGTATCGGTGGTTCTACTTACCAAGTACCTATCGATGTTAAACCTGATAGAGGTTTCGCTCTAGCTTCATCTTGGATTATCGCAGCAGCTAAAAATAGAAGCGGTAAATCATTCGTAGAAAAACTTACAAGCGAATTAGTTGATGCTTCTAACGGTAACGGCGCAGCTTGCAAAAAGCGTGAAGACACCCACAGAATGGCTGAAGCAAACAAAGCATTTGCTCACTACAGATATTAATATTTTATTTAATATTTATAAAAGAAGATGTTTGGAAACAGACATCTTCTTTTTTTATTATTTATTAAACATACTCAAACCCCTTTTCTGAATATTCAGAAAAGGGGTAGTTTTTACTTCCATAGGGGATTTAATGTATTATGGAATGTAATTTTAGCTTATCTTTCTTACCGTTAAAGTATGAGAAAGAGGTATTCCGCCTTGTACGGCAGGTTTATTGACAACTTGTCCTTTTACAAACATAACCGTAGAGCCGCCGCCATCTAAGTTCATTGCATTTACACAACCGAGTTCTTTCATCAAATTTGCAAGTTCTACAAGCGTTAAGCCGATTGATGAACCTTCTCTGCCATCTGCGGTTAGCATAATCAGATGGTTATCTCTTGTATATCCTATTGCTGTTCTTGGATTTCTGCCACCTATTGAGCCGAGTTTTTGCGCAGTCATATCAACGTAAATGTCACCGTTTTTTATCAAATACGGACCACCGCTTATGATATGATTAACATCTTTCCATTCAGGATTAATTTTAATGTTCAGTTTGTATCTTTTTGCATCCTTGATACTATTTAAATTTTTTTCTGCTCCTACTATAACAAATCCGTTTTGAGGTATTCTATTTGCTCCGTAAGAAATTCTCGTTGCCTTGCCGTTTTCGACAACTATCTGAAGCCCATACTTTGGACAAGGCGGAGAATACTCGCCCCAATCCGGCGTATAAACGATTGTATGAGTTGACAACATTCTAGGCTGATTGATATTATCAATTTTTAACCCTCCTTTGTTTGTTTCTACTTGAGCTTTTAATTGAACTCTTGCCATATCAAATCCGTTATCGAAAATACCCATAGCCACTCTGTCATAAATTGGACCGGTGTAAACTTTTTTGTTTATCATTAAAGTACCGAGAGGAACGCCTGTTTGAGGTTTGAAGTACCCGCCATTGATTGCAACTATTGCGTTTTCTCTATTTGCTATATTTGAAATTTTTGTCCTTGAAGCTAAAGTTTCTGATGCAATCGCCGGTTCTACAACTAAATCCTCATTTACACCCTTTGATAATTCGACTATATTAATTCGGACGGGTTTATTATTATAAAATCTTATCATTCTGACATGTTTAACGCCTTTCTCAACACTAACTACTTTTGAATTCCTGTATTTATTTGAAATTTCTTGTTCAAATGCAATTTCTTGTTCCTGTTGCCTTTCATGAATATAATTTAAACTTGGTGAAATTCCTGTTAAGTTTTCTACATGAATATCTTTGGCGGATATTAGTAAATTCTGAGAGAGCATCAAGCATATCGCAATACCGATTCCTGCTGCACTCGTTGCAGTTTTTTCTAACTGGGGTCTTTGTAATCTGTTTACTAATATCGTATCCATCGCTTTCACCATTTGCTTTTAAGTTACAGGATACCTTTTTTATTTGAGAGTGGTGTGGGGCTATAACACTCTTTCGGGGGTAAATTTCATTACTTGCAGAAAACTATTTTAATTTACCGTTCCTTTCTCTGTTTTTTAACAGTATTGAAAAGATATTTATTCTTTCTACTATTATTATAACATACACTTAATGTATTCTCAAGAGGGTTGCAAACAAATAATGGTAATACTTTTGAATGATATTTAAAAGAGTATAAAATACACTTAATAACAAAAGACTACTTTTATATTTTATAATCGATTCCATGTTTATTAAATAAGTCATTAAAAAACTTTTTATTATCCAGAATGCTTTTATCCGTTAAAGTCATTTCTAGTGGTGTATCAAAAGGGTACTGTTTTTGAGCTTTTTCAGATATTATTTTTCTTAAATACTCTTTGAGTAATTTATTTGTTTCTTTACAATAGGCTCTTTGTGCTTCCGGTGAGCTGTCGGAATTTACTCCTGATATAATTTTTTTTGCTTTTGCCGAGAAAGATTTGAAATCCTCATTATTATTTTCTGCAATTTTTTGCAAAAAATAGTCACGTTGTTTAAAAACAGAGATATTTGGTTCAAACTTATATTTAGAATGGAAATATATTGCGGTTGATTTTGATACGATATTAAAGTTTTTTATCTTATTTTCAATAATTTCTATAATACTTGATAATCTTAAGATTTCACCTAAATTATAGCCTTTTCTTTGATACTCTTCATTTACTTTTATATAAAGACCTGAGATATTCTTTGCATTTTCAAAAAAAGCAAACTCTTCGAACCCAAGTAGTTTTCCGAATTTATTCTTTAACTCAGTTATGAAATTATAACCAAAGCCATTATTATGTTTTTTTATTTCAAGCTGCAAACTTCCGACTTTATTATCAGGAATAATAAAGCTGCAAATTTTTCGACTGTCATCTTTTGCCAACTTATAAACAATTGGTTTTACAGGTTGAGTTAAATCATTTGGTATCATAACTGTTTTAAAACATGAAAATATAAATTTTGCTATTTTGCTCAATAACAAATTGTCTTACGGCACGAACCCTCACACGAATTTCAAAGTTTCGCAAGGCTCAACTTGAAATTCTACCCTCTCCAATGAAGAGTACTACTGTCCATGATAATTTTGATACAATGAAAATAGTTAATAAAAAACCTTGACTTAACTACTTTTTGTAAATTATAGATAAATTTATCTCGGACAGTAGTGCCCATGGAGAGGGACTGTGTTGAATATGCCAAAATATAAATATTAAGAAATTTAAACTTCTTTAAAGATTTGTAAAAAAATGAGAAGAAACAGTTTACTTTTGTTATATAGTGTTGCAATAATGTTATTGTAAGAAGTATATATCACAAATCTAAAGCGTAAATACATGGAATGTATGTTTTGAGTAAGTGGAGCAAGCAAAGGATGCGGGCAAGCTTATGAAAAATATGTGGAAAATCGTTTAATAGGTCAAAGGGTAACGCTTGCTGTTTGAAGGTGTATACAGGAAGTCAATAAGTGAACAGGTGAATGCCCTTGCGGGAAAACACCTCACCCTAATCCCGTCTTGGATTATTCGGGGTGTCGGCGGAGTAACATCCGACCTCCACCTTACGGGCTTACGCCCTACCGAAAATCCGCTCTCCTGTAAGGAGAGGGAATAACCGAACATTGTTTGGTTAGAGTTGGCATTATTCACTTCAAAGTACATATCAAGAAAGAGAGTATAAAAGCCGTGAGTTTTCACAGGCTTAGTCGGGCTGAGTTAAATTCTGATTTAATTCAGTCACAGGAGAAACTGTGCTTTTTTTAGAGTACAGGGATTAATAAAAATAAAAAACGAGTAACATAGAAGGCTGCGCAAGGAAGGCGCAGTAAAGTACGTATCGAGAGAAGAGAAAGGAGATCCAACTATGACACTCACAATCAACACAAACGTTTCGTCAATTATCGCTCAAAGAAATTTGAACAACGCGACGAACAGCTTAAACCAATCTATTGAAAGAATGTCTACAGGTTACAAGATTAACCACGCAAAAGACAACGCTGCCGGTTATTCTATTTCAAACATGTGGAACACTCAATTAGGTTCTTTAGATGTTGCAGCTGATAACGCTGCTACAGGTTCTGACTTATTAACAACTGCAGAGCAAACTTACGGTTTGTTAACAGAACACTTGCAACGTATCAGAGATTTGACCGAACAAGCTGCTAACGGAACTTACGGTTCATCATCATTAAAAGCAATTCAATCAGAAGTTGTTGCAAGATTGCAAGAAATCAGCCGTATTTCTGCAAACTCAGAATTCAACGGAATTAAGCTGATGTCTTATACCAAAGATGGCGATGGCACTGGAATCACTAAAGAAGGTATAAATCTTCAGGTTGGTTTATATCAAGATGACAACAGCGTGATTAACTTAGATGTATCTTTATTTAAAGATGCTAGCGTAAAAGGTTTGTTTGGAGATAATACTGCACTTAAAACAAATTTAGAAAAAGCAAACGGAGCCGCAGTTGACGTAGAAAAATACAACACTGCCGAAGGTTATAAAGCATTTGCAGCAGCTTGTGCAGGCTTAAAAGTAAAAGGTGATGACCTAATATTACAAAATGAAGCTGATTATGGTGCTAATAAAATGCTTGCATATATAGACGAAGCTATTAATGAAATTTCAAGAAGAACAACTGCAATTGGTGCTGCTCAAAACAGAGTAGAATCTGCTGTAACAGCTATTGATGTTCAATCACAAAACTTGACATCTTCATTATCTACACTTAGAGATACTGACGTAGCAGAAGAATCATCAAGTTATATTCAAGCACAAATCTTGCAACAAGCATCTGCTACATTATTAGCAACTGCTAACCAAACTCCAAGTATCGCATTGAACTTAATTTAAGGTCAGGTGATATATGGATAAAACTTATTATTCGTGTAAGTTTGTTGGTTAGGGTATTTTACGGAAGCGACTTTTTTCAAAGTCGCTTCTTTTTTACTTCTTTTAAATCAATTTATTCTTCACCGTTTTTTTGTTTGAATACGTAAGCCAAAATTTCAGCTACTGCAACATACATGTCAGAAGGGATTACTCCGTCTATTGGAACATTGTTGTATAAAGTTCTTGCAACAGGTCTGTTTTCAACAATAGGCACATTATTTTCTTTAGCAATTTCTCTAATTTGAAATGCTACGTAGTCAACGCCTTTTGCAACCACAATAGGAGCCGGAGCTTTTGTTTTATCATATTTTATTGCTACTGCGTAATGAGTAGGGTTAGTTACAACAACATCTGCTTGAGGAACAGAAGACATCATTCTTTGACGAGCCATTTGCATTTGGATTGATTTAATTCTCGCCTTAATTTTAGGATCCCCTTCTGTATCTTTATGCTCGTCTTTAACCTCTTGTTTAGTCATTTTAATTGACTTTTCGTATTCGTAAGTTTGGTATTTTTTATCAAGATAACCCAAAACAAGCATCGCAAGACACATGTTTATAATCATATTTATTAAAACGGATACAATGATGTTTAGTGCAATAGGGAATTCTAGGCCTACAAGACCAAGTAAATCACCTTTTCTGCTATTAACAGCTGAATAACCACATGCCGCAACTACGACAATTTTAAGAATAGACTTTGCAAATTCTACCATAGAACGTGGTTCAAATGGATTAAACATACGTTTTGCGTTCTGTAACATTCTTTGCGGAGAAAGATTTTCTAAATTAAATTTTACTTTTTCTAACGCAAAAACCTGTCCTACATCAAGTCTGATGATGAGAATTGATGCAATTACTAAAAGAACAAAAAACGGTAAAACGATTAATGCGGTATAGTGAAAATACGGCAGAAGAAGTCCCATTACATTATCAACACTAAAATTACTTGGATTTAGATGCGAAAATGTTTCACGCATCATATTTTGTATAGTGTTAATCATATTTTTGGCAAAAACACCAAGCAAAGCTATGCCTGCAACCATTACCAGTGCGGCATCCATATCCCTGCTTTTAGCAACGTTACCACGTTCCCGCTCTTTCGTTCGCCGTCGGGTGGTGGCTTCTTCTGTTTTTTCTGCTGCTTCGTTTCCCATCAATTTTATTTTAGCAAGGAAATACTTGCATGGCAAAAGTGCAACAAATTTTCTCTGAAATAGTTTATTTATTGTATAATTCTTGTATGGTTAGATTATTTGATGGTAAAAATATTAATAAGGTTTCACACCTTATTTTTAGAGTATTGAAGATTCAGGAGCTTTTCACAAGAATTATTGAGGTTAATAATCCAGACAAAATGCCTTGCATATATGCAATGTGGCATGCGCATCAATTTTGTGTACACGGCATCAGGCACCGTTCAAAACTGCATGTACTAATTAGCCGTTCTCGTGACGGTGAAATCATCGCAGATGTTGTTGAACGTTGGGGATTTAAAACCGTCCGTGGTTCTAAGGGTAAGAAAGGCGCTGTTGAAGCCACTATGCAGATGATTTCTATTCTAAAATCAGGTGAAAATTGTGCAATGATGGTTGACGGGCCAAAAGGTCCTGCCAGAGTCGTTAAAGACGGCGTAATTAAGATTGCCAAAATGGCAGGCGTTCCAATTGTGCCTGTTTATTGGTATTCAAAGAATTTTACTTTCGCAAAATTCCCTTCTTGGGATGAAATGCGTTCTCCAATTTTTGCAACAAATTTGATTAATCTTTATGGAGAACCAATTTATGTTCCTCAAGATGGGGATGAAAACACAGAAGAGGAAGCAAGACAAAAGTTACAACAAAGTTTGGAACAATTAGAAAAAGACGCGCCAAAAGCGTTTGATGAGGTATATCAATTCGGATTATGGAAAAAATAAAACTTCTTGCAATTCAAATGGAATCTGCAATCGGGGATGTGACTTTAAATATAGAAACAGTTGAAAATTTATTAAAAGCAAATTTGGACAAATATGGCAATGTTGATTTCGTCTTTTTGCCTGAATTATGGACTGTAGGTTGGGATTGTCCGTCTTTTCCTGCAAGCGCGGAAGTTTTAGAAGAATCTAAAGCCGTTAAGATGTTGCAAGAAATCGCAAAAACTTACAATGTAAATGTTATTGGCGGAAGTTTTGTTGAAAAACAAGCTGACAAGCTTTTTAACACTTGTCCTGTAATAAATCGAAATGGTGAATTAGTTTGCACATACAACAAAAACCATCTTTATTCTTATAATGGCGATACAGAGAATCAATATATAACAGTTGGTTCAAATCCTGTTATGGTGAATCTTGACGGCGTAAAGATTGGATTAACAATTTGTTATGACATTCGTTTTCCTGAAATTTATCGAGCATATAGAAAAGCGGGTGCTGATTTGTTGGTAAATATGGCAGCTTGGCCAAAGTCAAGAAAAACTCATTGGGATACATTAACGCGAGCAAGAGCGATTGAAAATCAAACTTTTATGGTTGCACTAACTCAAACAGGATTATTAGCTGACGGAGTAGAAAATCTTGGGCACTCTTTGATTTACGACTATGAAGGTAAGATTTTGGATGAAATTGAAGAAATAGAAGGTGGAGTTTACGCTGAAATTGATTTAAAAGAAATGTATGATTTTAGAGCAAACTGTCCAAGTATAAACGATATTAAAGACTCGTATGAGGTTATAAAAAAATGAAAAAATTTTTAGCGATATTAATGATGTTTGCGTTGACTCTCGGAGCAAACGCTAAAACAGCAGTAAAAAGAGATTTCTCAAGCGTAATTAATGAATCAGGAATTGAAAAAACCGCAATTTCAATTTCTATAAAGGATTTGAACAGCGGAAAACCTGTTTACGAATTAAATGAAAAAATGCTTATGCATCCTGCGTCAGTTCAAAAGCTTTTGACATTGCCTGCTGCAGTGGACGCTTTAGGTGAAGATTATGAATTTACAACAAAAATTTATAAGAGAAATTCGAACTCTTTTGTTATAAAACTCGGTGCTGACCCATATTTTACAAGTGACGATTTGAAAAAGCTTGTAAATAATGTTAATCTTGAAACTAAAAGAATTTATATTGATGACAGTATTTTAGAGAAAAAAAACTGGGGCGAAGGCTGGCAATGGGATGATGACATGAATGTCCTTATGCCAAGATTTAATTCTTACAATTTGGATAGAAACTTAATAAAAATAACAGTTATGCCGACAGCTGAAGGTCAAGGTGCCACTATTATTAATCCGAGCAAGTATCCGATTGTTTTCTTTAACCATGTTGTGACAGGTAAAGAAAACAATGTAAAAATTTCCAGAGATAATTCAGTTTCAGCAAATACTTTACTTCTTGAAGGGACTGTAAATAAACCTGTAACTTTATACGTTCCGACAAATAATTTAAAAAGATATTTTAATATCAAATTAACCAATGCTTTAGGCGATAAAAAAGTTTATTTAAAAGAAAATTTTATAGTTGATAAAGTTTCTGCAAACGATAAAGAATTAGACAAAATAACCCATCCTATTTCCATTGCGATTGATGATGTTCTAAAAAACAGCAACAATATGGTTTCTGAAACCGTAGCGAAAATTGCTGGCGGAAAAGCTTATAATGACAGGGGGACGGATATTAACGGAATTAAAGTTTTTAACGCATACTGTGAAAAACAAGGTTTAGATACTTCTAAAATTCGTTTGACTGACGCTAGCGGTGTTTCTAAAAATAACTTAGTTACAACAGATTTTATTTCTGAATATTTGGTTAAGAATAAGGATAATGCGGTGTTGGCTCATTTGGCAACTCCGGGGCAGGGGACTTTGACACATAGAATGTTACCTATAAAAGAAAACTTGAGAGCCAAAACGGGAACTTTGTCTGATACAAGTTCTATTGCAGGATTTTTGACAACAAAACTCGGTAACAAATACGCGTTTGCAATAATTATAAATGACACAACTTCAACAATTCCTGATATGAAAACGCTTGAAGATTATTTGATTAGAGAAGCATTTTTGAGGTTGTAAAATTCGATGTCATACGTTATACTGTAATTACAATGCATAAACATTGTAGGAGCAAATTATGACACAATCAAATATTAGTATTAGGATAGATAATCAGTTAAAACAACAATTTGATTCATTATGTAATGAGTTAGGTTTGAGTATGACTTCTGCTTTAAATTTATTTGTAAAAACAGTTGTTAGAGAACAAAGAATTCCTTTTGAAATTGCATTGTATAAACCAAATAAAGAAACTATTAAAGCAATTGAAGATGCTGAAAATGGAATTGGATTATCTAAACGATTTGATAATGCAAGAGATGCTATAAATGCAATGCTAGAGGATTAATATGTATCAAGTCGTTTTTACCACAGAGATGAAACGTTCATTAAAATTAATGAAGAAAAGAGGTAAAAATCTCGAAAAACTATATGACGTAGTTGAGTGTTTAGCTTCAGGGAATACATTGCCCGATAAGCATAGAGAACATCAGTTAACCGGAAAATATTGTAAATACAAAGAATGCCATATTGAACCGGATTGGCTTTTAATATACAAAATTGAGTCTGAAATTTTATTATTAACATTAGTTAGAACTGGGTCACATAGTGATTTATTTTAAGATTAAATTGTAAATTAGACTTCAGTCTACCAATATAGAAAATCATGTACCAAATAATCGGTGAATACTTAGAATATTTAGAATTGGAAAAAGGTCTTTCGCAAAACACGATTGACGCTTATAGACGAGATTTGTCCGATTTTGCACAAAATTTAGAAGATATTCATACAATTAATAGGATGAATATTAATGCTTACGTAAGAACTCTTAGAGAACGCAAATTAGCACCGACAAGTGTAATAAGAAAAGTTGCATCACTTCGAGGCTTTTTTAAATGGGCGACTTCATCAGGAATTTTAGAAAAAAATCCTGCAGCAACTCTTGAACAGCCAAAAACGCCACAAAGATTACCCAAAGTTGTTTCCGTAAAAGAAATTGATGAAATGCTGCATAACAATTTGACACCTTTAGAGCATGTCATGATGGAGCTTCTTTACAGTTGCGGTTTGAGAGTTTCAGAACTTGTGAATTTAAAACTCAATGATATAGATTTGAGTTCAAAATACGTACGTTGTTTTGGTAAAGGTTCTAAAGAGAGAATTATTCCGATAGGTGAGCAGGCAAAAATGATGCTAAAAGAGTATTTCCCGACAAGAGATTTGCTTATAAAAAAATATAACTTAACTACTAAAAATCTTTTGATAAAAGACAACGGACATTTTGTTACAAGACAAGATGTTTACAATTTTATACATGCTCAAGGAAAATTAATTCATAAAAATATTTCGCCACACACATTAAGACATAGTTTCGCAACACACTTATTGGAAAATGGTGCGGATTTAAGAGTTGTTCAAGAACTCCTCGGACACAGCGATGTATCTACAACACAGCTTTATACACACATTAGCAAAAAGCGTTTAAAAGAAGTTTATTTTTCTATTAATAAGTAGTTTACAAAAATTAACAAAAGAACTTTACAAATTTGCACCATGCTTAATTTTATGTTAAATTCAACAATAGGAGGGGAATGTATCCCTAAATTGGTGAGGATTTATGAAAAGCACAACACTTAGAAGATCAAACATTACCAGAGAAAAAGTTGCTATGCTTGAAGCTCTTAGCAAATACAATCGTGAACATCAGGATGAAGATTTTTACAGAAAGCAAAGCAAAAATAGAGAATTGGATGCTCTTTGGCAATCTTTTGGCGTAAAGACTCAAAAGAATGAAAAAGCACCACAAGTTTATTTTGTAACAGGTCTTGTTGTTGGTGTAATTGTAACATTATTGATTACAACTTTCATAAGTCTTTTAATTAATGTATCAACTCCTAAAGATGATGTGGTAGCCCCTGTTGCACCTGCTTCTAAGAAAGTAGGAAGAGAGTCTAACGGAAGATTTTCATTTATTCCATCAGATTCTTCTGCAAAAAAAGTTACTCCTGCTGTTTCTTTAAATGAAGAATACACTGTTAAAGAAGGCGACACATTAGAAAGTATTGTTATTAGATTTTACGGCTCATTTGACATGGATAAAGTTGCGAGAATTCAAGAAGCTAACAAAATGGCTAACCCTAACGCTTTATCAATCGGTCAAAAGCTTGTTATTCCAATGAATCAATAGTTTATGGCAAAAGTTAAATCAAAATATGTATGCCAAAATTGCGGATACGAAACCGCCGGTTATTTAGGAAAATGTCCTGAATGTGGTAGTTGGGGTTCGTTTGTAGAAGAACTTTCTACTCCTGTTGAGAAAAAAACGGAGATAGAAGTTTTTGATACAACTCCGCCAATGACGTTGGATGAGATTGAAATGAATTCAGAAATTAGAATGAGCACGAATATTTCTGAATTTGATAGAGTGCTCGGCGGTGGAATTGTTCAAGGTTCTTTGGTACTGATTGCAGGTGACCCCGGAATCGGTAAGTCTACAATTCTATTACAAACCTCAGGTGAGCTTTGTAACGCAGGTAAAAAAGTTTTATATATTTCAGCGGAAGAATCTGCAAGTCAAATTAAATTGAGGGCAGAAAGACTCGGAGTAAAATCAAATACTCTTTTTATTTATCCTCAAACAAATTTAGAACTTATAAAAAAACATATCGAGAGCATGAAGCCTGATTTGGTTATTGTAGATAGTATTCAAGCAATTTATACATCAATAATTCAAAGTTCGGCAGGCAGTGTTTCGCAAATTAGAGAATGCTGTAATATGCTTATGCATATTGCAAAATCTCAAAATATTTCAATTATTGTAATCGGACATGTTACAAAAGAAGGCAATATAGCAGGGCCTAAAGTTTTAGAGCACATGGTAGATACCGTTATACAATTTGAAGGTGATAAAACCAAAACTTATAGAATTTTACGCTCTATTAAAAATCGTTTTGGGAATACTTCAGAAGTAGGTATCTTTGAAATGAGTGCATCAGGTTTAACTGAAGTCGTAAATCCTAGCGAGTTATTTTTAAAAGAATATAATCAAACCCAAACCCCAGGAAGCACGATTATTGTAACAAGCGAAGGAACTCGTCCGCTTTTAGTTGAAATTCAAGCATTGGTAGGAACTACACCTTATCCTGCTCCTCGAAGAATTGCAAATGGAGTTGATACGGGGCGTGTGTTGCAAATATTAGCGGTTTTAGAAAAAAGAATTGGTTTAAACTTATCAAAACAAGATGTTTATGTGAATGTTATCGGCGGTATTGATGTTAATGAACCTGCTGCGGATTTGGGCATTGCTTTAGCAATAGTCACTTGCGTTAGAGATGTTGTGTTTGACCCTGAAACTGCAATAATAGGTGAAATCGGTTTATCAGGTGAAATTAGAGCTGTTAACCATATAGAAAAAAGGATTAATGAAGCACAAAAATTAGGATTCAAGAGGATTATTATTCCTGAATCTAATGACGTGCAGGACGAGTTTAAAGGTATTCAAATAATAAAAGTTAAGAGAATTTTAGAAGCGATTACCAAAGGTATAAAACACTAATACAATTATTTTTTTAACAATAAATTCATGCCTGCTATAAAATAATTTTTAACTTCTGCAAAACTTCTTAAAGACAAAAGCGTTTTTAATATAAATTTCGGACGTAAATAGAAACGTTTCACAGCTTGTTTATGAAGTTCAAAAATTCTTTCCTTGCTTAGGTGTTCCGAACGTACCACAGGCTCATAATAAGCACTTCTAAAATCCAAGTTACCTTCAACGAGTTTATTTAGCATTGCATACGCAAAATATTTTGTTCCAGGAAGCGGAGTTGCCGTATAAAAACTGATAAAATTACTATCAAGTTCAATCGCAAATTTAATTGTTTCTTCAACAGTTTCTTCTGTTTCCCAAGGAAGACCTATTACAAAATAATTATAAATTTTAATCTTATTCTTTTTAAGAATTTTTACAGTATTTCGAATATCATCAAGCGTGATTTTCTTTCCGATATTATCCAACATCTTTTGAGAACCGCTTTCTACACCGATACTTACAAGGCGACAACCTGATTTGTACATCATTTTTGCCATCTCATCATCCATTGTGTCAGCTCTCGTATTGGATGACCAAGTGATTTTCAGTCCACTTTCAATAATTTTTTGACAAAGTTCAAGCGTCCATTCTCGATTAAAATTAAAAATATCTGACCAAAAAAGAAAATTTTTGATATTATATTTTTCAACACATTCTTTTAACTCAGCGACAATATTTTCAGGAGAACGCGTTCTCACTTTAGCACCCGAAACAGGAGTTGCCAAGCAAAAAAAACAATGAAACGGACAACCACGAGCAACTTTAATAACTGCTTGCACTTTTCCATTATCAGGACGTCTGTAAATCGAATTATCGACTAAATGTCTTGCCGGAAATGGTAAAATATCCAAATTATCTATAAATGGACGTTTATCATTTTTAACTGGTTGAAAATTTTCTCTATAACAAATTCCTAAAATTTCATTATCGGGAACTCCGTCCAAAATATCTTTTAAAGTTAATTCGGCTTCACCCATAATTACATAATCAATGAACGGATTTTCATAAATTGTATTAGTATTGTATGTCAAAAATGGCGCGCCTTTAACAATTGTGCAAATACTTGGAACAATTTCTTTTGCCAGTTGTACAGCCATCATATCAGATTTAAAAGTAGGGGTTGCAATGTTTGCAACTAAATAATTCGGCTGAATTTCTTTTAAATCAGCTTCAAAATTTCCGCCTTGACTATAATCTCTTATAATCGCTTCAAATCCGCAGTTTTCTGCGATTGAAGCCAAATACATCAAATCCGTAGGAGGCAGGGGAGGTATAACCAACAATTCTTTTGTCGGCTGCTGACATCTATCTTCCCTGTTTATTACAGGAGAAGGCGGGTATATTAATAAAACCCGCCCCTTCTTATTTTGATTTTCCAAAACCATTTATGAAACCTTAATTTCTTTTTGTTTTACTCTAGAAGCAATAATTGATGCTGTAATTAAGCAGAATGCACCGATTAAGAAAGTGTATTCCCAGTGATAATTCACTCCGCCAATTACATTAAATGAACATCTATTAATAATCCAAGAAACTAATGTACAAACGAATACTTGAGGACCTGCAATAAAGATATTAAAGATACCCATTACAGAACCTTCTGTTCCAGGTTTTATATATTGAGAAAGCATTGCAAAAGGTAGAGCGCAAATACTTGCCCAACCGATACCTGATAAAGCCATCAAAGCTGCAACAACTTTAACATCTTTAATAAAAGCCATTCCTAAGAATGCTAATGCCATTGATAACATTGAAATGATGTGAACTTTTTTGTTACCAAATTTAACAGATAAAACCCCGATTGGAATTGCAACAACAAAGCAAACAAGGTTGAAGATTGCAAAACAAATTGAAGAGAAGTTTGTTCCTGCTAGAACTGCGGAATCGTAGCTTGCTTTAACAACTTCCGATACGTTTGATAAATCAGGTACGCCATATACTGTGTGGATAGCATATTGAGTGAAATAAATCATCATACACATATTTCCAATCCAAGTAAAGAATTGCATCCAACAAATTTTACCAACTTCAGGAGATAGTGCAAAAAATTCTTTTAAAGATTTAACTAAATCAAATTTTTCTTTTTCTTCATTTTCTTTAGGTTGATATCTGCGTTCTTTAATCATTAAGCATGTCCAAGCCATACCAAGTGAGAACGCTAAAGCCGCCATAACAAATTGAGCGTTAATTGACATTTGATAATTAAACGCCCATTTTAAAAATGGTGCTGTACCTGCAGCAAAAACAGAACCTAAACCGATTGCTAAACTTATGTATGAGTTTGCAATTGAATGTTGTTCTTGTGGAACAACATCAGGAATCAATGCTCTATAAGGACCTTGAGCAATATTAACACAAGCATCAAGAATCCAAATCATAACCGCTGCAAAGCAAAGTGCAGCTAAAGCAGGAAATTTAATATGAAGTGTTGATGAAATGAAATTTGTAATTAATTCTGAATTTGGTAATGCCCAAAGTGCTAAAGCTGAAAGTAAAGCACCGCCTAACAAATAAGGTCTTCTTCTACCGAAAGGTGAGGTAGTTTTATCGCTCAATGCACCGATTACAGGTTGAACCACCATGCCGGTGAATGGGCCGGCAAGCCAAATTAAACCGAATAAAAATGGTGAAGCACCAAGATTTTCCGTAACAGGTCCTGATAAAATAATTCTCATTTGCCACGCAAATTGCAAACCAAAAAATCCAAGAGCAAAACTCAAAAATTTTGCAGTTGAAAAACGTTTCAAAACATTGTCTTCCATATATCTCCCCCGAATAAAACTATTATTTTATTAGTTTACAAGTAACAAAAATTTGCGTCAAGTTATTAACATACAAAAAGCGTTCGGAACTTTAAAAATTCCGAACGTTTTATCATCTTACATCTAATTTAATTATTCCATTACAAATGCTCTAACTACTGTTACTGAACCGTCAACGTTCTTACGAACACCTGTATCAACTTCGTCTTCATCCAGGTCAGCTGCATAAGCTACCGGTGTGTATGGTTGAGCAGCATCTACCGCATCTGGTTTTTCAAATCCTTTAAGAACTTTAACGTTGTCATTATCTTCAGGATTGATAATTGGTTTATCAGGATCGGGTGTTACAGGTTTATCAGGACCAACTAAGTAAGTTGTGTCTTCAGGTCTTGGGTCACGAGTGTTATAACCGTCAGGACCGTTTGTTAATTCATAAGTAATTACGTCAGTACCTTTTACTGTAACTTCTTTTGCGTCACGAATATTTGTATACTTCAATGTATAATCTCTAGAAGGGAAATCAACTTTTAACTTGTCTGTTTCTTTACCAACGATAATATTGTCTGCGTGAACTTTATCACCCGTAATTTCAATATATTTACCAGGAGCTGTGATATGAACATCTTTAGCGTTAGCACCTGTTAATTTAACATCACCTTTTGATGCAATATAAGCAACTGACGGAGTATCAATCTTAGTGATGTTGCCACCAGCAATGTTCATATTAGAAGGAGTTTTTACTGAATTTGGAATATGTTTGTAGTTTTCCATTACTGCAATAATAACTTCATCAACCGTATTGTTTTCAGTTCCGCTTAAACCGCCGATATAACCGTTTGCAGAAAATTCATATTCATTTGCACTCAATGTTGCTTTACCATCTGATAATACATTCAAATTATCTGATTTTAAAGAAATTTTGTTTGCGCTTGTGTCAATTGTAACCATAACGTGTCCATCTTGAGCGTGTGCTGTTAAGTTACCGCCAACTGTCAAACTACCATCAAGAAGTTTACCTTCTTCAATTTTATAGTTACCGATGTGAATGTTATCTTTAGAATTAATTGTGGCGTTTCCACCAATTTTATTGTTGCCAACTACGTGAGTAAAGTGTTTATATCCTTGAGGATTTTCTGATTTTGCAGCTGTTGTTAGATTCATATCTTTACCGACTTGAACATTACCAACTTCCAAGAAACCACCGCCGTTTGTCATGTTCAAATTGCCGTCAACTTTTGTGTTTCTAGCGTACATCAAAACGCCATTACCATCGACGTCAACGTCACCAGTTACATGAAGAACTTTACCGTTATCAACATAGTTTAAAGCAACGCTATCATCAGATTTAACATTTAAGTTACCCTTGATATCACCACCGCCAACAGTTTTAACAATGCCCTTATCAGCGATAACATAAACATTGCCGTCTATATTAACAGCTTCAAGTCTTACGCCTTTTGTAGAAACTTCATTGCCTGTTGAAAGGTAGTCTTGACCGTTTTCTGTAATCAATTTCAAACCATCTTTTGTTTTAACAGTTCCTCTAACAACATTTATTGATGGTGCTAAGATATTGAATTGTCCGCCTACATTGAAGTTAGAATCTTGAATAGTTACAACGCCAACAGGAGTTGTTGTTGCTACATTAGAAACATTCATTGCACCGTTAACAAATGTAGCAGTCATTGGTTGTGTTGTAATCATAGCATCACCAGCTGTTGCAAATGTAGCACCATCAAATAAAACACCGTTTGGGTTTGAAATTATTAATTTACCGATACCGCTGTTTGCACTGATTTGACCATAGATATTTGACATGCCTTGATTTACAGTATTTAAAATTGTTAAGTTATTTGCACCGTCAACTGCATTAAAATTTAAGCTTTCACCTTTGTTTACGTTCAATGTATCCCAATTAACATGTGAATCACCATTAAAATTTAAATTAGCAGAACCGTTACCGGTTTTAATATCAACAAAACCGCCAGTTGTATTATTAATTACCGCACCACCATTACCGACACCTAAACCGGTATCAATAGCTGCGTATGAAACTTGCATAGAAGCAAATAATGCCGTTAGAGCTAATGCTGAAAATTTTCTTTTTAAACTTTTCATATAATACTCCTAATTTTTATATACTCGTAATATAATAAAGTATTTCAATTTTCAGAAATTGCACGATTGTGAAGAAATGTAACAACGAATTTTATTATTAATATAATAATCTGATATTTTGTTAAAAGAAAAAGCCCGCAAAAGCGGGCTTTTTCATATTTCCAGTTTTATATTTTATTTGATTAGTTAATCATTGGGAATGCTCTAACAACTGTTACTGAGCCATCTACGTTCTTACGAACACCTGTATCAACTTCATCATCATCCAAGTCGGCTGCATAAGCTACCGGAGTGTATGGTTGAGCAGCATCTACAGAGTCCGGTCTTTCATAGCTTCTTAAGACTTTGATGTTTTCATTGTCATCAGGAGTTGGTGGATTTGGATCCGGATCAGGATCAGGTTTTGGTGGATTAGGAACATCCGGTTTGTCCGGACCAACTAAGTATGTTGTATCGTTTGGTCTTGGGTCTCGCGTATTGTAACCGTCAGGGCCGTTTGTTAATTCATAAGTGATTTCGTCAGTGCCTTTTACTGTAACTTCTTTTGCGTCACGAATGTTTGTATACTTCAATGTATAATCTCTAGAAGGGAAGTCAACTTTCAACTTATCGGTTTCTTTACCAACGATAATGTTATCCGCGTGTACATTAGGACCTGTAATTTCGATGTATTTACCCGGAGCTGTAATATTAACATTCTTAGCATTAGCACCTGTTAATTTAACATCACCTTTTGAAGCAATATAAGCATTTGTAGGAGTATCAATTTTTGTAATATTACCGCCAGCAATATTTACATTTGCCGGATTTTTTGAATCATTAATATGTTTATAATTTTCCATTACGTTTACAATCACATCATCGACACTATAATTATTAATCTTATTCAAACCGCCAATATAGCCGTTTGCTGAAAATTCATACTCTTTAGCTGATAATGTTGCTTTACCATCTGTTAAAATATTGTAGTTATCTGATTTGTAAGAAATCTTATTAGCGCTTGTATCAATAGTAGTTGTGATGTGACCGTCAGTTGCATGTACATCCAAGTTGCCACCAACTGTTAACTTACCGTCTGCAAGCTTTCTTGCATCATAATCATAACCACCAATGTGAACGTTATTTACTGATTCTACTTTCAAATCACCATCAACTTTTGTATCACCAATAACGTGTGTAAAGTGTTTAATTGTTCCGACACAACTTTTATCAAGGTTTTGTGATTCATTAGTTGTAGTTAATTTTGCATTCTTGGTAACATGAACATCTCCAACATCCAAGAAACCGCCGCCGTTTGTCATATTTAAGTTACCATCGACTTCAGCATTTCTTAAGAACATTCTTGCGCCATTGCCTTTAACATCCACATTGCCGTTAACAGTAAGCTTCTTGTTATTGTTTGTTCTATTTAAACTTACATTACCTTCAGTATTAATTTTTACGTTGCCGTTTATTGTTCCGCCATTTTCAAGAGCCAAAGCACCTGCTTCATTTGTGATATATAAATCACCATTAATATTCATAGCTGATAATCTTGCAACTGTTTGTGCCTTTGTTGGAGCTGTAGCACCAAGAGCTAAGAAATCTTGACCGTTTGCGGTTACTAATTTAACAGTTTTTGCAGTGATAGCAGAGTTTGCTGCGTTTATACCTGCAGCTACGATACTGTAATCACCGCCAACTCTGAAATCAGAATTGTTATCAATTTTAATGGAAATTAATTTTCCGTTATCGTCATAAAGCTTTGTAAATTTAGCGTTATCAATGTTCAAATTGCCTAAATCTTCAACTCTTACATTAGATAAATCTTTTGTTGTCAATTGCAAATCACCGGCAGTAGTAAATTTTGCACCATCAAACAACATGCCGTTTGGGTTTGAAATAATCAATTTTCCGATACCGCTGTTTGAATTAATTTGACCATAAATTTTTGACATACCCTGATTAACAGTGTTCAAAATTGTTAAATTATTTGCACCGTCAACCGCGTTAAAATTCAAACTTTCACCTTTGTTTACGTTTAAAGAATCCCAATTAACATGAGAATTTCCGTTAAAATTCAAATCCGCAGAGCCGTTTCCTTTTGTAATATCAACAAAACCGCCTGTTGTATTATTAATTACAGCACCACCATTGCCACCGCCTAATCCTGTGTCAATTACGGCGTAAGATACTTGCATTGAAGCAAACAATGCGGTTACAGCTAAAGCTGATAATTTTCTCCTTAAGTTTTTCATAAAAACAAATCCTTCTTATGTTGACTGTTCATTTATTACTATACTATTAAAAAAAATCCGACATAAAAAAATTTGCGCATAAAAGCGCAAATTCTGCTAAAATTGTTACATTTATTAATAAAAATTATCCGACGATTGCCTTATATATGAGGCTTGAAGCTTTTACTATAAAATCTTTACCTTGAGGCGCATTGTGAGGACGATTTGCAAGAATCACCACTATATATTTTTTGCCGTTCGGCGCAAAAACAATACCGGCATCACCAAGCATAGTTCCAATATCACCTGTTTTATGGATAAACATTGCACCATCACCCAAACCTGCTGCTATTAATCTATTATTTTTAACATGACTCATATAATCAATAATGAATTCTCTTGAATTAATATTCAAAAATCCCGGATTATCAAGGTTATAAAGAATTTTTGCCATGTCTTTTGCAGTTGTTTTATTTGTACCTTTTAAATCAGGAAGCCAAGTTCTAACATAAGTTCTTGAGATTCCCCAATCTCTTAAACCGACATTAATATCATCCATGCCGCCTAATTTTGCCATTATCATATTAGTAGCAGTATTATCAGAATCTTGAATCATAGTTTTTGCCAAACTGTCCAAAGAATATTTTCTACCTGTTTGAGCGTATTGAAGATTGCCTGAACCTGATGATTGATAATAATCAGTGAGAAGCATTTCATCATAAATTGTCATTTGATTTGCTTCAATTGATTTGAACAAACGAACGAGAACAGGAAGTTTAATTATACTTGCCGCTGAATACAAATTATCGCCATTGATATCAACATACTGCCCTTTTTCGTATTCCCAAACATAAATTGAAGGCTTAATCATAGGATATTGTGCCATAAGCCCTGTTAACTGTGATTTTAGCCCAGCCATTTCGTTTGTATGATACATAGTCGTAATTTCACTATGAGTTTTTTCGATGGTTGGAGTCAAAAGCAAACGATTATTGAACATGTCGTTGCTTAAATAATTTGTCATGGGATTCGCAATTTTATATAAATCAGCTTCTACAGGCTTTTTAAATTTAGCTTGAGCCATGTTAACGCTGGATTTTGTATTCATTGGAATTGAATCCGGCATGAAAACTTGCTTAACAAGTCTGTTGTACGCAGTAGGAAATACAAAGTAAATAAAAACAGCTAAGAACGAAAATACTACAGCCATTCTTACTAATTCTATAACAGGATTAGTTTTCTTCTTAACTTGTTTATGAACAGGTCTTTTGCTATTTGAAACTACATGTAAATTACGGTTAGTTCTTTGCTGTTGTTGATATGCGTACACAAATATCTCCTCCAAATCCCATTCTAATAATATCATTATACAAAAAATATAACCATCCATCAAAAAGTTGAAAAAATAAATTTTCTTGCCTTGCAGGATAGTTGTACACTAATTATTTTAGTGATAAATTCAAATCAGATGAGGAGTTTAGCTATGAAAAAAATACTTTTTATTATTGATAAAATTGAACTTAAATATTTTGAATTTAATAATCTTGTTACAAATTTTTGGATAATTAAAGAATTTTTGGAAAGAGGCAATGAAGTTTTTATAACAACTATCCCAAATCTTTCTTTAAAACAAGATAAAGCATTTGCTAAGTGTTTTGAAACTTTTAAAAGCGAAAACAATATTTTTTACAAAGATATAAAACAAGAAAAAGAAATTGATGAGTTTGATTTGGTTATGTTTAGACCTGATCCTCCTGTCGATATTGATTATATTAACGCTACATACATTTTTGATTTTGTTACAAAACCGCAAGTCATTAACTCTCCGAGTGCAATTAGAGATTTTAATGAAAAATTACACAGCGTGCATTTTAAAGAATTAATGACAGATAATATTGTGACGGCATCGCTAGAAGAAATTGAAGCGTTTTTGGCTATTCATAAGCAAATTGTTTTAAAACCACTAAATCGTTGTTTCGGTTCCGGTGTTATGTATCTTTATCAAGGAGACCCAAACACAAGAACAATTATTAATACAATGACAAATAATGAAACCACGCTTGTAATGGTTCAAGAATTTATTCCTGCCGTAAAACAAGGTGATAAGAGAGTTTTGACATTAGGAGATAAAGTTCTTAAGTATTGTATTAAAAAGTTGCCAACACAGGACGATTTTAAATTTAATACTCATAACGATAATTTTATTACTTCTGCCGAACTTTCAAGTGAAGAATATGCTAATTTTACAAATGTTGCTAAAAAACTCAACGCAATGGGTATTGCAATGGCAGGCTTAGATGTAATTGATGGGAAGATTATAGAAGTCAATGTTACAAGCCCTTGCTATTTTATTAAGGAAATCAACGGACTTTATAATGTACATTTAGAAAAAGAAATTTGTGATTTCTTGTTGCAAGAAGTATATTGCGTAAAATAGTTTTGATAACGTTACAAAAAGAAAAACCCTTCAAAAATGAAGGGTTTGGAATCTTGTTTAATAATTCCTCATGTGTAGAAGGTTAGTGTGTAGGTTGTATGAAAGGTTTGTGTTATGTGTTTCGTGTTTATTTAATGTTTGTCGGTTTGTTTTATTTACGACTTACATATATATAAAGTATATTTCTTTTATAGAATTGCACGAAGGCATATATATTGTTACAAAACTTTACATATCAAATTCTTTCGCGCTAATCGTACTCAAGAATACTTGGTGCGTGACTACGGGCGTGCCGTCATTGTGAGGTGCGATTAGCACCGAAACAATCCAGCTTTTTATTAACTTTTATCTTTTTGTCTTGACATTATTTAAGATTCTTCTGACGAAATTTATTACGAAATCCTAACGCTATAACTTGAAATTTTGATCGGATAGTAGTGCGAAGGCAGGAGAGGGTGTTATTAACATAAAAGAATAAATCAATCCCCTCCCGCATTTGTCGCTCACTTGCGTTCGCACAACTGCGCCCTCCCTAACAAGGGAGGTAACCGCTTCCCTTATCAGTGAAGCAGATTGCCAGCAAGAGCTAATAACAAACTAACGAATATTCGCAGTTACAATTCTTTTTTTTAGTTGGTTCTTCTTCTTTTTCAATATTATCAACTGTTTTTAAAAGCTTGTCTTTGTATTCAGTTTCAAGTGTATTAGAATACTCAATTTTTACTTCATCTTTATTTTTCAAATCAATATAAATAAAAGTCACTTTATCTGTTTTGAAAAATTCTTTTACTGCTAATATATAAATCATTGTTTGAAAATCATATTTAGCATTTTTAGGTGCAGAACCTGTTTTATAGTCTAAAATATAATATGTATCGTCATTTTTAACTAAAGCATCCAAACGCCCACCGAAAAAATGTTTTCCAATTTTAACAGCTAAGTTATATTCGGTATTAACAACTTCATAACTAAAATATTTAATGCTTTTCAAATATTCCCATACCAATTTTTGGGTTTGCGTAAGCGAAGCTTCCATATTTTCTATATTTTCTTTTCGTAAGTAATAAGAAGCGAGTGCGTGAATATTTTTACCAAACTCAAACAAGTCATCATTAACAGGCATATTTATACCCTTAATATATTTCAAGTAGAACTTTTTTGGGCAAAGTTCATAAGTTTTTAACATGTTTGGTGAAAATTGTTGAAACACAATCGCTCCTTATAAATTAAATAATTTTTGTGCATTTGAATAAAGAAGATTATTCAGCAATTCCTCGTCATTGAAATATTCTAAAATACCGGTCTTAAACGCATTTAAGTTGCTATCATAGAATTCTTTTTTCAAATTATGGTCACCGACAGGAGCGTCTGACGCCCACATTATGCGGTGTGTATAATCGCCTTTAGATGTGTTTTTCAAAGCTTCTATCAGCATAATAACATCTTCAGTATCAACCCAAGATACATCAACATATAAAGTAGCCGTATTTTGTTCTATTGATTCTACAATTATTTTGATTGCTTCTTCGTGTGAACTTCTCGGACCTGTAGACAAGTGTCCCAAAATTATCGGTACATCAGGGAACTGTTTTGCCTTTTGATAAATTAAAGCAGGTGATGAAAAACGCGACTTTATATGTCCTGAATGGTAAAGACAAGGTTTTCTAAATTGTCTTGCGACCTCCAAATATTTATCATATTTCTCAGAAGTCGCAGTTAATTTTGTAAATTCCGGATGGAACTTGAGTCCGACAAATTGCGGATAATCTTTAAGCATTTGCCTAATTATGTTTGTATCCAAACTTCTGTCAACCTCGCATACATAAAGCGGTTTGATTTGCGGGTATTTAGCGGATGCGTCTAACATTTCTTTGTTTGCTACATATTCATCTTTTCCCGTATAAGCATCAATTGCAGCTAAGTTTGAACACACACAGACTTTATCACCAATTATTTCAAGTAAAAATTCCGGAGTAAAATTGCCCCAAAATGAATTCCCGATATGAACATGCGCATCTATAATCATAATTAATTCCTTCGCTCTGATAAATAGATTGGGCAAGTATGCCCAATCTTTAAAATAATTCATTATTTAATCAACGTTTGAACTTCTTTGAAGTTTGGATGTTTTGCACCTTTTAACCATTCAAACAAAGCAATTTCTGTTGTCAAAACATGTGCGCCGTTATCTTTCATTCTGCCTAAACCTGCAGAGTATTCCAATTCTGAACGACTTCCGCAAGCATCTCTGATTACAGAAACTTCAAACCCCTCTTGAATCAACGCGTTTGTTGTTTGGCTTACACAAATATGTGTTTCAATACCAAATATAACAACTTGTTTTTTACCTGAATTTTTCAATGCTTCTAAAACTTCTTTATTTTCTAAAGCTGAAAATGCGGTTTTTTCAAAATACTGTGCATTTTCAGGTAAAGCCTCTTTCAAGCTTTCTACAGTTGCACCCAATCCTTTTGGGTATTGTTCAGTAACAATTACAGGAATTCCTAAGATTTTTGCAGAATTAGCAATTGTCACCGCTTTCTTTTCTAATGATGTTTTATTAAAAACTGCATTCAAAAGTTTTTCTTGTACATCAATAATCATTACTATGCTATCTTCTATATTAAGTATTGTCATCATTAATCTCCTTCCTAAATTCTTCTATAAAATGTTCCAATAAATCCTCTAAAAATCCTGTTTCAAACTCTTTCGGGTCAAGTGAAATTCTTTTTGGCGGAATATTTTTTGCAGATTGATAAGTTATATCAATATTAATTTTAGTAAACCCTGCACTTGTTATTGTAAGAGTTGCACCTGCATTTCTACCCGTAATTTTCAAATACCCATGTCCGCCAACAACTTCTTGTTCTATATTCATCCCAAAAAGTTTATCATTAAATTTTTGTTGTGTCATATACAAAACAGGACTAATCGTATTATCAAATTTCTTATTGTACTCTTGGCGATACATTTTAAAATTTGTTACTTCTTTTTCTTTAGTTTCTTCATCTGTAGCATTCCTACTAAAATTAATCGCTTCATGCAATCTGTTTAGAACCTCATTAATCAATTGTTGACGCACTTTTCCAATAGTATTTGCAAAACCGGCATATATTTTTTCAGGAATAGATGATTTAATTTTTTCCCAAAGTTTTTTAGCAGAATCTATATCCGTATCCCAAAGTAAAAGAAAATATTTGTTCGTTGCATAATTCATTAAAATATCATTTTTTCTGATATTATTCAAAATAATAGTTTCTATTTGATTTGCCTGCAACAAAAATTTTGATTTATCGTTAGGCGAAATTGCAACCAATACCGCTTTTCTTCCTGTTGAATTAATAGTTTCCAATTCTTTATCCAAAATTGATGCGTAATCAGTAAATACTTCATTATTCTTAAGTATTAGATTATTTTTAACCAACATTTCTCTATATTGCAAATATTTCATTTGCATAGATGCGATGTTCAAAGCATTTGCAGTTATTGCCCAAAATTCTTCTTCAGAATTAAATGGAGTTAAAAATGCTAATGCACCCAACGTATAAACCTGTAAGCGTAAATTTTCATTCTCATTAAATGCAAAAACTATCGCAGGAATATTTTTTGTTAGTCTTAATAATTCTAATGTTTTTTGCGATGCATTTTCACTGTTGATAATCAATACTGATGTCGACAAAAGATGAATTTTATTAGGAATCTCATCAAATGAAAATTTAAACAGTTCGTCACTTTTTCTAAGATTTAGTTTTGAATATACATATTCAAAAAAATCAATATCATCAGAAATAAGTACAATTCTGCTTTGCATTTCCTTTTTACTGTTCCTTATATTACCTCTATGACAATTCTGAAATAAGCAATTCAGCTTTTTGTAAGATTACATCTCTTAAATCGTTAAGGTCTTCAAAATCTATGCCCAATGTTTTTACAAAGTCTTTATCAATAGTATTTGGATCATAGTTTTCTTGAACCAATTTATCAATAAAGCAAACCAAGTTGCAAGGAACAGGGATTGATGATAATGATGGCGCATGGTGATAGGAAATAATATTAGCCAATAAAATTGGTAATTGCCATCTTTTTGCCAATAAAGAACCTGTTTTTACGTGATCACTATCAAAATATTTGCGCTCAGCGTCCAATATATCAGTTCCCATTTCTACAGTATTTAAAACTTTTGAATAAAGCTTTTCATTTGTCATTTGTAAAACCATTTTACCAACGTCATGAACAAAACCTGCAATAAAAGCCTCATCTGAGTCCATAACCTTAGTTAAATTTGCCAAATATTCACAACCTGCTGCAACTCTCATTGAATGTTTCCAAAGTTCTTTATCACCTTGGTTAGACATCATAGGTTTCATCGCAACAGCCACAATAATGTTTTTCACTTTTACCATACCAAGTAGTGATAAAGCAATATTAATAGAGCTGATTTGTTGAGAAAAACCATAGTAAGCGGAATTTACTAATGCCAATATTTTAATTGTCAAAGATTGGTCAAACATAACAATATCGCCCAATTCTTTCATACTCGCAGTTGGCTTTTTCATAACATTTAATGCCTTAACAATTACGCTTGGCATTGCTTGTATGTCTTTTACACCATTTACTAATTCTATCGTTTTATCCATATTTATCACCTTAAACTTGCAAGTGTTTTTTTATTGATAACAAGCTTCCACTTGCTCCAAAAGCTGTACCGATTATTAATAATGTAATAATAACTATATTTTGTGCATAAACAGGATTTGGTATCAAGAAAAATTTATGCACATTCATTAATAAACCTTGAATCCAATTTAGAGGAAGTACCGCAATTACTGATGATACAAAGCCATAAAACGCTCCTTGCATAACAAGTGGAGTCTTGATATACCAATTACTTACCCCCATCAGACGCATAATTTCGATTTCGTCTTTTCTTGATTGAATTACAAGTTGAATTGTATTATTAATAATTGTGATTGTTAATGCGGCAGAAATTATTATTACAAATACCATAGATGTGTTTACAACATTTGTAAGCATTTGCATTTTCTTTGCCAACTCTTTTGCATATCCCAAGTCTTCTACGCCTGCAATCGGTTTAATATTCGCAAATACTGTTCCTATATTGTCAGGTTTATCAACTTTTACTCTCAATGTGTTTGGTAGCGGGTTCGCAATATCATGCAAGCCCAATTCTTGTTTCATACTTTCCCAAGATTCTTCTTTTGTTTTCAAAGTAACAGATTTTACATGTTCAATTTGCTTAACTCTATCTTTAACAATTGAAGGTGATGCATCGTTTTTCAAATAAACAGATATCTCAAGAACATTTCCCAACTCATTCGCAAAAGTTGAAAGCGATAAAGTAAATCTGAACAAAACGCCAAAAATTGTCAAAATAGCCGCCATTGTAGTAATGATTACAAGATTTATAATTCCTGTACGCTTAATATCATTAACAGCTTCCATTACAATACGGTAAGCTATTCTTAATTCGCAAAGCCAATCTTTCGGTATATGTTTTTTTACCTGTCTTTTTAACTCTTGTCTGCTATTGTCCATAAGTACCTGCCTGAATATCTCTTATTATTTCGCCTTTTTCAAGAGTTAAAACTCTCTTCCTAAATCTATCTACCAACGTATAATCGTGCGTAGATACAATTACAGTAATACCTCTTTGGTTAATTTGTTCCAAAATCTGCATGATTTCCAAAGAATTTTTAGGGTCTAAGTTTCCCGTAGGTTCATCCGCAATCAAAAGAGGTGGTCCGTTTACAAGCGCTCTTGCAATGCTTACACGTTGTTGCTCACCGCCTGAAAGTTCAGAAGGTTTTGCTTTAGCTTTATCTAAAAGTCCTACAACTTTAAGCGCGCCGGTTACACGATTTCTGATTTCAGAAGAACTTATACCCAATGTTCTGATTACATAAGCAATATTATCGTAAACGCTTTGATTTTGAAGCAATTTATAATCTTGGAATACAATCCCCATACATCTTCTTAAATTTGGCACTTTTTCAGGCGGTAAATTAGCAATATTAATCCCACCGATTAAAACTGTACCTGTTGTGGGTGTTTCTTCCTTATAAAGCATTTTTATAAGCGTAGATTTACCCGCACCTGATGCGCCCGTTATAAATACAAATTCTCCTGACAAAATATCAAGATTTATGTTCTTTAGCGCGTAATTATTTTTATATTTTTTAGTTACTGATCTTAATTGTATCATTTTTTCAACTCAATAATTTTATTAGCTATACTTTCTGCATCTAATCCATAGTGCTTTAACAACTCATTTGGAGTCCCGCTTTGACCAAATGTATCATTAATACCTATTCTAAGAACTCTATGCGGTGCGTTTTCTGATAAAGTTTCACATACTGCTGAGCCTAAACCGCCAATCACGGAATGATTTTCAACAGTCACGGCCAAACCTGTTTTATTAACACTATTTATTATAGTTCCACAATCTAAAGGTTTAATAACGGGTATATTAACAATTTCTGCATCAATTCCTTTGCTTTCTAAAATTTCATTAGCCTTAATTACTTCAGCAAGCAAATCGCCTGTTACAAATATACTTACGTCTTTGCCTTCTTTTAAAGTTACGGCTTTATTAATGTCCAAAGTATAATTTTCATCATAGATTTCAGGAACATTCATTCTGGAAAGTCTTATGTAAACAGGACCATTATGCTCCGCAGCATATTTAACAGCCTGACGAGTTTGATTATAATCCCCAGGAACAATAACTGTCATATTAGGAAGCCCTCTCATAAGAGAAATATCTTCTAACGCCTGATGGCTTGCGCCGTCTTCTCCGACAGTAATTCCTCCGTGCGCACCAATAACTTTAACGTTGCCTTTTTGATAACAAATCGAATTTCTGATTTGGTCATAAGCACGACCGGTTGCAAACACAGCAAATGTTGCCGCAAACGGGATTTTACCTTCTAATGACAATCCTAAAGCCGTTGTCATCAAATCTTGTTCTGCAATACCTACATCAAAAAATCTTTCAGGAAACTTCTTGGCGAAAATAGAAGTTTGTGTAGAACCTGATAAATCAGCATCTAATGCAACTATATCTTGATTTTGTTCACCCAAGAAAGCAAGTTCTTCGCCAAACGCACCTCTTATGGATTTTTTAACTTCGTAATTAATTGTTCTCATATTCCCCCTCTAGCTAAATAGATTATATCATGGATGAAGAAAAAATAAAATCATTACTTAACAAATCTTGGTTATTTCCTCGCATTGCGACAAAAACAAGGATAAGATGAATACTTACAAAAACAAAGTAACCTAATGAAACAATCTAAAATGAACATATTTTGCAAAAACCGCCCTTGTCAGGGAGGTCGCAGATGTTGGCGAGGCTTCGCCGAGCCTTACAGATGCGGGTGGGTATTTATTGAATAAAAAAATGAATAATCATTTTGCGGTAGGTTAAGAATCTATCCTAAAACTGCCATATATAAAAACGGTCTTGTAAAAATTTTACAAGACCGTTTTTTGCAACTCTCAAATTATTTATACAACGGAGCAAGTTTCTTTTCTTGTTGAGGAATTGTTCCTTCCGTAATTGATTGATAAACCCTATAATCAATTTCAGGGAAGCAATTATCAATATCTTCAATTTCTTTCAACTTAGCTTCATCAATATTTCCGCTTTCAATCATATCAGCAATTAAGCTAAATCTGTCAACATGTTCATTAAATCTATCAGTTGCATAATCTTTAGCCTGCCATGTTGTAATCAAGAACGGCCAATCTGAACTTTGAAGCAATAAATTTTCTCTAGCTAATTGATTCAACGCTCTTAACATCAACTTGTCCTCAGGAATTTCAGAATGAGCATCAACTATTGCATTAATTCTCTTTTCACAAGAGTGAATAATTGGCCACATCCATTCAGTTAAGTGATTCATCCATACATAGAAGTGACCACCTTGTCCCCAAGAACTTTCAGGAATTTGGATAGCTTCTTTTGGCGGATACTTAGTTACATATTCACCAGCAGTAAGTCTTTCAACTTCAGGAAGGTAATCATTGAACTTCTTAATAACTTGCTTAATGAATTCAACACCTTCAAACCACCAGTGACCGAACAATTCTGTATCGAATGAAACCATTACCAAGCCTTCTTTACCGTCGTGAGCCAGTTTGTAATCGTTCAATAAGTGATAAATCAATGTTGTATAGTGGTCTGAGTTTTCGTTAATCTTGTTCATAGCAAGAACAGGATCATATAACATCTTGTCACCTAAATCTGTTGTAGGTGAAGTGATTCTCCAGTAGTGCATGCCAGATTTATCATCCTTCTTGTGGAATTCTCTAAAGCAACCATCACCAGGGTAACCATCTGCAGCTGACCATACTTGATAGCCTGCTCTGTCGTTACGTCCCATTACTGCAACTTGTGCATCAGGTAACCAATATGCTGAATATGTGTCATAACCTGTTGCAGGTCTTTCAGGAAGCGGAATGTATTCAATATTACCGTACATACCGATTACACGTCTGTTACCGATTGAATTACCACCTTCAATTACGTGAGATTCTGTGAAGAAATAGTGAATATCATTGTTTTGAAGTGTAACTTCAATAGCAGGACGCCAATGTTTTTTGCCGTCTTTTCCAACGTATTCATAACCTTGACGGTAAGCACATTCAGGCAACCAAGCGCCCATTGCTTTTTTGCCGAACAATCTTTTTGTTGTATCTTGACCAACTTTGAATTGTGCATTCAAGTTACTATCAGTTGCAAGAAGTGGTGAGAAACCATGAGTTGCACCTGATGTTGTGATTTCTATACAACCAAGGTCTTGATATTTCTTGAAATATTTAATCAAATTCTTTTCATATTTATTAACAAAATCATCTCTTAATTTGTTCCACAAATCAAAATAATATTTTGCCAAATATTTCAAATGCTGAGAATGAGCAACCTTAGGATCAGGATATCTTTCCAAATCCTTAGATACCGCTTTAATTCTAGAATCAATGTACTCAACAAAACCATTTTGTAAATGTTCATCATTTAACTGTTCTGCAAGAATTGGTGTAATACCAACTGTTAATTTTGCCTTTATACCTTCATCATATAATTCTGAAATAGCGTTCAATAGAGGTACATAAGTTTCTGCCATACATTCGTAAAGATTTTCTTCACCGAATGGCCACATTCCTGCTTTTCTGTAATAAGGCAGGTGGCTGTGCAACATAAATACGAATTGTCCTACTGACATTTTTGCCTCCGTTCATTTCTCGTGTTTGAATATATATTTTTACATTATTATTTATAACATAATCTTAGCAGAAAAGTAACTCTTTAGTATTAATTCAGCGGAATAATGTTACAAATGTTAACCAACTTTTGACCTCTTTTAATTGTAAAGTTTTGAAAGGGCGATTATATAAGGATTATATATAAGATTTCGCGGATTTTAAACTTCTTACAGATTGTTTATTTGAATGGAAAATTGAAAGTGGAAAATGGAAAATTGTTTTAATATAATACTGTAGTAGGTTGGGCTTTCAGCCCAACATCAACCTTCTTAACCTATCGAAAACATGCATCCATCATTCTTCGAGCATGTCGCACAAAAATCTGTTTCAGCGGTGAATGATTTTGAATAATCTGCAAAAGAGCTGCCGACTCGTCCTCTGTAATCATTCGCTAAAAACGGACATGCATAAACCCCCTTTTGTGTAAGGATTCTACCAGTCATGCAATCGGTTTTCTGTGCAGGTTTTGCAAAATTTTCATCATCAAAATTCGGATAAGATAAATTTATTTGTATATCCGTATTTTGAATTTCTTGCTCTGCAAAAATTCTGCTAAACTCATTCACAATTTCTTTTTTATCTAAATTATAAAAATTTTGGATTGATAAAACTGAATTAAAATTATATCTGCTTAGAGTTTTAAGAGCAAAAATCGTTTGTCTAAAATTGCCTCTATAACGTACTTTGTCACTTTCAAGTTCATTAAAATGCGCTAACGAAAGTTTAAAAAAGATTTGATTTTCTGTTTTATTCACCAAACCCTCATCTTCAACTTTTTTCAAAAATCTTATTTTCTTTTCATTAAGAAAACTTCCATTTGTACAAATACAAACGTTACACCTTTTTAAACATAATCTTAAAATGGAATTAAAATCAGGATGAGTCATCGGTTCTGCACCCGTAAGATAGATACAATAAACATTTTCGTGTCTTGTATCATTCAAAGCTTCTTTAATTTTTTCAAAAGAAATAAAGTCTTTTGTATTTCTGCTAATCGGAAAATTAATATAACATTGTGCACATCTTTGGTTGCAATTTTTTTCGGTCAATTCTATAAAAAGATTATTTAATTCTTTTAACTTATAAATCGGCGCAGCGTAAATACTATTGCTCATGAATCCTCCTTCAAACTCGACTAAAACATGTTAGGACGAGCAAACTCAAAAAAGAATTATCAAGGTGGGGTATTTTTGTTAAAGATTAATTTAAATTTTTACAAATTATAATAATTTTATCTTGCACAATAGTACAAAGAAAAATTTATTCAATTTACCCTTTAAAATAATCACAAATCAATTTTTCTTTTTTAGAAAAAATTTTCTTAAATTTTTCTGCTATCGGATTTTTTTCAAGTTCTTCTAATTCTTTTTTTAATATCGCTTTTTCTAAAATTAAAGTATTATAAAGCTGATTACAAATATCAGAAGATGATTGGTGTAAATGTAACTTTTTTATTTGCAATTCTTTCAGTTGAATTTGTTTTTTTAATTGATTTTTATTCACAAAAGACCTCTTTATATTTAGATTATAACGTCTAATTTAATTTTACAATCAATCTTTTAGAGGATTTGACCAAATATGAAAATTTAGCAATTTCTAAAAATAAAACTATTACTACATTTTAGCTTTTAATTGTAAATTTTTGTAACAATCTCATGAAAATTCCTAAAGTTTTCAAAAAATATGCCGATATAGATAGCAAAAGTAGGATTGTAGTATTTGAAAATATAGAAAGGAGTTACAATGACTACAGATGTAAATCTATTACAAAAGGCTGTTGCTTATTGTGTTCAAACTGGAGCAACAGCTGCAGAAAGTGCCGAAAAATTTGGTGTAGACAAAGCTAAGCTTTCACAAATGATGTCAGAGTTGATGAACCCGCAAGGTGGTGGTGTACCTGCTGACGTAGCACAATTTACACAAAATTCAAAAGTTGCACATGCAACAATTAAAGTAATGGGAAAATCTTATGAAATTGTTGCAGTAGCTGTTGGTAGTGAAAAAGGCGCAACTGCAAGAATTTATGATCAAAATGGAATGGAGATTGATGCAAAAGAATTTAAAGAAGTATACAACATTCATTCGTTTAAAGCAGATCCTAATACAGGAGAAATTACAGTAGTTGCTTATGATAACGCACCGGGTATTAGAGTTGCACAAGAAGGTAAAGGTAATAACTTTTTTGATACGTTGAAAAATTTATGGAAACGTGGCAGAGAAACTGCAAATACAGGTGTTGTAGTTGTTGCGAATAGAAATGATGTCGCAAGTGCCGGTGGAACAGGAAAGGCTGCAGATACAGCACCCGCAAATGCAGGAGCAGGTGAAACTAAAGCTACAGCTAATGCAAAAGGAGATTTTGCACAACTTGCAACTGATTACGGCATTCCAGCTCAAGATGCAAAAATAGCTGAAAAAACAGCAAAAGAAGTTGTTGCAAAAATGTCAGACGCTGAAAAAACAGATTTGGCAGAAAAACTTGAAGCCGGTGATTACGATGCATTTCAAAAAGCTATTGCAAATTTAGCATCAGGAATTTTGCCTGAAGATATGCCGGGCATTTCGGTTAACAAACCTGTGTTTTATGCAACGTTAGCAGTAGCCGCTGCCGGAGTTATTGCAGCAGCTCTTGAAGCCGGTGCAGGTGCAGCAATATCTGCAGTAGCAGAAAAAGTCGGACAAAGCGGAATTGACAAAATGGCTATGGCATTATTCGGAGCTGTTGGTTTGACAAGTTGTTCTCCTGATGATGGCATAGGTGGAAAAACTGATATTAAACAAGAGGTAAATATCACTATTACACAAAATAGTAAGTTAGAAGATGCATTGGATGCATTACTGGAAGGACAAAAAGTTCAAACTGAAATTTTACAAAAAATTCTTGAACGAGAAATCGAAAATGGTATGACAGCCAAAGAAATTCTTAATATTTGTGGTGGTAATGCTCAATTATTATCAAAAATATTAGAAGCTATGACTGAAAACAATAATCTATTGACAGAAGTTAAAAACAGTATTAACTCCGGTACAGAAAATATCATGAATGCTTTAGTTGACATCAAGGGCAGCGTTGATAATATTACAAACCTAATTAAAGATTTCCCTCAATATTCAACTCAATTAAATGAAATCATTAATGGCATTAAAACCGGTAATAAATCAATGTCAGATATGAAAGCCTTAATTGAACAATTATTGAACCAAGCAGTTAAAAATGGTGATACTCAAGTTAATATTTTGAACAAACTATCAGAAATTGAAAATTCAAACAAATCAGATGGTGAAAAACTTGCGGCAATGTTGAAATTGTTAGGTGATATCAAAACTATATTACAAGGTATCGCTGATGATTTAAAAACTCACTTCAAAAACGATGCTAAGGTTAACCAATATCTTGAAACAATTATTAAAAACCAAGAAGGACAAAAAGAAGAACAAACAAAAACTAATGAAGTATTGCAACAAATTTATACATTAGTTGAAAAACTTGGAACAAAGGGCGATGCGCTCGGCAAAGAAATTCTTAACTACATCGCAGCAGTTGGTTTTGAAATGAACAGAAACTTCACAGCAGTTCTGGAAGCTATCAACAAGGGTGTTGCAGGTGCTGATTCACTTCGTGACTTGTTAGAAAAAGTTCTTGATAAACAAGATAAGAATACAAAGGCTATTATTGAAGCTATTGGTAACATCAAAGTTGGCCCTGGTGGAGCTGTTGACCTATCAAGTGTCGAAAAAATGCTTGCAGAACTTCTTAAACAATCACAGAAAAATGGTGATATCTTGTCTAACATTGATGCAAAAACCGATGTTATCGCAACAACAACTAAATCAATCTTGGAAGCTCTTAACAAAGAATTCGGCAAGAATGATGAAAGATACAAGAACATTAATAACTTGTTAACTGTAATTGCTAATAAGGCCGGTGGTAAGGGCGATGATGCTAAGTTATTAGAAAAACTTGATAAAATCTTACAAAAATTAGATGAAATCAAGGATGCAATCAAAAACCACAAGGTTGAAGTTGACGTAACAGGCAAGGTAAAATGTGAATGCAACTGCGGTAAAAACCACGAAGGCATCTTAGGTGACTTGAACGATATTTTATCATAGGCAGTAATTGTAAGTACATATCTTAAAACTCAGGTATTCAGAGAATACCTGAGTTTTTTTATTAAAAAATGAACGACTTTAGTTCTATTAAGGGAAAGGACCGTTGAGAGGGGGATGAGTATTCACCCGTAGGGAATTATCTAAAACGTATTTTCTGCAACCCACCCGCATCTGTAAAGCTCAGCATAGCTTCGCTAACAGTTGCGACCTCCCTATCCATGGAGGTTAAAGAGTAGTTTGCTTTTACCGGACAGTAATGCCTTTGGAGAGGGAATGACCTAAAGTCGCTCATTAAATAAAAATATGTTTATTAAAAACAAAAAAGTCTTGGTTTTTCCCTCTCCGAGGGAGAGGGCTAGGGTGAGGGGTTTATAATAACAAACAGCAACTCCGTTTTTATTAACAGTTATATTGAATCTGTGCAGTACAACTCAATACCAAAAACTACCCTTCGAATCTCTCAAAAACTTTTTCTATATTCTTCAAATAATCAGCCGCATCAAAACAGTTTTCAATTTCTTCTTGCGTAAGAAGATTTGTAACTCTTGTATCTTGATAAAGTGCATCTTTAAAGTGTCCGCCGTTTAAAGCGTCCAATGCGTGTTTTTGTACAATTCTATAAGCGTCTTCTCTTGTTAAACCTTTTTCAACAAGCTTCAATAGAACTTTTTGAGAATAAACAATTCCGCCATAAAGTTTTGCATTTTTTAGCATATTATCTTCATGCACAACAAGACTTTCCATTACTCCGTTAAATCGGTGTAACATAAAATCTATTAATATTAATGAGTCAGGGAATATTATACGCTCAGCGGAACTATGCGAAATATCACGCTCATGCCAAAGATTAATATTTTCATAAGCTGTCAGCATATTAGAACGAACAACTCTTGCCAATCCGCAAAGATTTTCGCATAACACGGGATTCTTTTTATGTGGCATTGCAGAAGAACCTTTTTGGTTTTTACCAAAACCTTCTTCAACTTCTCTAACTTCTGTTTTTTGTAAATGTCTGATTTCGGTCGCAAACTGCTCAATCAAAGATGCAACCAAAGCCAATTGTGAAAAGAATTTTGCATGTCTATCTCTAGAAATAATTTGCGTTGAAATCTTTGCAGGCTTTAATCCTAATTCAGCACAAGTAATTTCTTCAATTTCAGGTGGAACATTGCTGTAAGTCCCTACAGGACCTGAAATTTGTCCAACTTCTATTTCCTTTAATGCGCAATTGAAGCTTTCTTTTGCTCTAATTAAAGCGTCAAGCCAATTCAAGAGTTTAAAACCGAATGTCATAACTTCAGCATGCACTCCGTGAGAACGTCCCATACAAACTGTGTTTTTATGTTTAAAAGCCAGTTTCTTTATTGTATCAATCAGATTATCCAATTCAGTGTTGATATATTTTGCGCTGTCTGATATTTGAAGAGCAAAAGCAGTATCAATTACATCAGAGCTTGTCAATCCCATGTGAATATATTTAGCATTTTCTGCACCGACAGATTCATTTACGGCTGTCAAAAATGCTATTACATCGTGTTTTACTTCGCGCTCAACTTCATCAATTCTATCTAATGTAAAAGATGCTTTAGATTTTATTTCGTCTAAATTTTCCGCAGGAATTTTGCCTAATTTAGCATAAGCTTCGCAAACTGCGATTTCTACTTTCAGGTAATACTCAAACTTTGCTTGAAGTTCCCATATTTTTTTGATTTCTTCTCTTGAATAACGTTCTATCATGTGTCCTCTTTTTAGGAATATTAGCGATGCAAAAAATTGCACCCTACTAATTGATGATTGTAACATTTTTAGCTAATTTTCGCAAACCGTGATAAAATCTAATTATGAAAAAACTTGGAGCATTTATAGTTCCGACAGGAGTTGGAGCATCTATAGGCGGATTTGCGGGTGATGCATCTCGTGCCGCAAGAAAAATTTCACAAAAATGTGAATTAATAGTAAACCCCAATGTCGTTAACGCAGCGTGTTTTTCAGGGATAACCGACAACATGCTTTACGTTGAAGGGTACTCTTTGGATAGATTTTTTAAGGGTGAAATTTGTTTGGAACGTTCAAGAAATAACAAAATTGGGATAATCTTTGATAAGGCGATAAAACCTGAAGTTCTTAATGTTCATATTAATACTATGAACGCTGTTGAAGTAGTCTACGGGTTGAATATTATCGGCTATGAAATAACGGAAGAAGATGTCGGAGTCGATTTTTTTGTTGATAAATCAGGTGTTTCAATGGGAAATGTCAAAAATCTTTTGACATTGAAAAACGCAGCCAAAAAACTTATTGACAAAGGTGCTGAAGCTATTGCAATTGTGTGCCGATTTCCTGATGAACAAGGCGATGATTACGCTAATGGCGTTGGAGTAGACCCCGTAGGCGGCGTTGAAGCTATAATTTCTCATTATATATCTAAAGAATTTTCAATTCCTTGTGCGCATGCGCCGGCCTTTGATGATATAGCAATTTCAACGGACATCGTAGATAAAAGATGCTCGGCAGAATATATAACACCGACTTTTTTGCCTTGTATTTTAGTAGGCTTAAATCAGGCTCCGAAATTAACAAAAACAGGAATTAGCATCAATGACTTAGATTTTCTCATCGTTCCTTATAATTCCATTGGTGGCGTGCCTGTTCTTGAAGCTTCTAAAAAAGGAATAAAAGTTTTTGCAATCAAAGAAAATCAAACGGTTTTGGATGTTACTCCGATGAATTTTCTAAACACATGTGATATAATAAATACATACGATGAATTAGCGGAGATATTATAAGTATGAAAAAATTTTTCAGAGGATTTACTTTGGCAGAATTGCTGCTTTGCGTAGGTATTATTGGTATTGTTTCGGCGATGGGAATGACTATTGCAAAAATCAGTACGGATAAAGCCTACAATTTATTTTACTATGCAGGTTATATAAACTTGTATAATGCAATTGCTGATGCTAAGAGCCAAGGAAAAGAAACTAATAGTGATATTATGAATCACGCTCGAGATTTGTTATCAAAGGACAATGTTGTTGCAACTTTACCGGATACCGGTATCAAGTTTTTGACATACAAAGCCGTATGGGCTTGTACACCAGATATTGATAGAGTTGGAGGACAAAACTGTAAGGATGTTCCTGTTCCATTATACGGCGGTTGCGGAATCTACGAAGGCCGTACTTATTGTAAATCTGAATCTTCTTGCCCTTCTGGCTTTTTAAAGAATGGTGTATGTACTTGTATAACACAAGATATAAATGGCAGATGTATGGATAAAACACCGCCACTAAACCCCGAAGTGATGCCAGATCTAAAACTTTGCCCTCCTGGACAAGAGAGAGTCAATGGTGTTTGTCAAGATATATGTCCTGAAGGTCAAACTCGTGACGAAAATGGTGTTTGTCAAAATATATGCCCTGAAGGTCAAACTCGTGATGAAAACGGTGTTTGTCATGCTCCGGAACAAGAAGCTTTTGTATGGCCAACTCCTGATAATAGCGTTGTCATTGAAACTGTAAACGGTATTAAATATTATTATCCAAACAACCTTTCTGATGACATGAATGGCGTTCAACAACTAACAGGTGATATTTCAGGTGTTAAAAGCGCTTTTCCTATAACAATGACAGTTCCACAACGCCAAACAAGAGCAAATAACGGTATTGCAACCGTACACTTATTATATATTGATTTAAACGGAGGATATTTAATCCCTGTAACAGATGACGCTTCTGTAGATTTACAAAATAGACGTGATTTGCTTCCGGCGTACATTGACAATGGAAAAGTTGGAAGAAACAGTAATATAATAAACCGAAATAATTGGACATACGAACGTCCTGCATATCGATCTTATAGAGAAACATACTGTTTATTAAGAGGCAGAACTGTGATAAACAATGTAATAAGCTGTGACGGAATTTCTGCAAATCAAGCCGGCGTACTTGCTATCGCAAATCCGCAAAAAGCAAGATAAAACTTTTTAATAATTTAACAAGAGTGGTATTGAATTTTAATTCAATACCACTCTTGTTTTTAATAAAACAATAAATTTCTGCGCAACGAACATTCATAAAAAACATACCACGCCCAAGCAAGGCAGCAATTAATTTACTCTTAACACTATCTAAAAACTTAGGCTTTTTTAATTTCTGTTAAAGTCGGGTCTAACAAACGACGTCCGATATTATCGAAATTAATCGAGAATAAAGTCTTATTTCCATACTTAATCATTTTTTCTACAACACCTGTACCATATTTTGCGTGGGTTACGGTATCGCCTTGTTGAATGGGGTCGCTCATTACCAAATCCTCTTGTGGGATTTCTGCATCATACACAGGAACAATCGGAGTAGAAGAATTTCTCGTTTGCAAGATTTCTTGTTCATCATTGATTTCTTCTAATTGTGGTTGCTCATCGTTAACTTCTTCTAAAATTCCACCGTTATCTTCGGTTTCCGTCAATTCTTCAAGCGCAGAATCATCTTGAAGTTCTTCTAATACCCCGTCTTCTTCATCACTATTTAATTCATCAATAAAATCTAAATCAGAATCCGAAATATCGTCATCTTTTCTTGTTGTGAAAACTTTATCAACATCTTTTACAATTTGTTCATCAACATTTTCGTCAAGTTCTTTTTCGTCTTCCAAGTCAACTACAATATCATTATCATCAATATCATCAGGATTAAGTTCAACAATTTCTTCTAAGTCATTATCAAAATTGGCATCATCAGAAATCGGAAGAACATTAAGTGAATTTTCTTCTACCGGCTCTAAAATATCTTGTTCAAATTCTTGCGGTACATCTTCTTCCAAATCAGAATTTAAGTCTAAATCAATGTCGTCACCAAGTTCAATAGAATTTTCATCTTCTTCAGATACAACTTCTTCTTTATTTTCAAGAATTTCAGGAGTTTCTTCTTCAACATCAAGTGTTTCTGAAATCTCAGGTTCGATTTCAGATTCAACATCTTCTGCTATTTCAGAAAAATCATCACTTTCTATAACTTCATCATCCAAAGAAATTTCTTGGACATCATTTTCTTCTAACGGGATGTAGTCTTGAATTTCTTCACTCTGATGTACTTCTGTTGAGAAAGATTCAGCAAGCGGAATTTCTTCAACTTCAGGTTCTTCCAAATCCGCTTCACTTATTTGAGTTTCGGTATCAGTTATTTCTTCAGGAAGCTCTTCTACAATTTCAGGTGTTTCTTCTTCCTCATCTTCAAACATATTTACGGAAGTTGGAACAACCAAATCTTCAGCAGCTTTTGAAATAACATCATTAGATTTTTCTTCTATGTTTGCTAAAATTTCTTCATTTGAAGGTCGTTCTACAATTTGTACATTTTCTTGCTCTTCAGTTTCAGGTTCTGAAACTTCTTCCAATTCAGTTTCATCAATAATTTCATCTTCGCCCGAATTTTCTTCTGAAAGATTTTCGTTTTCCAAATCCTCTTCAACTATGTTTTCTAAAATTGCCTCGTCTTCTTTTTCAATTTCAACAACTTCGTCGATAACTTTAACCTGTGATACCAAAGGAATATAATTAGTAGCTTCTCCAACTATTAAATACGTATCTTTTGGCATAGATTTCAAGAATGTACTGTAAATATTAAAGATTTCATTATTTGCAATAGATGGTGCAATTATAAAATTGTCAAACACATTTTTTATATCATTCAAATACTTAAATCTTGAATGAGTTATAAAAGTTGTTGACTTATCACTTTGCAGAATCTCTTTAATATTCTTTTTACTTACAGTATTAGCAAGCTCTAATACGACATGCGCATCATTAGATAACATCTCATAAATAAATGTCAAATATCTGTTTTGGAATGCGCCATCAAGTTTAGAAATATCTATAATAGTGCATTTTGAATTTAAGATATGTTTAAGAGCTTCAACTTCGTTTTTATTTTTTGCAAAATAACCTAATCTATCAAACTTAGCTAATTTATTTTTCAAAACCAAAAGCTTAAAGATATGGGATTTATCAACCATATCATCAACAATTGTTTTTAACGTTTCAAACGGTACAAAAGGAACTGTTTGTGAATATTCAGACAAATCTTTAAAAATATCAATAATCATTGATTTACTGTCAGCTGTCGCATCATTCAAGCAATCTTGGTACATAAACGCAAGGGAGGCCGTATCAAGCGGTAACTTAAAATCAACGCCCGCTACAACTTTTTTTGCATTAATAATTCCTAACGAATCAATAATTACAACATTTTTAGATAAATTATTAAACTGCTTTACGAGATTTCTTGCAAGAATATTATTGGTTTCTTTATCGTCAACACTTATCAACATTTTTTTGTTAAATGCTGACTCATCAATTGTTATATTTAAATCCGAGCCTTGAGTTTTACCTATAATAACAGGTTTTTCTGCGTTTATTGAATTGTTCAAAATATTAAAAGTAAATTCTTTAATTTCGGAGTCTTTAGAAGGTAAAGTTTTGTCATAGCTTTGCAAAGCACCATCATAAAGAAACAAAATTTTCGCGTATCCGATAGAATTTTCACCGGAACGTTTTAGTTGGATAACTTGTGCAATATAGCTTTTTTCTAAACCGTCTATTTGTATAAATGAAGATAGATAAATGCTTTTATCGGCTTCAAATTTTAAAAACCCATCTCTTACTTCTAAAATTCTCATATTGAAATACTACCATGAACATGCTTTTAAAATATTATTTTTGTAACAAATTGTTAATCTTAATAAAGTTAATGGTGCAAAAATTTGCACCATTAACTTTTTTACAAATTCGATTTTTTATGTTTTAATAACGTTATGAAAGAATTTGAATTAACTAATAAGATAAGAGCTTGTTTTAAAAAGAATGAAAATACTCCGAGAGTTGCATTAACTCTTAATTTTACAATTACAAACGCTGAAAAAAATGCGGGTGAATACACAATGATGAATCGACTTCTTTTGAAGGGAACAAAAAAATACACCTCAGAAGAACTTTCATCTATTTTAGATGAAAACGCAATTGAATTAAGCTCTGAAATGAAGTCTGATTATTTAAGATTCAGATTTGTTTGTTTAAACGAAGATTTTGAACTTGCATTATCTATTTTGCAAGATATTATATTGAATACAACTTTTCAAGAATTTGAAAAAGAAAGACAAATGCTAAAAGGCGAACTTATGGCAGAATTAGATTCTGCTAAAGTTAAAGTGTCTGATTTGTTTACAAAAACTATCTATAAAAACCATTTTTACGGAAATAGTTATACAAAAATTCTTGATGAAATTGACAACGTAAAACAAGAAGATGTAATCAATTCTTACAAACAAATTTTAAATAACAGCAGAAAAACATTGGCTCTTGTTGGTGATGTAGATGAAAAACTTGTAGAAAAATATTTAGGTGAACTTCCTGCATCAATTGAAATAGAGTCTAAAATTCCGACACCGAAAGCTTTGTCACAAGAATATAGCGAAATAATTAAACCTGACGCTAATCAAGCGCAAATTCTACAAGGATGGCGCGTTCCAACAATCGGGGACAAGGATTATCCCGCTATTATGTTATTAAACGTAATTCTAGGTGCCAGCGGACTTTCTTCAAGATTATTTTTGGAGTTAAGAGAGAAAAAAGGATTAGCATACACAGTAAGAACAGCTTACGAAACTCACAAAAAGTCAGCCGTATTTAGCATTTATATAGGAACTGAACCCGGCAACATTGAAACTTCTATAAACGGATTTAAAGAAGAAATCGAAAAAATTAAAAATATTCCTGTTGGTGAAGAAGAGTTGCATAACGCAAAGAACAATTTAATCGGGAAGCAACAATTTATTAGCGAAACGAACGCTCAACAAGCAAATATGATGGCTTATTATTCAATTATGGGTAAACCTTTTGAATACCAAAAAGAAGTTATTGCACAATTAAAAGCTGTTACAAGCGAACAGTTGCAAGAGTGCGCTAATAAGTATTTCACCGATGATTATGTATTATCAATTATAAAACCATAAGGGATTGAAGATGGTTAAAACAGCGCAAGGTAACTCAATCAATCTTTTTATGAACAAAGAACATAATTCAGTTCTTGTGTTGGGTTGCATGCACGGTGATGAGCCTCAAGGCGAGCATTTGATTAATGAATATATTAAATTAAATACTGATACAAAACTAATGTTTGTGCCTTGTGTAAACCCTGATGGAGTTAAGGCAAAAACAAGAGTAAATTCTAACGGAGTTGATATAAACAGAAATTTCCCGACAAAGAATTGGGAATTAACGGAGAAAAACGAATTTTTTGGTGGAAATTCTCCTGCAAGCGAAATTGAAACAAAGTTTTTGGTTGAAATCATTGAAAAATATAAACCTAAATTTATTTTAACTTTACATGCGCCATATAAAGTCGTAAACTACGATGGTGACGCACTAGAAATTGCAGAAAAGATTTCTGAAATTATTAACTATCCTGTCGAGTCATCTATCGGATATCCTACTCCGGGGAGTTTCGGCACTTGGGCGGGAATAGAAAAAAATATTCCTACAATAACTTTAGAATTGGATGAAGAAATTGATGTAAAAGAGCTTAGAAAACCGATGTTTGAAATTTTTAGAATGTTGGAAAAATTATAATGGGATATGGGGAAATAAGCCCCCACCCTAACCCTCCCCCGAGGAGAGGGAACACGCGATAAATGTAGGTTGGGTTTTCAGCCCAACAAAACTTAGGAAATAAAAATGGAAGATATAAAAAAGATTGTTGAAGAATGTGATTTAAAACACGTAGCTATAATTATGGATGGCAACAGACGTTGGGCAAAAGAAAGAAATTTGCCGTCAGCTTTCGGGCATAAAAAAGGCGTTGATTCACTAAAAGCAACAATGCGTGCCTGCGATGATTTTGGTATAAAATACCTGACTGTTTACGCGTTTTCTACTGAAAATTGGAACAGAAAGCCGGAAGAAGTTAATTTCTTGATGGATTTATTGGGACAAACTCTTAAAAACGAATTAAAAGAAATGCACGAAAATAATGTTGTAATTTCATTTATCGGAGATACAACAAAATTAAGTGCTAAATTACAGGAAATTTTAAATCATTCTGTAGAAACAACAAAAAATAATACGGGCGTTAATTTACAAATCGCATTCAATTATGGCTCTCGTGATGAAATTGTACATGCTGTGCGTGAAATAGTTGCATCAGGCGAAACAGATAATATAACGGAAGAAACAATTTCTAAACATTTGTATACTGCAAATATTCCTGATCCTGATTTATTAATCAGAACCGGCGGAGAAATGAGAATTTCAAATTATTTATTGTGGCAGATTGCTTATTCAGAATTTATTGTGCTTCAAAAATTTTGGCCTGAATTTGATAAACAAACTCTTGCTGATTGTGTGATTGAATACAAACGCAGAAACCGCAGATTTGGCGCATAATATAAATTAAACAGGTATGAATATTGCACTTGGTTTTCGTAAATTCGTGGTAACACCATCGGACACACCTCTTCCGTCACCTGTGGTAATTTCTACGTGTCCATAATCATCTGAATATTTATACATTCCTCTATCAAATACAATGACGCAGCCAGCCGGAAGTTCTTTTACGTTTACACTATTAGGAGAAATTTCCTTAAAGTGACTATTTTTGCGTAATATACCAGCCATTTGATAACCATGACCACTCTTATAAGCACCTAAACCGGCATCTCTAATTGCAGCTTTAACATATAACGCACAATTACTTGTAAATTTATTTGCAGGTTTTCTTTGTGAAGTGACTCTTTTTGAATTAGGATCTATTACAAAACTCCTATTTTTCATTGCCAGATTTGCTAATCTTTCTCCGGCGCTTGCATTGTAACCTTGCATCGAAAATTTTGCTTTATTTTTATTCGTAAGTGTAAAACTATCACCGATACCGCTATTCCAACCGGCATTAAAAGTAGGCGCAGCATTGTTCCAAGACACATTATCCCAAATATTATTGTTATTAAATGTCATATCAAACGTATTCATTGGTGTGAAACTAAACAATGATGGCATACTGAAGTTGTTAAAGGATGGAAAACTCCAGTCGTTAAACATCGTTGTAAAGGCACTCAAATCAAAGAATGAAGGCATAAATGAGCACGAAAAAGTCGGAGAGAACCAATTGTTCCATCCGGACATAAAGTTGCCCATATTCAGATTTGAAAAATTATTAATAAACGTCATGACTTAATATCCTAACTATATAAAGTATATAGAATAGTGAAAATTGACTTTTTGTAACATTACTTAACTTTTTACGTCAAAAATTTTATACTATAAAAAATAATTGTAACAAAATACACTTATTCTTAAGATGAGTTATTACATTTTTTTATTCTTTATTATACAATTATCCTAGAGGTGATAAATGTTTAACGAAATTAAGACACACGAGATTACTGTCGATATTGTTATTTTGACAATTAAAGATGACGCGTTACAAGTATTGCTTGTAAAACGTAGCAATGAACCGTTCAAAGATAAATGGGCAATTCCGGGTGGATATGTTAGAATGTCTGAGAATCTTGATGAAGCCGCAATGCGCGTTCTTAAAGAAAAAACTAATGTTGATAACATTTATCTTGAACAGCTTTACACATTTGGCGATCCGCTTCGTCACCCTGTGTCTCGTGTAATTACTTGTGCTTATTTTGCACTAATCAGGGCAGAGGATTTTAACGTAGTTACAACTCCTGATTTGGCTTGGCACAAAGTATTTGACTTACCACCTCTAGCATTCGACCACAAGGAAATTATTGAATATTCTCTAAAACGTACAAGAGAACGTTTGGAAATGTGTCCTGTGGCATATCAATTATTAAATGAAAAATTTACTCTGACTGAAATGCAAAAAGCTTATGAAATGATTATGCAGAAAAAGCTTGATAAACGTAATTTCAGAAAGAAAGTTATTACAACTGATGGTTTAAGAGAATTGAACGAATTTTCTAAATCATCATCCAAGCGTCCGGCTAGACTTTATACATTTGATAATATAAAATTAAATTCAAAAAGGGCGCATTTCATAAAAAAGGAGACTAAATGTTAACATTTTTTTGGACTTTGCAGGTTTTATCCGCACTATTACTAATCGTATTAATTCTTATGCATTCACCTAAAGGTGACGGAATCGCAGGAATAGGTAATGCAGCGCAAATGTTTTCTTCACAAAAGAGTGCAGAAAAGGGCTTAAATAAATTAACAGGTATTGTTGCTCTTGTATTTGTAATTTGTGTATTTTTATTAGGTTTTGGTATTATCAAATAATTTGGAGCATAAAATGCTTAACCAATTTTCAAGAACAGAACTTTTAATCGGTCACGAGGGGATTGAAAAATTAGCGTCCGCTCGTGTTGCTGTGTTTGGGGTAGGCGGAGTTGGCGGTTATACAGTAGAAGCTCTTGCAAGAAGCGGAATAGGTACTTTTGATTTAATTGATGACGATAAAATTTGCATTACGAATATTAATCGTCAAATTTTTGCATTAAGAAGCACTGTCGGAAAATACAAAGTTGATGTAGCAAAGGCGAGAATCTTAGATATTAATCCGAATGCTATTGTTAATACTTATAAAATGTTTTATACTCCTGAAAATGCAGAAGAGTTTGATTTTACAGGCTACGATTATGTCGTTGATGCGATTGATACAGTCGTTGGCAAATTAGAAATTATAGAACGTTCTAAAAAAGCAGGAGTTCCTGTAATATCTTCAATGGGCGCAGGTAACAAAATGGACGCTACAGCGTTTGAAGTTGCGGATATTTCTAAAACTTCAGTTTGTCCGCTTGCAAAAGTTATAAGACAAGAACTTAAAAAAAGAAGAATCAGAAAAGTTAAGGTTGTTTATTCTAAAGAAATTCCAATCAAACCAAACAATGATATAGAAATCAGCTGTAAAAAACATTGTGTTTGTCCGCCCGGAACGGTTAGAAAATGTACAGCTAGACGCCAAATTCCCGGAAGTAACGCGTTTGTTCCATCAACCGTAGGTTTAATTATTGCAGGAGAAGTTATTAAAGATTTGACCGGCTTCGGTAAGAAATAAATTTACTTCTTTAAAACAACTTTTAATTCAACTCTTCTGCTTTTTCCAAAGTCTTCTTTTCCGTTAACAAGGATAGGAGTCGAAAAACTTGCGCCTTCTACAATTATCATTTTGCGCAAACGATTTCCATTAGCTTTATTGTAAGGTGTATTTGTCATATAATTCGCAACTGCATAAGCACGTTTAAGGCTCAAATCCATATTTTTCATATATTGTTCGTCGGCAGAATATTTGCCTTTAAAAGTCTGTGAATCAGTATGACCTTGAATGATTATTCTTTCTATATTTTGGTTTAAATAACCGTTTGAAAATATAGAATTTAAATAAGCAGGCGCAAATTTGTCTAAATATTTTTTACCCTTATCTGATAATTCATAACTATTAACGTCAAATAATTCTAAGTCAGAAATTTTAACAACACCTGTTAC
>CAKVGW010000004.1 GCA_934747325.1 uncultured Candidatus Melainabacteria bacterium | reverse complement strand
TCTAAATAATCACACAAACTCGTATCATCATATAATGCAACTAATATCACATCTAAATCAAAATCTTTTAATTCTTCAGGTGCAAGAGCTAAATACGGAGTAGGATTTGAATCTTTTGAGGTTTCAAACTTTTTGTCGGCAATGCCTACAATGTTTAATTTAGACAAATCAAAATTATTTTTTAGAATTTGGAAATATTCTCCCGCGCCATAGATTACAATTTTTTTGTTTTTATATTTGCGTGCAAGTTTATTGATTTGTCTTTGTGCATGTACTGATTTAAAATAACCTAAAATATTCAAAATAACTCTCCATTTCTTTATTACCCATTATAAATTAAATTCATTTTTCGAGCAATATTTAACATAAAAAAAAAGCCTCTTAGAGGAGAGGCGAGGGGAATTTATTAAGTTAATAGGTATACACTTCACGTAGATTACTACACACATTTACGTTTTTAGAGTTAAATTAAATTCTTTATCCGAGTCCGAACTTAGGTGCGCTTTCTCTAGCTTCTTCGCTCGCTAACTGTTTAACGGATTGAAGTTCTGCACGTTTCATTGACAACCTTTGTTCTATATCGTTCATTTCTAATTGAATTTCTTTTTCTTTTTCGTTGAGTACTTGAATTTCTTGTTCTTTGAGCGCTTTCATAGATTCTTCTTTGAACTTGGAGAATGCACTCATTTCCATTTGATATTGTTGAAGCGCATTTCCTGTCCAAGGAACCATTCCGCCCATCTTCATTGTTTGCAAGTTTTGCATTGCACTCATTGAACTTGCTTGATTAGAGAACTGAGCAAACATTGTTGCTCTAGGCAAAAGCTCTGCTGACATACCTGCAACGTTTGCCATCGTAATGGTAGAAGAACCGCCCAACATACCTGCATACTTTTGATAGTTTGAAAGTCTGTTGCGGGTTTCCATTGCCTGTCTTTCAAGAGCATTTATTTCGCGTGTTAATCTCTGGACTTGCCAGAATGCCATTAACATAGTAAACCTACCTAACTTTGTTCTAACCTTTTAACCTTACATTTATATAAAGTATTTCTTATTTTAAAAATTGCCTTTTTTCTTTTATTTTGTTAAGATTTGTAACGAAGAGTTTAAAGGAGGATTCTATGATTAAAGATAAATTAGAGCATGCCTGCACTTATTACGGTATTTCAGCAAGATTGAAACAAGGTTTTGAATGGCTTAAAAACAATGACATGCTTAACATGCCTGATGGAAAACATACAATTGACGGTGATAAAATTTTTGCCAATGTTCAAAGTTATGATACAAAGGACGATGCACCTTTTGAAGGTCATAGAAAGTATATTGATATTCAATATATGATTAATGGAGAGGAAAAAGTCGGTGTTACTGATTATTCAAATTGTTCAACAACAGAAGAGTACAACGAAAAAAAAGATATTGAATTTTTAAAATCAAACATAAATGCTCATTATCAAGTTTTAGAGCAAGGAGATTTCTTGGTATTCTTCCCGCAGGACGCGCATCAACCTGCATTAGATAATAATAAAAAGCGCTTTGTGAAAAAAGTTATTGTAAAAGTTGCTATATAATACGAGGAGCGGTTGAAAATTAATTTTCAACCGCTTTTTAGAAGGAGATTATTGAATTAAAAATTTATGCAGCAAAGATATTTACTGTATCTTTGTCTATTTGATACTCGTATAATTCGTTTTGATATGGATTTTTTTCGGAAGCTTGATTGTTAGCAGAAGCTATATTCCATAATTCTCCAAAAACAGGAGTTTTTTTTATTTCTTTTTTAGCATGTGATTTTAAATATTTTAAAGTTTCCTTTAAAGTATCGTTAATACTAATTTGTGTAGAAGCTTTCAACACAGATAATTGAGGGTTCGTATATTGTTCTTTTAATAGTCTGTCGCCTTCAAATAGAGTCTTTTCAACTATCTTTTGTGTTGCTTCAGGAGTTGCACCACTATTTGTTAAAATATTTTTTGCGGTATTTTTTAGAATATCTCTATTTTCCAATTGGAATGAGTAATTCATAGATACATTTAGTCCCATATCCCTGTCCTTTTGTTTTCCCTTTTGTAATATATATATCGGCATAAATTCAAAAAACTTTAGGGCTTTTAAAGTTTTTGTTACAAAAGTTTACAAAAATTCCGGCAGGAAGATATGTAAGTTAATTAGAAATAATTTTTTAAGAGTTTGCTAATACCTGAATTAATTATAGATGTAGATTTTTGCGGGCAGACATTATAGAACGCATTCCGCAAAATTTGAAATGCAATGCTAGAGTTTCCATCGCAAAATGAAGTTAGTATTTTTTGTGCATTTTGCATTACTTTTTGCATACCTTTATCTTTTATGGTGGAGTTATTATCAGTCATAATTCGTTTTGTAAGGCTTGCAAGTTGCGTATAAGCTTTCAGATATCCGGATTCTATTTGAGGAAATTGCTTTTTTGAAAGTTTTTTTGATGCTTCTTTTAATTCGTTTCCACTCAATAGTATGTCATTGTTTAGATACATTGCCCTGTGATTTGGATTTTCTGAATATATGCATAATAGTGTATCATCCATTTTTGAATCAAAACATTGGTCAAATTTTGCCAGTTGCTTGTAATTCTCCAAATCTTTTGTCCCGTTGTTATCAAGCTGAACTGCAAACAGGGCTAATCTATTGCCTTTTGATTCTTGATCAAAAGTTATTAAGTTTTTATATCCTTTAAAATTAGGCATGTTATAGTTATTTGAAATCTTCATATTAATGTAAAATCCTCTAAAAAAAATTTTTGCTATTAGATAAAAACTATTTTATAATAATTTTATGAATAAAAAAACATCATTTGCTGGGAGCTTTTATCCCGAAAATCCTGAAGAATTAAATAATTTATTAGACTCATTCAAAGAAGAGCAAACTTTTGATTACAAATCAAAAGCTATTATAGTGCCACATGCAGGCTATGCTTATTCAGGTCATGCAATGATGTCTGCTTATCAACATTTTGAGCCGAGTGAGAATGTTTTTATTATTGCTCCATCTCATCATGAAAGTTTTAACAATATTGCGCTTCCGGAATACAGTTTCTTCGAAACTCCTCTTGGTAATTTAGAAGTCAATAATAAATTGATAACAGAAATTGCAGAAAAGTTCCCATGCATTATAGCGGATGAGGTTTTTGAAAACGAACATTCTATAGAAGTTCAGTTGCCTTTTATTCAAAATATGTTTTTGCCTCATAAACAAAGTGCAGTTGATTTTGTAAAGAATTTAAAGAAAATAGGGAAAAAGATAAAAATTGTTCCGGTCTTGGTTGGTAACTGTGATTACAGATTGATTTCCGATTTGATATCTGCTTATTGGGAAAATTCTTCTTTTATAATTTCATCAGACTTAAGTCATTATTATACTCAACAACAATGCAGACAAATTGATACGTATACTGCGACTGTTATAGAAACCGGACGGATAGAATTTCTTGAACAACAGCAGGCATGCGGAATGACAGGGATAAAAGGACTTGTTGATTTCGCTAATAACAATGAATGTGTAATGATTAGAACTGAAATGTATAATTCAGGTGATATTAGTTCGGATAAAGAAAAGGTTGTTGGTTATGGCGCTTGGTTTTTGTATACGGATTCTAGAAATGATTTTATAGAAAGATACTTTTCAAAATATATTATAAAAGCTGCAAAGTCGAGCATTATTGCTACAATTAATCAAGAAGAATTTGTGCCACACAGAATTCCTGCTGTTTTAACACAATTTGGTGCGTCTTTTGTAACGCTTAAATTAAACGGTGACTTGAGAGGCTGTATTGGTTCGATTTATCCGACAAAACCTCTAATATTAGATATCATTGATAATGCAAAGAATGCCGGATTTCAAGACCCGAGATTTGAGCCGTTATCAATAGAAGAACTCGAAAATTTGGAAATTTCGGTATCAATCCTTTCTGCAATTGAAAAAATAAATTTCAAAGATGAAAGAGATTTGTTATCAAAAATTCATCCGCATGGAATAATTCTTGTAGAAAGGGACAAAAGAGCTGTTTATTTGCCTGTTGTGTGGGAGCAATTACCTGATAAAGAGATATTCTTGAATTCTTTGAAGGAAAAAGCCGGACTTCCGCCTGAATATTTTTCAAGAACGATAGAGGCATATAAATTTGACGCGGTATCTATAGAAGAATAAAAGGTTACTATAATAAAAGTATTATGCTATAATTTTTTTATACTTGAATAATTAAGGAGATAATTAATGAATACAGCAACTATCATTGGTAGAGCAGGACAAGACGCAGAAATCAAATATTTTGAATCAGGTAAAGTTAAAACAACTTTTTCTTTGGCTGTAAACAGATGGGATAGAAAAACAAACGGCGAAGTTACTGATTGGTATAATATAGAAGTTTGGGATAAACAAGCAGAATTTGCAGGCGAATACATAAAAAAAGGTCGCCAAGTTGTTGTTGACGGTAGAATTTCTATCAGCAAATGGACTGACCAAACAGGAGAAGAAAGAGAAAGATTTTTGATTATTGCTAACAATGTTAGATTGTTAGGTTCTAAAAGGGATGCAGAGCAACAATAATGATATTTTCTGATATAGTAGGGATAATTGCGGATGATTTAACTGGTGCAAATGATACAGCTTTGCAATTTCATTTGCGCGGTGCAAATACTAAAATTCTCTTAGATAGTGAATGTATTCCGCAAGATAAAGCAGACACAGAGGTTTGGGCACTATCGTCCGAATCAAGAAATGTTGAAGATTGGGAAGCTGTTTCAAGAGTTGAAAAAGCGGTTAGGGCGTTTGTTGAAAACTTTTCATTTGACTATTATTACAAAAAAATTGATTCGACAATTCGCGGTCATATAGCAAAAGAAACTTTAACCATGCTTCAAATTTTAAATTATGATGCAGCGATAATCATGCCAGCATTTCCGCAAGAAGGTAGAATTACGGTTGGCGGATATCACTTGCTTAAAGGAGTTCCTCTAGGTAGAACTGAAATGGCAATGGATCCGCATTCTCCAATTTTGGAATCACATGTTCCGACTCTTTTAATGTCCCAATTGGATGACAAACAAAAGGATTTGGTCGGGACTATTGATTTAAAGACAGTTATGAATGGTGCTGGCCCTATTTTGATTAAGATTAATGAATTGATTAAAGAAGGTAAAAAGTTAATTGTGGCTGATGCAACTTCAATTACTGATATTGAGCAAATCGCATTGGCAATAAAAAAATGTGATAAAAAATTACTTCCGACAGGAACGGCAGCCGGCGCTCAAGTCCTTGGTAAATTTTGGTTGTCAGGAATAGAAAAAGAGCGAGAACCTTTGCATTTAGAAAAATTGCCAAAATTTGTGGTTTCAGGAACTGCAACACAAATTACAGCGGAGCAGATTGCTAAACTAGAACAATCTGATGATATTGAAAATGTGAATTTCATCGCACTTGATGTTAAAGATATTTTAGCGGGTGTTACGGATGAAATTGTTGATAGAATTTTCAGAAATTTATCAAGTGATATTACAGTAGTAGTACATACTTCGTATTTGATTGCGAATTTTGACGGTTTTTCCGAAGATTCTTTTAATGCAGAATTAACCAAAGATAAATTAGCAATAAAGATTACTGATTATTTAGCGGATTTAACAGAAAAAGTTCTTTCAAAAATCAACGTAATCTTAATTACGTTGGGTGGTGAAACATCTTATAAATGTTGCAAGGCTATTAAATCAAACGAATTAAAGCTTGTAGACGAAGTAGCGCCTGCAATTTCAATTTGTTCTGATATTAATAATCGTTGGATTGTTACAAAATCAGGCAACTTAGGTAATACAAAAACTTTAATAGAAATCTTAAATTATTTTAAATATCATGAATAACTACTCTAATAAAATTGCAATAACAACAGGCGACCCGAACGGAATTGGTGCTGAAATTACGATAAAAGCGTTAAATTTATTGAATTTACCGCCAAAGGATATTGTTATAATTTCAAATTCTAAAATTTTGAACGCTTATTCAAACGCTGGTATTTTAAAAAACAATTATGAAATTATAGAAATTGATTATCCGGAAAAAATCGTTCCTGGGGAAGTTTCAGCAAGCGCGGGCGACTTCGCGTTTAGAGCGTTAGAAAAAGCTTGCGAAATTAAACCTAAATTTATTGTAACGGCTCCAACATCAAAGGAAGCAATGTACCTTGCAGGACATAATTTTAACGGGCAAACTGAGGTTTTGGAAAATTTCCTGGCACACAAAGGACAAAAGGCTGAAATGCTATTTGTGTCAAAATATTTTAGAGTTCTATTGTTAACAAGACATTGCGCATTAAAAGATGTAAGCAATTCTCTTACTAAAGAAGTTATTATTGAAAAAGTTGAAAGATTAAGAAGCTATTTTCAAAACAAATTACTTATTAAAAAACCATCATTTGCACTATGCGCTTTGAATCCTCATGCCGGTGAAAATGGAATAATTGGAACTGAAGAGGATGAAATAATCATTCCTGCAATTGAGGCGGTTCGCAATCGTGGAATAAATATTACCAATCCATTGCCTGCTGATACTTTGTTTATTGGCGGAGTGCAAAATTATTTAAGGGGTGAAAAATCACCCTATGATTGTTATATAGCTTGTTATCATGACCAAGGCTTAATTCCTATAAAAGCCGTAGCCTCAGAAAAAACCGTAAACATGACAATCGGATTGGATATTATAAGAACTTCTCCAAGTCATGGAACAGCGTTTGATATTGCCGGTAAAAATATAGCAAATCCTGAATCTATGATAGAAGCTATCAAATATTGCTTATATTAAATATAAACAAAAAGTGGAGATTTTGTATTTGAACAAAATCTCCACTTTTTTTATACAAAGATAATTATTTTAAATGTTTTTTAACCCAGCCTTCAATTAATTTCAAAGGTGAACGAGTAATCGCTAAAGACCATTCAGGAATATTCTTTGTAATTACTCCGACTGCACCTACATTTGCACCTTCTTCAATTGTAACTGGAGCTACTAACACAGAATTAGAACCGATTTTAACATTGTCTTTAATTATAGTTTTACTTTTTACTTTTGTTAAAGGGTTGTAATTAGCAGTAATTGTTCCGGCACCGATATTTACGTTAGAACCGATTTCACTATCGCCAAGATAAGTTAAATGACAAGCATTAGTGTGTGATTTTATTGTAGTTTTTTTAACTTCTACAAAATTGCCGATTTTAACGTAATCTTCTAATACAACGTCGCCTCTTAAATGAGCAAAAGGACCGATTTTGCAATGTTTGCCGATTTTATTTTTACCGTTTATGTAACAAGACGGATAAATTACTGTGTCTGCACCAATTTCGGTTTCTGGAGAAATCCAAGTTGTAGCAGGGTCAATTATTTGAACTCCGTTATCAAGATGTTTTTGAACAATTTTGTTGTTTAACATCTTTGTCGCTTCTGCAAGGTGCGTTTTTGAATTGATTCCAAATATTTCTTCATTGTTTTTTAGAGTGTAGGCATTTACTGACAAATTCTTTTCATTACCCCATTTGATAATGTCTGTTAAATAATATTCGCCTTGAGCATTGTTGCTTGTTAGTTCATTAAATGCAGGTTTTATTTTTGCCCAATTAATGCAGTAAATTCCTGCGTTAATTTCTTTAACAGCTTTTTGTTCCGGAGTGGCATCTTTTTCTTCAACGATAGAATTTAAAGAACTGTCTTGATTTCTGATAATTCTTCCGTAGTTTGTCGGATTTTCAAAAATCGCACTCATAACAGTTAAATCAGATTTATTATCTCTATGATATTCAACAAATTCTTTTATTGTTTCGGATGTAATTAATGGTGTGTCGCCACATAAAATTATTACTTCGCCATCAAAGTCTTTTAAGTAAGGTAGCGCCATGCTAACAGCGTGACCTGTACCCAGCTGTGGTGATTGAAGAACGCATTTTGCGTTATCATAATTTTTGTTGATGTATTCTTCTACTCTTTCAGCTTGATGACCTACTATTACAAAGTTTTCATCAGCTAAACCTGTATTGTTTACTGCATCTATAACATATCCGACAAGAGTTTTATCAAAAATTGTATGTAAAACTTTAGGCGTGTCAGATTTCATTCTTGTGCCTTTGCCTGCGGCCAAAATAATTGATTTAATCATTTTTTACTCCTCTTTGAATTTATTTTAGCATAAAAGTTTTTCTAAATTGAAGAAAGGGTAGTGTGCAAATTTTTATACCATTAATTTTGTATGTTATTATTGTCATTAGCTGTACGCTCAAGGTGTGATTGTTGTTTGATTAAAACAAATTTTAAAAAATCTTTACAATAATTTGCAATTTATTTATGTTTATTTTAGTATTAACTTATACGCCGATTTAAAGAAAGAATGTGTTCAGCACATTCTTTTTAAAAAGGTCAAAATTATTTATAAAATAGCAATAAAAGGTAAATATAAAGGAACTTAAAAATGGGTATCAAAGGTAAAAACGATAGAATGGTAGTTCTAGCTTGTGAAGATTGCAAGGAAAGAAATTACACAACTGTTAAAAACAAAAAGAATGTTAAAGACAGATTAGAATTGAGCAAATACTGCCCAACTTGCAAAAAACACACAACTCACAAGGAAACTAAGTAACCAGATTTTCGGTAGGGCGATGTTGAGCGATAGCGAGCAAGCCCGCAAGATGCCAGAGTTTGGTTGAGTGGCTAAATCCGTAAGGATTTAATAACGGAACAAAAACTTGCATCCCCGAATAATCTGGGAATGGGTATTAATTACCCGCATGCGTCCTTAGTTCAGTTGGTAGAACGTCGGTCTCCAAAACCGGATGTCGAGGGTTCGAGTCCTTCAGGGCGCGATTTTTATAGAAAAAGGTTATTAAAATGAATGATACTTTTGAAACAATAAAGAAAAATGTTATTACTTATTTTAAAGGCGTAAAGACTGAGTGGGGCAAGATTACTTGGCCTGAAAAACATCAGGTTGTTGTAGAAACATTCTTTGTTGTTGCTATTGTTTTTATATTCACTGTTTTTATTTATTTTGTGGATGTAATTTTCAATATGTTGTTATCTAAGTTTTAATTAAAATTTATAAAGGGTAAAAGTAATGAGTGAAAAAGACGAAAATATCATGAATGAAGAAGTGATGGAAGAAACTCAAGAAGTTGAAAGTCATGCGTCTTCTGAAAGAAAAAATCAAAAACGTTGGTACATTGTTCACACTTATTCAGGATACGAAAACAAAGTTAAAAGTAACTTGGAAAAACGTATTGAATATATGAACATGGCTGATAAAATCTTTAGAGTAGAAGTTCCTCAAAAGACTGTTACCCAAATTAAAGGCGGAAGAAAACAAGAAAGAGAAGAAAAAATCTTCCCTGGTTATGTATTAGTAGAAATGATTATGGACGAAGATAGCTGGTATGTAGTAAGACATACAGCAGGTGTTACTAAATTCGTTGGTTCTGCTAAAAAACCTATTCCTGCAAAAGACAGTGAAATTAAAAAGATTATTCATAGATCAACAGCTCAAACTCAAAAAATTGAAATGGATGTTAAGGTTGGTGAAAAAGTTAGAATCACTTCAGGTCCGTTCGCAGAGTTTGTTGGTGACATTACAGAAGTTTATCCTGATAAGGCTAAGCTTAGAGCAATGGTTTCTATATTCGGTCGTGAAACTCCGGTTGAATTAGAATACAAACAAATTCAAAAGTTATAAAATCTTCTTCTCTCCATGGGAGAGGTCGCAACCGTTCTTGAGCATAGCGAAAGTTACGGACGCGGGTGAGGGTTTCACTTTGAAAACACAACACAAATAACGTGGAAGGGGGTGCCCCCCGTTAGTACCACGAAAGGAGAACAAAATGGCAAAAAAAGTAGTAGGAAAAATTAAACTACAAATTCAAGCAGGTAAAGCAAATCCATCACCTCCGGTTGGTCCGGCTTTAGGTCAACACGGTGTTAATATCATGGATTTCTGCAAACAGTTCAATGCAAAAACTGAATCTCAAGCAGGCTATATTATCCCTGTTATTATTGATGTATACGAAGACAGAAGTTTCACTTTTGTTATCAAATCACCTCCAGCTCCAGTTTTAATTAAGAAAGCTTTGAACATTCCAAAAGGTTCAGCTGTTCCTAACAAAACTAAAGTTGGTGAAATTACAAGAGCTCAATTAGAAGAAATCGCAAAAATTAAAATGAACGATTTAAACGCAACTTCTATGGATGCTGCTGTAAACATGATTAAAGGCTCTTGCAGAGCTATGGGCGTTACTGTTAAAGAAGACTAATTGAACGCATTATTCCTTCGCCCCTTGTGGGAGAAGCGGATTGCAAGCAGAGGCTGAATAAGCCGTTTAACGCGAGCAACCAAGAGTATGGGCAAAGCCCGATGAGGTGTAGAAGTTAGTTCTTATAGCTCGTACCTCGCTACCCTTTTAGATAAGGGACAAAGAGATAATATGGAAGGATTGAAAAATCCGTTAACACCATGAAAGGATTTAAAAAATGTCAAAAATAACTAAAAAACAAAAGAAGCTTCAAGAATTGTTAGCTGATTTCCAACAACCGGCTAGCGGTCGTGATGCTCTTACTAAATTACAAGAAGTATCTAAAGAAGTTGCAAAATTCAACGAAACTGTTGAATGTCACATGAGATTAGGTATTGAAGTTAAACACGCAGAACAACAAATTAGATCAACAGTTGTTCTTCCTGCAGGTTTAGGTAAAGAAGTTCGTGTTTGCGTTATCGCAAAAGGACCAAAAGTTACTGAAGCTAAAGACGCAGGTGCTGATTTCTACGGAACAGAAGAAATTATCGACAAAATCGCTGGCGGTTGGTTTGAATTCGATACATTAATCGCAACTCCAGACTGTATGGGTATGTTAGGTAAGTTAGGTAGAGTTTTAGGTCCTAAAGGCTTGATGCCAAACCCTAAAACTGGTACTGTAACTCTTGATATTGCTAAAGCAGTTAAAGATGCTAAAGCAGGTAAAGTTGAATTCAGAGCTGATAAACAGGGTATGATTCACTGTCCAATCGGTAAGGTTCAATTCGCTAACGAAGATTTGGTTAAGAACTATGGAACATTGGTTGATGCAGTTCTTAGAGCAAAACCTTCTGCAGCTAAAGGTACTTATGTTAAGTCAATTTATTTGACAACAACAATGGGACCAAGCATCAAGATTGATGCAAAGAACCTTCAAGCAGAAGTTAAAGAAATTGTTGGTTGATATTTACGGCTAGCCGAAAGGTTAGCCTTTTTTTTATAGAAAAGGTAATGTATTCTTTTTACATTATCTTTTTTTATACTTTTTATCTGTAAATTGTAACAATACTTTACTTAAAATACTTGTAAAAATATTCTTTTTAAGGTAGACTAGAATTACACTGGTAGAAAGAAGGAAAATAGAACTATGTCAAAACAATGTGAAGTATGTGGTAAAAAACCTATTAAAGCAGCAAAATTAACATTCTCTCATAAACAAATTAAAAAAGTTCAAACTCCAAATTTGCAAGAAATTAGAGTTAATGTAAATGGTCAAACAAAGAGAATGACAGTTTGTACTTCTTGCTTAAAAGCAGGCAAAGTTCAAAAAGCTGTTTAGTTTTTTAACAATTATTTTAAAAAAGCGGTTGAGCTATGCTCAACCGCTTTTTTGTATTATAATGTTAAGTTTTGTAACAAATAAATACCTTCTTGAAATTGACATTTTTTTAAATACTTTATATATATGTAAGATTTAAAAAAGGTATAAGAAGATGGCAAACACAGCAGCATTATTAGGAAATTTATTAAATACAAACGCAGATATCAACTATTATACTCAACAATCTATTTTCTGGAATGCTAAGTATGAAGCAAACAGCGCAAAACTTGAAAAACAAGTTAAGTATGAAGAAAAATGGGAAAGCGCATTTGATTCAGCTATCGACAATACTAAAGAATTAACAGCAGGTGGTATTAAAGTTAGTGCTAATAACAAAAACGAAATGCTTGCTGATAAATATGCACACGCTAAAGTTAAACAATATGATGAAGAACTATCATTAGAATTAGCAGATTTAGACATTGAATATGATACAATGAAAACTATGTACGATACAATGTTAGAAGAATTAAGAGCTCAAAAAGAAAGCGAAAAATCAGCAACTTCTACAGCTGCTCAAGATACAGGTTTATTACAATCATAATATTAAGTCGAGGGTTTCGCCCTCCTTAATTAATAAACCTTTGAAGCATTGTACATTAAAGAAGCTATGGTCATTGGACCAACGCCACCGGGAACCGGTGAAATATAACCACAAGTCGGTGATACTAAATCAAAATCTACATCACCGGTCAGTTTGCCGTTAGAATCCCTAAATATTCCAACGTCAACAATACAAGAATTTTTTTTAACCATCTTACATCTTACAATCTTTTTACCAACCGCAGATATAACAATATCAGCGGTTTTTATTTTGTCTTGAATATCTTGTGTAAATGAATGGCACATTGTAACCGTTGCATTGCGTTTTAGTAGAAGTTGAGCCATAGGTCTGCCAACAATGTTAGAACGTCCTATTACGACCGCCTCTTTGCCTTCCATTGGAATATTATATTCATCTAAAAGCATCATTATACCTTGCGGTGTTGCAGGATAAAAATAAGGTTCTAAACCGATAACCATCTTACCGACATTTTCAGGAGTAAACCCGTCAACATCTTTTTTTGGTGAGATTGCTAAAATAACTTTGTTTTTATCAATATGTTTAGGAAGCGGTAACTGTACCAAAATTCCTGTTACATCAGAATCATTATTAAGCTTTTCAATTGTTGAAAGTAATTCTTTTTCAGAAACATCTGCACTCATTTCAATAACGGTAGATTTAATCCCGACTTTTTCCGCAGCTTTCTTTTTATTATTAACATAAATCTTGCTCGCAGGATTTCCGCCAACCAAAATTACAACAAGATGAGGTTGTTTTTCTAATTTAGCAACCCTCTCTTTAACTTGTTCCAATATTTTTAAAGATAATGCTTTACCGTCTAAAATTATCATCTGTTCTCCTGAGGTAAATTTAATCTAAAATAAAACTGATTTAAAGCTTCTGATACAATTTCTGATTTTCTATCAACAACACCGGTTGCCAAATGCTCATCAAAAGGAATGCTGCCTAAAACTTCAACATCTGCAGTTTTTAATTGTTCAGAAATCGCGTTTAAATCTTCGTTTTTAACTTTATTTATAACAACACCCATTTGACCGCCAACTGCGTATTTAGCAGAAAATTCACTTATGCGCTTAGCTAAATTAATAGAATCAATTGTCGGGTTTGCAACAACAAGAGTTAAATCTATATCAGTATCTACAAGTTGGTTTAAGTATTTCAAATCAAATTCGCAATCAAAAAGCACAAAATCATAGCGTTCTATTAGTTTTTGGCAAGCGTCATTAATTTGACCTGTTATAGGGCATCTACAATCTTTTGCACCTACAAACCAAGAAGTAATAATATCGACGTTCTCGTTTAAAGGTTCAATAATGTCTTCCATTGCCCATTCAACGTATTCATGTTTAGACATGCCTTCGGGAATACCTGTTTTGTATTCGTGTTTACCGCTTCTGATACCATAAATCGTATTTCTGATATCAAGTCCGAATGAGTGACCGAGTTCTGATGTTAAATCATTATCAAACAATAAGATTGATTTTTCGGGGAAGTTTTTTTGTAAAACATTTAAAAACGCTTTTGTTAAAGTTGTTTTCCCACTTCCGCTTTTTCCTGTTATTGCTATTTTTATCGTCAAAATAATACCTCTTTTGTTTATTTTAACATGAAAATGGAAAGGTTTTAAATTTTTCGGCACAACCTTCCTATCCATGGAAGATTAGTTTGGATATGAACGACTTTAGGTTATTCCCTCTCCTTACAGGAGAGGGCTAGGGTGAGGTGTCTACAAAAACAAATTCTATTTCTTCTTACCCTTAGTCTTCACTTTCGCATTCTTATTCAATTCAACTTCGCCATTTGCAATATTTTTACCAATAACTTTTTCTAAAGTTGCGCGAGCAGTATTATATTCATACATTGTTTGATAATACGTCAATTGTGCATTTTGGTACTGAACTTGTGCCTCTTTGAGTTCAACAGGGTTACCAACTCCAACTTTATATCTGCCATAAGAAAGTTCATAGTTTTCTTTTGCCTGTTTCATTCCCAAAAACGCTACAGGAATTTTATTTTTCTTTTCTTTTAAAGAAAAATACGATTCTTGAACTTCGTAGTAAATATTGTTTTTCGTATTAATTGCATTTGCTTGTTCTTTTGAGTGTAAAGCTTTTGCCTCTTTGATTTCATTTTTAATCAACATTCCGTTAATAGTCGGGAAATTCAAGTATCCACCGAAATTATAACCATAGTTAGAAGCAGGAGTTCTACCACCGACTTGGAATTGTCCTTCAACACTCAATTGTGGAAAATACGATTTCTTAACCAATTTAACGTTTTGACGAGCTTCTTCTACCTTAACTTCCGCCAATTGAAATTCAGGACGCGATTCTTGTGCAATCTTGATTGCAGATTCTAAAGTTACATCACAAGGTTCGTATCTTAAACTCTCATTAATTTTATATTTGTTAAAATACGGTAAACCCATCGCATTATTTAATTTTGCCATAGCAATATCAACAGCATTTTCAGCCTGAATTAATGTTAATTTAGCATTTGATAAATTAACTTCCGCTATCGTTACATCAACCTTTGGTTTTGTACCGACAGTATAAAACGCTTTTGCTTGGTCGTAAAACGCAGAATATTTAGCAACCATATCCTCTGCAACCTTCTTGGCTTCAATCGCATATTGAAGGCTGTAATAAGACTTTTTAACTTCGCAAATCACATCATTTACAGTGCCTGTCAAAGTAATTTTGTAGCCTTGATTGTCTAACTTTCTTATTGTAACTTGATTTTGAGTTACACCAAAGTCGTAAAGCATTTGAGAAGCACTTATTTGTCCAAGTACAAAATAGTTAAACACTAAATTTTGTCTAAACACGTCTGATAATTGAAGTTGTCTTATTCTGGTGTAACCTGTTTGCCAACCAAATTGAGGGAAATAAGACGCCCATGCCTGCCTTATTCTATAATCAGATGCGAATACATCCTGCATAGCCGCTTGTATTCGAGGATTGTTCCCTAAAGCAAATTTTATACATTCTTCTAGTGAAATGTCAATTGAGTTTTCTACTCCGCCTTTTATAACAGCGACTTCATCAGCTTTTGGTTCAACATCTTTACTGTCAGGATATTCCTCTTGTTTGATTTTATTACCCAAATCGTCTTTATGCCAAAAAGCAGCGTAAGAAGGTACTTGAGCTAATATCAATTGTATTATAAAAAATATTACTAATATTTTTTTCACGTTGTTTTAACCTTTACTAACTAAATATTCTATTTAATAAATACATCAAGTTATCCAAACCAATAAATAACCACACAGGTATCATTATTATTAAGAATAGCATGAATGCGAATCTTATACCGTCTTTAAATAGTTCAACTCGTTCTTTTTTGTCATTCTTTACAACGTTTAGCATAACAAAAAATGCCGGAACTAATATACTACCCAAGAAGGCAACAGCCATCATACCACCGAATACGGAAACCCCGATTGAGTGACGGCTGCCTGCACCTGCACCTTTTGCAAACACAAGAGGTAATAAACCTAAGATGAACGCAATATTTGTCATCATAACCGCTCTGAAACGAAGTTTTGCAGCTTGCATCGCAGCTTCAATATAATTTAATCCATCCTTCTCCATCGCATCTTTTGCAAACTCTACAATCAAGATTGCTTGTTTTGTACTCAAACCGATTAACATAACCAAACCAACTTGAGCGTAGATATCAAGCGATAGGCCTGATATATATTGGAAGAACAATGCGCCTAAAAGAGCAACCGGCGAAATTAGAAGTACGGCAATTGGTAATGTCCAGCTTTCGTATAACGCTACAAGGAACAAATAAACGAAAGTTAATGCCATTGCTAATATTGGCCCGATTTGACCTGCGGATTTTTGTTCTTGTAAAGAAGTACCTGACCAAGCATAGTCCATATCTTTAGGTAAAACTTTATCAGAAATTTCTGACATAGCTTTCATAGCGTCACCTGAACTTACACCGCTTGCAGGGTTCCCGTTAATAGTTATAGCAGGATACATGTTAAAACGAGAGAGCATATAAGGTCCAACGATGTTTTCTGTTGTTATTACAGAAGATATCGGAAGCATTTTACCCGAATTGTTTTTAACATAAATCTTGCTTATATCACCCAATGTAGCACGATATGGCGCATCAGCCTGCATGTATACACGATAAACTCTACCAAACTTGTTAAAGTCGTTTACATAAGTTGCACCGAATTGAGCCGCTAAAGTGCTATATATTTCAGTTATTGAAACTCCTTGAGCTAAAGCTTTTTCTTCATTAATTTTTACAACAACTTGCGGTAGCGAAGAAGTAAATGACGTATATAAGCTGGAGAAAGCAGAATCCTGTCTTGCAACTTGTAATAAATTTTGAACCTGTGCAAACAATTCGTCTGCGGTTCTATCACCCTTATCTAAAAGTTGATATTCAAAACCGCCATACATGCCCATGCCGGAAATTGCAGGTGGTTGTGAAACAAACGAAGTTGCTTCCGGATATTTGCCGATAATTTTATTTGCTTGTGAAGTTATACTGCTTACGGATAACTTTGAAGATTTTCTCTTAGACCATGGCTCTAATTTCAAAATCATAAATGCCGAATTTTCGCCCTTCATACCGTTAATTTGCATTATTGAAGCAATCCCAGGTATATTTGCAAACTCTTTGCTCATTTTATCAACAACGTTAGCTGTTCTTGTCAAAGTTGCACCATCTTGTAATTGAACCATTACAAACAAAGCGCCTCTGTCTTCATCCGGCAAAAATCCTGTTGGAGTCAATTTAAACATGATAAATATTGCAAAAATAACACTAATAAGAACTCTTAAAGTCTTTTTCGGTGAAGCAACAAAATAATGTACAGTTTCTAAATATTTAGTTCTAACCCCGTTAAACCAATCCTCAAATTTTTGAATAAATTCAAAGTCAGTTTTTTCTTCACCTGATTTTAGAATCAGTGAACAAAGAGCAGGAGAAAGAGTTAAAGCAACGACGGTCGATAAACCGATTGAAGTTGCAATACAAACCGCAAACTGTCTGTACATCTGTCCTGTAATACCACTCATAAAGGATACGGGAACAAATACCGCCATTAATACAAGAGAAGTTGCTACAACCGCACCAAAAACTTCTTGCATAGTTATTTCAGTAGCATCTTTCGGCGATTTACCTTCTTGAATGTGTCTTTGCGTGTTTTCTAATACTACAATAGCATCATCAACAACCAAACCTACCGCAAGAACCAAGCCAAACAAGATTAACAAGTTAATTGAGAATCCCATTAATGCCATAAATATAAACACACCAATCAATGAAACAGGAATTGCACAGAATGGAATGAATGCTGCACGCGCAGTCCCCAAGAATAAATACGTTACTGCACTTACAAGAGCAATCGCAAGTATAATTGCACTAACTACCTCGTGAATAGATTCTCTTACGAATTCTGTTGTATCATATTGAGTTGCATACTCCATGTCACTTGGGAATTTTTTACTCAAAGTTTTCATTTTTTTCTGAATTTGATTTACCAAGTCAATTGTATTAGCTTCCGGCAACTGCGAAATAGCAATAACAGCAATATCGCTACCATCCGCAGATACGGCTGATGCATAATTTTCAGCACCTAATTCTACACGCGCAACATCTTTAAGTTTTACGTTTGAACCATCTCGATTTGATTTAACGACAATGTTTTCAAACTCTTCAACATCCTTCAATCTTCCTTTTGTCCTTAATGTAAATTTCATCATTTGAGGACTTTCCATCGGTTCAACACCAATATTTCCCGCAGGAGATTGTGTGTTTTGAGATGTTATCGCACTATTAATTTCGCTTGCAGAAACACCTAAACTAGCCATTTTATCGGGTTTCAGCCAAACTCGCATTGAATAATCGCCTGCACCGAAAACTTGAACCTGACCACAGCCTTTAGTACGAGCAAGTTCGTCTTTTAAATATAAAGTTGCGTAATTGGCTAAAAATAATGAATTATACGTACCGTTTGGAGAAGAAAGGGCTAAGTATAAACATCCTGCACCACCCGTAGATTTTTTAACAGTCAAACCATACCGCTTAACTTCTTCCGGCAACCTCGGCTGAACCAATTGTAACTGGTTCTGAACGTTAACCAGAGCCATGTCAGGGTCTGCACCGACATCAAAATACAAAGTTAATTGGTAAGAACCATTCTTTGATTCTGATGACATATAAAGCATGTCTTGAATACCATTCAGTTGTAATTCTACCGGTGCTGCAATCGTTGATGCGATTACATCAGAACTGGCACCGCTGTATGTAGCATTTACAATAACCTGCGGTGGCGTAATTGAAGGATACTCCTCCAAAGGTAGAGTTGTTAGAGATATCAAACCCGCTAAAATAATCGCTAATGAGATTACAATAGACAGTTTTGGTCGTTTTATAAATAAATTACCTGCCATTATTTTCCTTTAATCAATCTTTTTACTTTATTTGTTGCACGTTGAAATAAGCTTACTTTCTTTTGAGTCGCTTGTTCTTCAATCCTTTCGACAATTCTTACGGGACGTCCTTGTATAACTTTTTGAATACCTCCCGTAATAATTCTGTCACCTACATTAACACCTGAAGAAACAAGCCATTTGCCGTTATCTTCACCAATTGTTTTAATATAAGTCATTTTAGGTAAATTATCCTTATCAAGAATGTACAAAAAGCGTCCTTCTTGGTTTTCCATAGTTGCCTCTTGAGGAACAACAGCTACTTTATCTTTGTTTTTAGTATATAGAATTACGCGCCCAAAATCCCCTTGAATTAAAGAATCGTCAGGATTTGGGAATGTTGCTCTCATAGTAATTGTACCGGTTGAATCATCAATTTTGTTATCATGAAAATCTTGAACACCTTTAAATTTGTACTTTTCACCTGAACTAAAAATAAATTCAACATCTCTATTTACGTTTGCGGTTTTATCAATTCTAACAAGCTCTGCGTAATCTTTTGATTCCAATGGGAAGGTTATATACATTGGATCAGAACTGTTAATGGTTGTTAAAGCCCCGCTATTCATTGAAACATAGTTGCCAACCGTTACGGAAATAATACCGACACGTCCGTTCACAGGAGATTTAACTTTTGTGTAACCTAAATTTCTTTGAGTATCACGGTAAGCACTTTGAGCATTAGCAACCTGCGCTCTATAAGCATCTCTCTGAGATAAAATACTATCATAATCAGAACGAGCTATATAATCATTTTGTACAAGTTCTTTATAACGTTTTAACTGCTTGTCATAATAAGCATATTGTGATTGGGCGTTATCTAAATTTGCTTTAGCTTGATTTGCAGCATATTGATATTGTTGAGGTTCAATCTCAAATAACAATTGACCTGCTTTTACATGGTCGCCTTCTTTAAAGTAACTTTTAGTTAAATATCCGCTAATACGCGCTAAAACATCAACTCTATATTTTGCAACAACTCTTGCAGTAGCCGTAAATTGACGTTGAACTTCTTCTGAGCCGACTGTTGTAACCGTAACGGCCGGTGTGCCCATCATAGCACGTTGCTTTGCAGTTTTCATTTTATCCATATTGGATAAAAACATTCTGCCTAAAATTAGCGCAAGTACTACTAGTACAATGATTATAATATTTTTTCTCATTCTCTCTCCATAAATACTGGTTTTACATATCCTTGTATTATTTTACACCAAAAAAACAATAAAATAATATGTTTAATTTTAAACACAATTTTAACAAAAAGTTTTTTTCTAATCAAGGAGTCAGTTGGAGGAAGTTTTTTATGGAAAATTTGTAAGATTGCTAATTTACCTTGTTTGTTGTATTTTACTCTTGTGGATAATAGAGTATTGGATTTTAGTGTAATATCGGAGCGTTGCGGAGTTGATAAAGATACCCCGCAGAATGTGATTAATAATATTGCAAATTTAGAAGAGTTCTATGATGATAATGAACTCGTAGAAATCTATAACTATTTTTTGACAAATGTTAAAAATCCCGAAATCTTAACAGGCATTATAAAACTTACTGATGCTCATAAAGCTTCTTCAACGCTATCAATTCTATTAAATTTGTTGCTTCTCAAGAATTTTGAATGTGATGATGCTGATAGCTTGATTAATACACGTGTAATGTGCGCCAAAGCAATTTCTAATTATAAAGACACTTCAACTGTTGGTGCGCTTTTGTACTGCTTAAATAACAAGGGAGAGAATTACAAAATACGTCTGGCATGCGCGGATGCATTAGGTAGAATTGGTGATAGATTTGCTGTTGAGCCATTAATTGATGTCGTACAAGATGAAGATGAGAAATCTGTTTATGTAAAAGAATCTGCGACTTTTGCACTGGGGCTTTTAGGTGACACAAGCGCAATTGATCCGCTTGTTGCGATTATGGAATCAAAACAAGGTTTGTGGGATAAGTTTTCATTCCTAAAAGAAAAAATAATTGAAGCTTTAGGAAAACTTAATATTAATAACAAAAAAGTTTTAAAAGTTCTTAAAAGCTCAATGCTGGATTCTTCACCAATGGTAAGAATTAATACGATTGAAGCATTGATGAACAGTGAGTATGATGAAGCGCAAGATTTAATCAGAACAGCTTTAAAAGATGAAGATGAAGAAGTTCAGAGAAATGCGCTTGTGGCTATGTATAATCTTATTGGGCGTGATATTTTGGATGAAGTAATTTCACTTCCAGGGTATTCAAAATTCTTGAAAGAAGAAGCGCAAAGTATGATTGAAGAATATGAAGAAGGCGAAGAAGATGAGTAAGGCTGTAATTTTATTATCAGGCGGTTTGGATTCCTTGGTGGCCTTAGGTTATACAAAGGAAAAATACGGTATAGAATTGGCTTTAACGTTTGATTATGGACAAAAATCCGCAAAACAAGAAATAGAAACTTCTAAAAAAATTGCTGAATTTTATAATATTAAACATAAAGTTATAAAACTGGATTGGCTCAAAGAAATTACACACACTTCTTTGGTCTCAGATGATGAAATTCCAACGGATAATTTGGGTACAAAAGAAAGTGCATCGAATGTTTGGGTGCCAAATAGAAACGGTTTATTCTTAAATATAGCAGCCTCATTTGCGGACTCATTCGGATATGATTATATTTTGTTTGGTGCTAATAAAGATGAAGGACAGACTTTTCCAGACAATACAGAAGAATTTAGAGAACAGATTTCAAAAGTGTTTGAAAGTTCAACGCTTAAAAAACCTAAGGTTGTAGCCCCCTTGATAAATTGTAGCAAGGATGATATAGTAAGGATTGCGATGGAAAATTCAATTCCATTAGAGCTTGTAAGGAGTTGTTATAGTTCAAAGCCTAAACATTGTGGAGTTTGCGAATCTTGCAGACATTTAAAAAAAGCGTTAATGGCTAATAAGGGAGAGAAATACATAAGTATTTTATTTGAGGAATGATGCATACAAAGTTAATTGAAAAAGAAATTAAGTATATTGGTTCACAACTTGCGCCACATTGGATTTACAAAAACTTTAAGTTGCAAGGTGATGCAATTGTTGCATTTATTGGTGAATGCGAAGTAGCTTTAACTGAAATGGTTGATATAGAAGATGTTATCAACAATGAACCGATTTACAGCAAATCAATGTTGAGCTTTATAACAGAACAATTCAACGTAAATTTGGTTGAAGGTGTATTCAGACAAAGACTTTTGATTTGTATAATAAAAGAATTGCTTGAGGCAAGAGGGATTTTCGTTGTAAGAAACGGTGATGATTTGATGATTGATGGCAGAAAATTGTCAGTTTCTATTGCAACAAAATCAACAACTTCAATTCTTATCCATACAGGTTTGAACATTTTATCGGAAGGCGCACCGGTAAAAGCTTCCGGTTTAACAAGTGAACTCGGAATATCTGATATTAAAGAGTTTGCACTTGAAGTTATGAAAAGATATGCAGAAGAATTGGAAGATATAAATTTAGCTAGTACTAAAGTTCGTGGAGTATAGTTTTAATGGGAAATCAATTTGGTTATAAAAAATACATGAAAAAAGAAGCTCAAAAAGATAATTCACTTTTGAAGATTTTTGTACTTTCTTTTTTTGGTATGCTTATTGTTTTTACATTTTTGATTAAATCTTTTTCACCAACGGTTGATACTTCAATCGGTGATTATCAAGATAATTCGGCTAATCAACAAGAAGAAACAGCAAAAAATGTTGATGACAGATTATCAATGATTCAGAGTGAAGACCAAGGTCGAAGTTTTTCAGATTTGATGTCAAAACCTGATGATGTTCAACAAAAAAACGATAATCAAACGGATGTAGTGGTTGACCAACCTAAAACTGTAAAAGAAAATAATGTAGCCGAAACCGTAACTCAACAACCTGTTCAGGCTGACCCAGTTTATAAAGTTTTTGTAGGTTCTTATACTTCTGCAGAACAAGCAAAAGTAGCTAAAGATATTATTCAAGAATCAGGTAACGGTTTGAATCCTATTGTAAAATGTATTGGTTCTAATAATTATACATTACAAGTTGGTATTTTTAAGAATAAACAAAGCGCAGAATCTTTGTTGTATACGGTTCAGCAAAATCATTTACCGGGAAGAATTGTGCAGGATTATTAATAAATCATAACAAAATGGCGGTGCTAAAAGCACCGCCATTTTTGGTTTTAAATTCTTATTTGTTTTTTGCTTTATTAGCTTCTGCTTCAACCCAATTTGAGTAATTTTGTTTAAAGTTTTCTGCAAATGTGTCAAGCAGAGTTTTTGTGTTGAGTGAGCTTTTTGAGTGATGACCTGTAAATAATCCCGCAATGCCACTAATAATGCCTCCAATAGCAGCACCTGGTATTGCACCTATAATTCCAACTGTGGCTCCTAATGTGCCTCCAACAGCAGCTCCGGCGCCCATAGAAATACCAGTTACATTTCCACTAACACCATCTCCTGAACCAGAGGAAATTCCGTTTACAGCGGTATTTACTGCAATTGATTTTGCATTGTTAAATATTGATTGGAATGCTGATTCATCAAATGTAACGCCGTTTGCATTACACATAGCTTTTGCTTTTTTCAACATTTGAGATTTCATTCTATCAATCATTTTTTCAGCAATTGATACATAATAGTCTGCACCATGTTTTTTAGTTGTGATTGTTTTGCCTGACGCATATAAAGTACTTAAATCAGCACCTGTTGTTTCATCTTTAATAGCATTACCGTTTTCGTCTTTACCGGCTTGAGTAAAGTCAATATCAATTGTATCAAAGTCTTTGCTTGATTTATTCATTTCATCAACAGCTTTTGTAATATTAGTATTGAATGTTGTTACAAAGGTATCAATCATAGTTTTAACATCAATTTTAGCCTTGCCTTTGCTTCCCCAACCTCTTGCGCCTCTACCAGTAATCATGCCATCAGAATTTAAAACTTCTTGCGCAGTTTGGTTGTAAACATTTTCAAATATGTTTTCAATTTTGTCAAATGAAATACCTTGTTCTTTTAGCATTGTTTCAATTTGTGATTTAATTTGAGATTTCATGTTATCGGAAGTCAAGACATTATAGCCTTCATTATAAGCTTTATCTTTTGAACCACTCCAACCTTTGCCTCTTTGGTAAATTTCTCCACCATCAAAGTATCTTGAATCAATTTTAGAGTAGTCGATTAAACCTGCATTGATTTGATATGCACTACCCTTGATGTTTGTAAATTTCTTTTCAGCAGCTTCTGCTTCTTCTGTTTTAGCTTGCGTAACAATCGTATCTTTTTTAGATACAGTGCTTAAATTTGAAATAGCTGTTTCCATATCTGCTTTCAATGTTGCACCGTCTGTGTAACTTTTTAATGCCGTTGTAATAGCATTTGTAGTTGCAATGTTTCTAGTACCGAGTTTAACAGTAACACCATTATTAACTGCTTCTGTTAAGAAATTTTTGGCATATTCTTTTAATTGAACTAATTCGTCACCATCAATATATGTACCAAATGCACCGGCATTAGCTTTGAATGTGTCAGCTGCGCTTTTCATTTTGTCAGCATCTGTTTGATTTAAAAATGCTTCCAAATGAGCTTTTAATTCACTTTCAGTACATTTAGGATTTGCTTTGATATATTTATTAGCTTCAGTTTCTAATGCCTTAGCAACTTTTGTTAAAGCTGTATCTGAAATTGCTTCTGCTCCTTCAGCTTTAGTAGTTCCTCCTACTTGTAAATTGTTAACAATGTCATCTAAAACTTGTGATTTAAATGAACTTGGTTCGTTTGCTAATATATTTTTCTTGATTTGCGTATATTTAGTAGGCAATTCTTTAGAGAAAGCTTCTGCCATGCCTGATACTTCGCCTTGATAGTTGTTTGCAAATTCAGTAATATAATTTGTTAATTCCAATGTTACTTGAGCGATATATTTAGATTTAGTATTACCTGAAAAATCTTTAGTTATTTGAGCGCTCATTGCATTTACCGCTTCTTGCATCTTGTATTTTTGTTCATAAATGCCCATTTCTTTTTCGTCAATAACTTCATCACCGTTAGTATTAACTTTTGATAATTCAACCTTATCTAATTTTTCCTCTTTAATAGCAGTGTTAAATTCATCTTTAGAAATTTCACCGTTTCCATCAGCGTCATACTTTTCTAATAAGTATTTGTAATCAACTTTTGTACCATTTTGTGTTGTTAAACTGCCAAAATTGTTAATTCCTGAAAATCCGCTCATTTTTTACTCCTTTTTTATTTTCTTTTTTTGTTCCCTTGTGATATGTATATCGGCATTTTTTTTTTAAACTTTAATCGATTTTAAGGATTATTCTCTGTATCTGCAACCGAAAACCTTACAAATACGATGTTTTCTCGAATTGTAACGATTTTCCAGTTTTCTTAACAATTGGATATATATTAAAATAATTCTTCATATTTCTTAACAAAGAAAGATAGATGTGTTCAAACAGCGTTCCATCTCCTAGGGAGAGGGAAGAATTTCAAGTTGAAAGTTTACTGTTTTTTAGACTCGAAACTTAGAAATTTAGGTGAGGGTTCAAGCCGTAAGGCGATTTAATAAAATTTGTACTGTATAGGCTAAAAATAATAGTTAATAAAAAGCTGGATTACTTCAGGCTAATCGCCTTCGTAATGACGTGGCGTGAGACTATCGGTTGGGCGTCATTGTGAGGTGCGATTTTTACGCTTATCTTCTATACTTGTAGTCTTAACTACCAACTTGGAAGTGTGTTGCAAAACGAAACAATCTAGCCTTTTAATAACTTTTTTATTTTATTAAAATTATCTCGGATAGTAGTGCGAAGACAGGAGAGGGTGTTATGAAATGTTAAGTTTTGTAACAAATAAATCCTTTTGTGAAATTGTATCTTTTTGAAATACTTTTTATATGTGTAAGATTTAAAAAAGTAAGGTGAACTAAGATGGCAATCGCAAATTTACACGAAACATTAATGAGTTACAAGTTAAGAAGAAATGCTCTTAACCTTGAAATTACTCAATTACAAAATCAAAAATCACTTGCTACCTATTCACAAGCTGATGCTCAATCATTAAAGAATGCTCAAGATAGAGCAAACAGAGCTTACTTTAAAGAAATTTATGAAGCAGACCAAGCTGATGGTGGCGCTCATTTATATGATGATTATAAAGATTATACAGAAATCCCTGATTTTGAAGAAGAAGTTAATAAAATTACAGCAAGTTTCCAAGACCAATTAGATGAATTAACTGCTTGGGAAACACAAGTAGATGCTCAAATTACAACCGATAGTGCAGAATTAGAAGAAGTTAATGCTTATTTAGAATCATTGAAGTCAATGCTTTCAAGCAATATTCAAGAAGACTTCAATTACGGTTTGAACGGATAATAAAAAAAGTCTTGGCTCTTAAAGGAACCAAGATTTTTTTATTTTTGAACGTTTTTGATATGTATTTAAAGTTGAGAGCCGATATTATTTAACAATATGAATTTTAGATTCTATGATTAAATATTCTTGTTTAAGGCTTATATAGAGATTAGTTTGTAAATATATGTAACAATTTTTTATAAAATCCTAAAGTTTTTCTAAAAAATGCCGATAACTAAAACACAATAAATCTGTTAGAAATAACAAGGAGTAAAAATGGAAATTTCAAGTTATGTAAGATTTTTTATAGAACTGAAAGTTGAAGGGAAACATTGTGACGCAAGCAATATTTTTAGACTGCGAAAATATAAGATGAATTCCCAAAGATTATAACTTTAGGAAATTAAAAAACTACAATAAGTAGGTAAAGATTATTAACTTTAATTGAAATAATAAGAACAAAATAGAAAGGATAAAAATATGGGTATTAATGGTGATAATAATGTAAAACTTGCAAAATTAGATCCAAATATAACGGGTATTTCAACTAATAGATTAGGTACCGGCGACAATGGAATTGTGAATTTAAACAGTAGCATTTTTGATAAATTACCGAATCCGGAAGAATCAAATGATGGTGAACAACACTGTTCTGAATATGATACAAATAATGACGGTGTAGTAACAGTCAGTGAACAAAAAGCAAGCATTGCTTCTGAATTGAAAAATGTTTTTAAAGGTTGTATAGCCAGATTCTTTAAAGATGATATATCTTACGATATGAGTAATGCAAACTCTGCAAAATCTGTTACGGCAAGAGTAAAAGCTCGTATTCAAAATGCTTTAAGTTTTATTCAATATGCAAAAGAGAATAACAAGGACATCTTTACGGATAATAAAGGAACCGGTGTTGATGATGTTGATGGTGCACAAATTAAATACGTTGATGAAGACGGTAATACGCATACCGGTTATGAACATTTAGCAAAGATTAAAACTAAAACAATTAACAAAGATGGCACAATTACCGGTGTGTTTGACGACGGCTCAACTACGATTATAGATTCCAATGGTTTATTATTATCAGAAAGCGAAGGTGGAGGTAATGCAACTATAAAGTATTATGAAGATGGTAGTATGATTAGGAATTTTACATTCCCAAGCGGGAATACAGGTAAGTCGTTTCTTGATAAAAACCATGAATATAAAGGTAGTTTTATAGTTACAAAAAATGGTAACTATAAAGTAGAAGCTCAAGAAAATGATGATTTTTCAACAACTTTAAAAAAATTAGGTATCACAAACCGTGATGACATAAAAGCCGTTATAAAAGCTAATCCAAAAGCATTCGCTAATGGACGTTTTAAAGCAGATGGTAATGATGTCTACATACCAAAAGAAGTTATAGCTCACATGAAAGCAAATGGAACTTATGACGAAGATAAATTGATGGGTAAAACAGCTTAAATTATATTGCAGCTCCGTCAATTAGAAAACTTTAATAAGGAGATAAATAATGTCAAATACAATTAGACCCAAAGTAAATGAAGCTATAAATCAAATAGCCAGTTCTGACAGCACAGGTAAAAGTAAATCCAAAGTAGATACCCAAAAAGAATTTCAGGCTTTACAGGATTATTTGTCAGGTAATTATGACGAATTAACCACAATAGAAAAAAATTCTATACAAACATTATTAGACAATGCAAAAGATTACTTGAAGAACACTCTTGGTAATAAAAATCAAGTTAACGAAAAAGATCCTAAAAGTATGGGAGATTATGACCAATTAGATGATGGTACTGTTGACAACGAATCAAATACTAACGGTACCGGTGTAGCTACCGCTAGTGATGAACATCCTCCTAAAGATATGGGAGATTATGGCGATGTAGATGAAGCTACTGGTGACAATGAACCAAATACTAACGGTACCGGTGTAGCTACAGCTAACGGAGAACATCCTAAAAGCATTGGAGGTTATGGCGAGGAAGATGGTGCTACTGTTGATAACGAATCAAATACTAATGGTACCGGTGTAGCTAACGCTAACGGAGAACATCCTAAAAGTATTGGAGGTTATGGCGATGAAGATGATGCTACCGGAGACAATGAACTAAATGACGGTGATGATTTTAGTACAGAAGAGAAAAATTCAAAAGATATGAATGCATACCAACAAGGTAGAGCTCCGGGTAAAAAGGTTACCCACAATGGCAAAATGTGCATAGAAATGCCTAACGGACATTTGTACGACATGCAAGGCCGAAGAATTAAATAAGAGTATGTTTATTCCCTTTCCATAGGGTGAGGGTTTTACAAAACTTTTTAACCAAAAATCCAAATTCCAATCAATGCAAACAGTATTAAAGCAATGTTGTAATGCAGGAATGTTGGGATGCAGGTATCAAAAATATGATTATGTTGTCCGTCAGCATTCAACCCCGCTGTCGGTCCTAATGTTGTGTCAGACGCAGGAGATCCTGCATCGCCCAAAGCCGCGGCTGCTGCCAAAAGTACCACTATCTGTTGTGGATTAAATCCTAAATGTGTACAAACTGGAATAAATAAAACTGCTAATATAGGTATTGTACCAAAAGATGTACCAATCCCGATTGTTATAAATAATCCGATAATTAAAATTATCAGAGATGTTAAAATAACATTGTTCGGCAAAATACCAATAACAAGATTTACGAGCGAATCAATCGCACCTGTTTCTTTCAGAACTGACGCAAATCCTGCTGCAACAAGCATTACAAAAGCAATATAACCCATCAAATATATGCCTTCGTTCATCATATGATCCATTTTATCTTGTGGAATTACGCCAAATGAGAAAATAATCCCTAAGCCGACTAATGCGCCAAGTGGTAATGATTGAGTTAATAATTGGACTACAAAAGTAGCAATCGCCGCTAAGATTACAACATAGTGTCTTTTACGAAATTTACCTTCACTTTGAGGCATATTTGCAATTTGTTTATCTTCATATATTCTAGGCTTACGATAAGTTATAAAAACCGCGACTAAAAGCCCAACGAGCATGCCCAATCCGAGTATAAAAGTAGATTTCCAAATTTCACTTCTTAAAATTTGTACGCCGTTTTGAGTCATGTTATCTGCAATAAGATTTTGGAAAATCAAACCAAATCCTGCCGGTATTGCAATATAAGGCATTTTTAAACCAAACGCCAAAACACAAGCTACTGCGCGCCTGTCAATTTCAAGTTTATTCATTATTTTTAATAATGGCGGAATGATTATGGGAATAAACGCAATATGTATCGGCACTATGTTTTGAGATGCCATAGCAATAAGCGTTAAAATTCCAAGTAAAACAAATTTTTTCCCTGCAACAACCTCTGTAATTTTTCTTGATAAAACATCTGTGAAACCTGAATGTGCCATTGTTGCAGCAAAAGCGCCGAGCAAAATATAACTCAAAGCTGTTTCGGAATTTCCGCCCATGCCGGAAATAAATACATCCATTATTTTTTGGATATGCATGCCGGAAACAAGTCCTGCAACAATTGTAGAAATAATTATTGCAAGCAAAACATTAACTTTTCTGATACACAAAATACATAATAAAATTACAGCAACAAGAGCAGGATTTAAACATAGCTGTAAAAGTGTGTTCATTATCTTGCTTCTTCTTCCTGCAATAAATTTATCAAATCCAAAGCAACTTCTTTTTGTAACTCTTCAGGAAGTGATTTTAGGTATTCAAAAGACTCTGCGATTTTTTGATCAGTATCGTACCAACGTCTAAGTACATAAGTAAAAGCATCAGTTAGTATATTGTCAGCTAAATCAACCCCATTATCTTTTGATTTCTTTACAATTAAATCCGCGCATTTATACTGCGTCATGATATTCGCATTACGCATAAGACTAACTGCTAAGCTAACTGTAGGATCTACATCATACCAACGTTTATACATACAAACACCTTTTTTCTTTTATCGTATAGTTTTTAGACTATTTTGTCAATTCTGAAATAATATTTTGTTTCTTTTCTTCATCTTTTATTGAAAACAAAAGAGTTTTTTCTTTTGAAGTGTCACCTTTAACAATTTCTATACTTGTTTTTGGGACTTTAAACCTTTTAGATAAAAATTCGACAAGCGCTTTATTCGCTTTATTTTCAATCGGTTGAGCAGTAACTTTTACTTTGATAAACTCATCTTCAATTATCAAATCGTTTTTAGATGAATTAGGAACAATTTTAATTCTAATTAATAAGCCGTCAGAAGTTTCTTTTATCATACTTTTTGGAATACCATCACATATTCATGCTTAAAAATATAGAAACCACCGGCCAAAGCTCTGTATCTCCAAAGATTTGCGGTTTTTCCTTTTGCTCTTTCGTTGCCTTGCATATCTTTAATAATTATGGCTTTAGTTATGAAACCTAATTTATTCATTCTTGCCATGCATTCAAAGCCAAGAGGAATGTGTTGAGAATTTGCGTACTTATCACCGATAATCAAGCACGCAAAACGTCCTTTTTCTAATAGATCATAACCGTTTTTTGCAACTTTTTCAAACAAATCATAAAATTCTTCTGTTGTTGCACAGTTAGACAAGTCTTCTTTCTTATCTGAGAATTTAATAATATCATCATAAGGCGGATGAAGCATTAATAATTGTGCTTGTTTTCTGCCCATGATATCAAGTCTTGCTTGAACTTTTTCTTTTGCTAATTCGCTTGTTGAATCTGCGCAAATAATATTTACATCTGTTACAAGTTGTTTTGGGGTGAATTTTTCTGAAACTTTTTCTGCTAATTCGTCTTTAAGTTCAACGCCGATACAACGTCTATTCATATTTATGGCTTCAATACCTGAAGTGCCTGAACCGAAGAACAAATCAAGAACAATATCGTTTTTCTTTGTATAACGTTCATAAATCTGTTGAGCAATTTGCGGAATGTAGTTGCCATGATATTCGTTTGAATGTCCGCCTTCTTTTAAACGATTCGGAAATTCCCACAAAGTATCAGTTTTAACATGGTCATATTCACGCCATTTTTTTAAGTTTATATCACTGTAAGCAGTGGTTTTAACAGCGTTATCGTCAACGACTTTTAATGCCGCTGAACTTTTTGCAACTTTTTTTTCTTTTAAATTCGATTTAGCCATATCTCTCCCCATTCAATACATATAGTTTAAGATATGGATTAAAATTTGTAATCAAATAAATAGAGGATATTATTAGCATGCCATGAATAGGTTATATAATATATAATTAAAAGATATTTATTATTTTTTTTGTAAATTTTTGTAAATAAACCACTTGAAAAATTGTACTTTATACCCTTATTAACTTGACGATACTTTTTGATGTAGTACGATTAATTAACATGCTGTATATGGGATAATTATGTCCGAAATAAAAGTAGATAAAAAGTAAATTTTTTATATAGTAATCACTAGAATAGATGAGGTGAATTAATGTCGACAGAATATGCAAAAAGAGTAACGCCAATGGGTATTCCTAATACACGTTTGGACGATTTACCGGATTTAATTGACGTGCAAAAAAAATCATTTGAATGGTTTTTGAAAGAGGGCTTAAAAGAAGAATTATTAGCATTCTCTCCTGTAAAAGATTATACAGGAAGATTAGAATTGCACTTCTTACCTAACTACACGTTCGATAATGCAAAATACACAATTGAAGAAGCTCGTATTCATGACGCAACTTATGCAAAACAGCTTCGTGTGATGGTTAGACTTGTTAACCGTGATAGCGGTGAAATTAAAGAACAAGAAGTTTACATCGGTGATATTCCTACAATGACTGACAAAGGTACTTTCATTGTTAACGGTGCAGAACGTGTTATCGTTTCTCAAATCGTTCGTTCTCCTGGTGTTTATTTCAAGAGAGAAATTTCTCCAACAGGTAAAAGACTTTATAACGCAACTATGATTCCAAACAGAGGGGCATGGTTGAAGATTGAAACAGATTCTAACGATATTATTTACGTTAAGATTGACAAAAATAGGAAAATCTTGGCTACAACATTACTTAAAGCAATGGGTATTACTGTTTCAGAAATGGAATCTTTGTTCACTCACTTTGAATTCTTAAAGAAAACATTGGATAAAGATACAACTGAAACAACTGATGATGCTTTAATTGATTTGTACAAAAAATTAAGACCTGGTGACCCTGCTTCTGCTCAAGGTGGACGCCAAATCTTAGAATCAAGATTCTTTGATGATAAGAAATACGATATCGGTCGTGTTGGTCGTTATAAATTAAATAAAAAGTTAAACTTGAACATTCCTAAGAATCAAAGAACATTGACTGTTCAAGATATCGTTGCTTCAATCGAATACTTAATCAACTTAACTTATGATGAAGGTTCATTGGATGATATCGACCACTTAGGAAACAGAAGAATTCGTTCAGTTGGCGAACTTCTTCAAAACCAATTCAGAGTTGGTTTATCAAGAATTGAAAGAATCGTTAAAGAAAGAATGACTCTTCAAGATTCTGAAACCTTAACTCCATTGAACTTGTTAAATACAAAACCATTAGTTGCTTCTTTGAAGGAGTTCTTTGGTTCATCACAGTTATCACAGTTCATGGACCAAATTAACCCACTTGCTGAATTGACTCACAAAAGACGTATTTCAGCATTAGGACCTGGTGGTTTGCAAAGAGAAAGAGCCGGTTTCGCGGTTCGTGATATTCACCCTTCTCACTACGGTCGTATTTGTCCGATTGAAACACCGGAAGGTCCAAACGCTGGTTTGATTGGTTCATTAGCTACTCACGCAAGAGTTAATGACTACGGTTTCGTTGAATCTCCATTCTTTGTTGTTAAAGATGGTAAGGTTACAGACGAAGTTGTTTACATGACAGCTGACGAAGATGAAAACTTTAGATGTGCGCCTGCAGACGTTCAATTGAACCCTGATAACACATTTAAAGCTGCTCAAATTCCGGTTCGTTACAGATCAGAATTCATTATGAGTGATTCTTCAAAAGTTGACTACATGGGAGTTTGCCCAATTCAGATTATCTCAGTTGCGACTTCTATGATTCCGTTCATTGAACACGATGATGCGAACCGTGCATTGATGGGTTCAAACATGCAACGTCAATCAGTACCTCTTCTAATTACTGAAAGACCGGTTGTTGGTACAGGTATGGAAAGAAGAGTTGCAAAAGACTCAGGCATGGTAGTTTGTGCAAGAGTTAGCGGTGTTGTTTCTCGTGTAACAGGTGAAGAAATTATCATCACTGACCAAGCCGGTAAACAACATTTACATACATTAATGAAATATGTACGTTCTAACCAAGATACATGTATTAACCAAAAACCAATTGTTAAGGAAGGCGATAAAATTGAAGCAGGTGATGTAATCGCAGATGGTGCTTCAACAAGTTGCGGTGAACTTTCAATCGGTAAAAATATTTTGGTAGCTTATATGCCTTGGGAAGGTTATAACTTCGAAGATGCTATCTTGCTTTCAGAAAGATGCGTTCATGATGATATCTTTACATCAGTTCACATTGAAAAATTAGAAATTGATGCAAGACAAACTAAACTTGGACCGGAAGAAATCACAAGAGAAATTCCAAACGTTTCAGAAGAAGCTTTAAGACATTTGGATGAACGTGGTATTGTTCGTATCGGTGCTAGAGTTTATGCAGATGATATTCTTGTTGGTAAAGTTACACCGAAAGGTGAATCTGAGCATCCGCCTGAAGAAAAATTGTTAAGAGCAATCTTTGCTGAAAAAGCAAGAGATGTTAAAGATAATTCACTAAGAGTTCCTCACGGTGAAGGCGGTAGAGTTCTCGACGTTAAGGTATTTGACAGAGAAAAAGGTGACGAATTACCACCTGGAGCAAATACAGTAATCAGAGTTTACATCGCTCAAAAACGTAAGGTATCTGTAGGTGATAAACTTTCAGGTCGTCACGGTAACAAAGGTATCGTTTCAAGAATTCTTCCAAAAGAAGATATGCCATTCTTACCAGACGGTACTCCAGTTGATATCGTGTTGAACCCACTAGGTGTTCCTTCTCGTATGAACGTTGGTCAAACTTATGAATGTTTGTTAGGTTTGGCTGCATACTTGACAGGTGAACACTATGAAGCACCTTCATTCGATGAAAGATATGGTGATAATCAATCTGAAATCGCAACTAAGGCTGAACTTCTAAGAGGTATCAAAGAATCAGGTTGTGATTGGGTTAGAGAAGACGGTAAAGTTTATCTAATCGATGGTAGAACAGGTGAACCATTTGATGAACCGATTGCAGTTGGTTTATCTTATATCTTGAAACTTGTTCACTTAGTTGATGATAAGATTCACGCTCGTTCAACCGGCCCTTACTCATTAGTTACACAACAACCTTTGGGTGGTAAAGCTCAATTCGGTGGTCAAAGATTCGGTGAAATGGAAGTTTGGGCATTGGAAGCTTATGGTGCGGCTTACACACTTCAAGAAATGTTGACTATTAAATCCGATGATGTAAACGGACGTAATAGAGCTTACGAATCAATCGTTAAGGGTGATAACATTCCAAGACCTGGTATTCCGGAATCATTTAAGGTACTTGTAAGAGAATTGCAAAGTATCGGTTTAGATATTACAGTTGCTAAGAAAAATGGCGTTGAAGTTGATTTGATGTCTGATATGGAAGATTTGCGCAAAGCTGCGCCAAAGAGAACATTGTCAGATATTGATTCAGAGTTATTAAATATTAATTTCTTTGATACTTCAGCAACATTGGGCGAAATATAAGGAGATAGGAAAATTGTCTACAAGTATTGATTATTTTGATTATATACGCATAAGCATCGCTTCACCTGAAAGAATCTTGAAGTGGTCTTATGGCGAGGTTACAAAACCTGAAACTATTAATTATAGAACCCTTAAACCTGAAAGAGATGGTTTATTCTGCGAAAGAATTTTCGGACCAACAAAGGACTGGGAATGTTATTGCGGTAAATATAAAAGAGTTCGTCACAAAGGTATCATTTGTGAAAGATGCGGCGTTGAAGTTACAGATTCAAAAGTAAGACGTCACAGAATGGGACACATCAAGCTTGCTGCTCCTGTTTCTCACATTTGGTTCTTGAAAGGTATTCCATCTTATCTTGGTTTACTTTTAGACATGACATTAAAAGATCTAGAACAAGTTATTTACTTTAATAACTATGTAGTTATTGATCCTGCTGATAGCCCATTTAAGAAACTTCAACTTCTTTCTGAAGAAGAATACGAAGATTTCATCATGGAAAATGAAGAATCTAAGTTAGAAGTTGGTATTGGTGCTGAAGCTATCAAGAAACTTTTAGGTGAAATTAATGTTAAAGAATTGGCAGAAGAAATTAGAACTGAATTGGCAGGTCATGTAACTTCTGTTCAAAGAAAAGGTAAGTTGATTAAGAGATTGAGATTATTAGATTCTTTAATTTCTTCTGAAACAGACCCTACTTGGATGGTTATGGATGTACTTCCAGTAACTCCTCCTGACTTAAGACCAATGGTTCAATTGGACGGTGGCAGATTCGCTACATCAGATTTGAACGATTTATATAGACGTGTAATCAACAGAAACAACCGTTTACAAAGATTATTGGAAATGGGTGCTCCTGAAATCATCGTAAGAAACGAAAAACGTATGCTTCAAGAAGCTGTTGACGCACTTATTGATAACGGCAGACGTGGTAGAACTGTTGTTGGTCCTAACAACAGAGCGTTGAAATCATTGTCTAACATTATTGAAGGTAAACAAGGTCGTTTCCGTCAAAACTTGTTAGGTAAACGTGTTGATTACTCAGGTCGTTCAGTTATCGTAGTTGGTCCTACATTAAAACTTAACCAATGCGGTTTGCCAAAAGAAATGGCAATTGAATTATTCAAACCGTTTGTTGTTAATAAACTTATCGAAAGAGGATTTGTTCAAAATATTAAATCTGCTAAGAAAATGATTGAACGCTCAGACGCTAGAGTTTGGGATATCTTAGAAGAAATTATTGACGGACACCCTGTTATGTTGAACAGAGCACCGACCCTTCACAGATTAGGTATTCAAGCATTTGAACCTAAATTAGTAGAAGGACGTGCAATTCAACTACACCCATTGGTATGTACGGCATTCAACGCCGACTTCGACGGTGACCAAATGGCTGTTCACGTTCCTCTATCAATTGAGGCTCAAACTGAAGCTAGAATGCTTATGTTGGCTACAAACAATATCTTGGCTCCTGCTAACGGTAAGCCAATCATCACACCTTCTCAGGATATGGTATTAGGTATGTACTACCTAACTATTATGAAAAATCCTGAACAAGATGTACAAGGTTACTTCTATAGCTTCCAAGACGCTATTTCAGCATTAGAAGCTAAGGTAATTACACTTCATGACAAGATTGTAGTTCGTGATGAAAAAGGTAAGAGAATTGAAACAACTGTTGGTAGAATTATATTCAACGAAGCAGTTAGATCAGCTTTAGTGTAGTTAAAGATTAAAAGGGAAAAATAAAAGATGGAAAATACATACGCACATGCAAAACAAACTCCAGCGTTTATTAATAAACAAATGGATAAAGGCGGATTGAAAAAGCTTCTTTCTCAAATGTATCTAGAATACGGCGGAGCTAAAACTGCTGAATTGGCTAATACACTTAAGAATTTAGGTTATAAATACGCTACAAAATCTGGTGTTACAATTTCAATCGCTGACTTATCAGTTCCTGAATCTAAAAAAGGACTTCTTAAAGAAGCAGAAGCAGAAATTGAAAAATCAACAAATAGATATTTAAAAGGTGAAATTACAGAAGTTGAAAGATATACAAAGGTTATTGATACTTGGTCTGAAACAACAGCTAAGTTGACAGAGCAAGTAGTTGAAAACTTTGATAAATTAAACCCGGTATATATGATGGCATTCTCTGGTGCGAGAGGTAACTTATCACAGGTCTCTCAGTTAGTTGGTATGAGAGGTTTGATGGCAGACGCACAAGGTCAAATCATCGACTTGCCGATTACTTCAAACTTTAAAGAAGGTCTTTCTTGTACTGAATACATCATTTCTTCATACGGTGCTCGTAAAGGTTTGGTAGATACAGCGTTGAAAACAGCCGATTCAGGTTATTTGACAAGACGTTTGGTTGACGTTGCTCAAGATGTTATTATTAGAGATGCTGATTGCGGTACTGAAAAGAGCATCAACATGAAACCTATTACTGATGGTGATAATATTATTGTTCCTCTAATCGACAGATTGTTGGGCAGAACTGTTGCTCAAGATATCTTCGATGAAGATGGTACAACTTTACTTGTAGCAAAAAATACTACAATGGATAGAAAAGATATTAAGAAAATCGCTCATTTAAACTTGCAAGAACTTAAAGTTCGTTCAGGTTTAACTTGCGGTCTTGAATATGGTGTTTGCCAAAAATGTTATGGTTGGGCAATGACAACTCAAAAATTAGTTGATGTTGGTGAAGCAATCGGTATTATCGCAGCTCAATCAATCGGTGAACCTGGTACACAGCTTACAATGAGAACCTTCCACACAGGTGGTGCGGTTGGCGTTAAAGAAGCTACAAAAGAAATTCACGCAACTGAAGCAGGTACGGTTGAATCTAAGCTTAAAACAAGAGAACTTAGAACTCGTCACGGTGATGTTGTTAGAGTTTCTATTTATGAAGCTGATATTGAAGTTAAAGGTGCTAAAAAATCAACTTCTTATCACATTCCTGCAGGTGCAACAGTATTCTTTGCTGACGGTATGAAGATTGAAAAAGACTTTAAACTTGCTGAATACAAACCAACTGCTAATGATGGCGGTCGTTTAACAGAAAAAGCTACAAAAGATATTAACGCTGATATGTCCGGTGTAATCTTGTTTGAAGATTTCGTAGCAGACGAAAAGAAAGATAGACAAGGTAACATTTCAAGAACTGCTAACAAAAACGGTATCGTTTGGATTATCGGTGGTGATGTTTATAACTTACCTGGTGGTTCAAAAGTTCTTGTTTCTGATGAACAAAAAGTAAAAGCTGGTGAAAAATTAGCTGAAACATTAATGATTTCTGAACACGGTGGTGAAGTTCGTTACGCAGAAGATTTAGTTGTTGAAGAAGTAAAATCAGGTAAAAATAAAATTAATAAGATTGTTCAAGGTAAAGAAATTACAATTGTAATTGCTTCTTTGAACCCTGCAAATGCTACTTTCGAACAAACTAAGAAAGAACAATTATGGACTGTTGATAAAACAGGTGAAAAATATATCGTTAAAGCTCCTGTTGATACAACTGTTGAAAACGGTATGATTATCGCAGAACTTGTTGATGACGAATGTTCAGTTTCATCTTCAGGTGAAATTAAATACATTGATATTGAAGTTGATGATAATCAAATCGTTACTAACCCTGGTCATATCGTATTTGTTCCGGAAGAAGTTCACCAAGTTAACAAAGATTCTTCTTTAAAGATGGTTGACAACGGTACATTCGTAACAGCAGGTACAGAAGTTGTTAAAGACGTTTACTGTCATATTGATGGTATCGTAGAATTCAAGGAATTTAACGATGTTGTACACGAAGTTACAATCAGACCTGGTGAAGTTCATACACTTCCAAATATTTCTGAATTGAAGGTTGAAGAAGGCGCTGTAGTTGAAGAAGGTACAGTTATTGCTAAAGGTATCAAGGCAAAAGAAACTTCTATCGTAACTTTGATGGAAATGGATTTTGATGATTTAGATATTGATGATTTGGATGAAGATATTGATACATCAGCTCTTGAAGAAGAATCATTAGAAGATAAACCTGTTCAAATCTTGGTTAGACCTGTTCAACCAATGTACATTGAACCTAAGGAAGTTTCTATTGAATTCAATACAACTGATGAATCAATCAATATTGTTCCTGTAACGCAATTACAATACAAAGATGGTGCTAGAGTTAGAAATCTTGATGGTGCAACATTAACAAGAACAAGCTTAGTTCTTCAAATGCAAGGTTACTTATCACACTTAAAAGGTATGGTAGAACTTGATGAAAAAGGCGAATTGAAGATTGTTGTATTGGAAACATTAATTGTTCGTCGTGAATTAGAAGGAAATTCTAAGCTTAACAGTTCACTTCAAACTGAATTATTAGTTGCAAACGGTGAAGTTATTGATGCTAAAACTCCAATCGCTAAGACAGAAGTTCTTGCATTAAACGACGGTGTTGCTTCAATTAAGGGTGATGTTTCTGAATCAAGAAGATTACTTCTTAACTCTGCAAACTTTGAAACAACTGTTGAAACTAAATCAAAACCATCAGTTAAGAAAGGTGATTTCATTAAGTTAGATTCAGTTGTTGCAGAATCTGGCGAATTAGCACCTGTTTCAGGTAAAATTGTTGATGTTACTGCAAAATCAGTTACAATAAGAAACGGTCGTCCATACTTAATCAGCCCTGGTACAATGTTGCAGGTTGAAGAAGGTTCTTTGGTACTACGTGGTGATATGCTTGCTACATTGGTATTTGAAAGAGAAAAGACAGGCGATATCGTTCAAGGTCTTCCAAGAGTTGAAGAACTTCTTGAAGCTAGAAAACCAAAAGACTGTGCTATTTTAGCAGAAGCTGACGGTGTAGCTAGAATTGAAATTGAAGACGATGTACCTAGATTATTCTTGGAAACAGAAGGCGGTTCAAAATCTGAAATCAAGTTTGCAATCGATGCAAGTATCGTGGTTCAAAACGGTCAGAAGATTAAAAAAGGTCAACCTTTAACAAGTGGTCCTTTAAATCCTCATGACGTTATCAGACTTTGTGGTCCTGAAGAAGCACAACAGTATTTGGTAGACGAAGTTCAACGTGTATACCGTTCACAAGGTGTAGAAATCGCAGATAAACACATTGAAATTATCGTTCGTCAGATGACTAAAAAGGTTAAAGTTGTTGATTCAGGTGATACTAACTTGCTTCCTGGTGAATTGGTTGAAGTTCAAACATTTGAAAATGAAAACAAAGCTGTTAAAGAACATGATGGTCAAGAAGCAACTTGTGAATACATGTTATTAGGTATCACAAAAGCTTCATTGAACACTGAATCATTTATTTCAGCTGCTTCATTCCAAGAAACAACAAGAATCTTGACAGAAGCTGCAGTAGACGGTAAGAAAGACTTGTTAAGAGGTTTGAAAGAAAACGTTATTATCGGTCGTTTGATACCGGCTGGTACAGGTTTCTATCACTTATCTTGTGCTAACGAAGAAAGAGATAAAGAAGCTCAAAAACGTGCTGCACAAAGAAATCAAGCTCGTAAACCATCTGCAATTTTAGAAGAAATTGAAGGTATGTTTGGCGCACCAGATTTACTTGTTGGTGATAACAAAAATTCTGATAATGAATAGTTCTCAGAATGTGAATAACTAAAATCGCGGGTTAAAACTTTGTTTTAACCCGCGATTTATTTATAAAAAAATTAGCTATTTAAACTTCTAACGGCTGATCTAGTGAACGAATAGTCACATCCATTGTATTTGGAAATACTTGTTGCATGTGGTTTATTAAATCATTAGTTGAAGTTACCCAAAATATTGGTGCTGTCAAAATTTTTGTGCTGTATCCGTCTACAGGTGGCATTTTAAACATTACAGGGTCATCACCATGATGTTTTGCTAAAATGTTTTTTATTCCGCATAGTTCTTCATATTTAACATCACGTTTTAATTCTAAAGTTACGATATTTGAGTTTTCCACTGATTTAACGTTATCAATAAGAATACTCACTGCACCTTCATCGCCTCTATGCTGAACTTTTCCGGTAATTACAACCTTGTTATCCTGCACAAGCATTTCACCGAATTCCATAAGTTTTTTATGGAAACAAACGCAATCAACTTTTCCTGTCAAATCTTCCAAAGTTACAAATCTCAAGAATTTAGACGGATCTTTTTTTGTCGGAATTTGTCTTGTTGCGGTAACCAGTCCACAAAGAGTTACAACTTCCTCTTCTTTTAATTCTTTAAGTTCCGCAACCCTATGAGTCATTAAAAATGGTAATTTGTCGCGTATTGAAAATAGCGGATGTGAGGTTACATAAAACCCTAAAAATTCTTTTTCAAACAACTGTATTTCTTTATCAGTATATTCTGCATCACTTCCGACAAGCTGATATTGTACGTTTTCAAATTCACTATCACCGCCTAAAGCCGAAAACAGACTAACTTGTCCCATCGCTCTATCTTTAGCTTCTTTTGAGGTTACATCTAAAATATGTTCCATATTTTCAAAAAGCTGTTTCCTGCTTTTTTCGATATTAGAAAATGCCCCAGCCTTAATTAAGCCTTCCAAAGATTTTTTATTAACATATTTTGCGTCAACTCTTTTACAAAAATCAAAGATATTTTTAAAATCTCCGTTTTCTTCACGTTCTTTTATAATTGCTTCAACGACAGGCGCACCAACGCCTTTAATCGCAGCCATACCAAAACGAATATTGTCACCGTCAGGTGCGTATTCTAAATATGATTTATTAATATCAGGTGCTAAAACTTTGCTGCCAAGTCTTTGAGCTTCTTCAATATAAAGCTGAGTTTGGTCTTTATTATCGGCAACACTTGATAGCAAGGCTGAAAAATATTCAACAGGATAATGCGTTTTTAAATACGCAGTTTGATACGCTACAAACGCATAAGCTGCGGAGTGCGACCTGTTAAAACAGTATGAAGCGAACGCGAGAATTTGGTTGAACAACTTTTCAGCATCTTCTTTCTTCATGTCATGCTTTGCAGATGCGGCAATAAATTTACCTCTTTGCTCTTCCATTGTTTTAAGGTCTTTTTTACCCATCATACGGCGGACTTGGTCTGCTTGACCAAGTGAATAATCTGCTAAAACTTGGAATACCTGCATGATTTGTTCTTGATAAACAATAGTTCCATAAGTATCTTTAAGCACAGGTTCAAGAAGCGGATGTGCGTAAGTAATCTCTTGCTTACCGTGTTTTCTTGCTACGAAGTCATCAACCATGCCGGAACCCAAAGGACCAGGACGGAATAAAGCCACCAACGCGCCTAAATCTTCAAAAACGTCAGGTTTAAGTCGTTTAACAAGGTTCATCATGCCTTGTGATTCTAACTGGAATACACCAATTGTTTCACCGCGTACTAGCATTTCATAGGTAGGTTTATCGTCAAGAGGAATATTGTTAATGTCAACATCAATTCCACGATATTTTTTAACCATTTTACAAGTTTTTGTAATCATGGTTAAGTTTCTTAATCCCAAAAAGTCCATTTTAAGAAGGTCTAAAACTTCTGTTGCTTCATGTTTAGGATAACCTGTTTGAACAATACCATCTTTTGAAGGCTGAACCGGTAAAATTGTATCTAATGGCGCGTGGGAAATAATTACACCTGCAGCGTGAGTACCTGTACCGCATTTCAAACCTTCAATTGCGATTGCCATATCAACCCAACGTTTAAAACTTATTGTTTTTCCGTTTTCGGGATTCATTATTTGATAATCTTCATCATAAAGCTGTTTAAAATCGGATGTACCTTCAGCTGCTACAATATCACGAAGCCATTCAGCTTTTGGATTAGATGCTCTTGCAACATCAAGAGCCGGTTCAATTAAACCTGTAATTCTGTTACTTTCGGCAAAAGGAACTTGTAGAACACGTCCAACACCTTTAAAAGCAGCTTTTGGTGCATAAGTTGAGAATGTAATGATTTGACAAACCTTATCTTCACCATATTTTTTTGTAACGTAATCAATAACATCACCACGTTTTTCGATACAAAAGTCGATATCAATATCGGGCATGGTAAAACGTTCAGGATTCAAAAATCTTTCAAACAACAGTTTGTGATAAATAGGGTCAATATCCGTAATTTCCAATGCGTACGCTACAACCGAACCTGCTGCTGAACCTCTACCGGGGCCGACAGGAATATCATGAGTTTTCGCAAAGTGAATAAAGTCCCACGTAATCATGAAGTACGCAGGGAAACCCATGTGATTGATTACGCCCAATTCATACTTTGCACGCTTTATAATTTCTTCCGGAGGCGGATCTCCGTAACGCTTTTTTAAACCTTCAAATACAATATGTTCTAAGTAGTTTTCAATACCTTGAATATACTTAGCTTCTTCCAAAACATCGGCTGTATTCTCGGTTTTGTTTTTCTTCTTTAATCGCTCAATGATTTTAGGGTCAACGTCGTCAGAAGTGAATATAAATTCTTCCGGAACGTCGTAATGAGGAAGTGGTGCATTGTGAAGTTCAATTTCTACATTACATTTATTTGCAACTTCTTCCGTATTTGCACAGCATTCTTCAAATGTAGCATCATCCATCCAAGAAAACGCTTGTCGCATTTCTTCTTTCGATTTAACATAAAACTCATTATTTGGGAAATGAAAACGCTTTTCATCATCTTTATTTGCGTTAGTTTGCAAGCACAACAAAGTATCTTGAGCGTCCGCATCCTCTTTTCTCAAATAGTGTGAGTCGTTTGTGATAATCATTTTAATACCAAGTTCTTTGGCAATCTTCATCAAGTCAGGATTTGTGCGTTTTTGCTCTTCCATGTTGTGGTCTTGAAGCTCGATATAATAATCATCTCCAAACAAATCCTGATAACGCTTAGCAACTTCTTTAGCTTGATCGTACTCATTTTTAAGTAGGTGTTGCAAAACTTCGCCACCTAAACAAGCAGACGCGCAAATCAAACCTTCATGATACTCTTTTAATAACTCAAAATTGATACGAGGCTTGTAATAGAACCCTTCGCACCAAGCAGTTGAAACTAATTTAATAAGATTTTTATAACCCTTATTATCCTTTGCAATTAAAATTAAGTGATATAAAGGATTATTGGCACTATCTTTTACATGAATATCACCTGTATTTACATAAAATTCACAACCAATAAGCGGATTTATTCCTGCGTGTTCTGCTAGTTCATAAAATTCAACCGCAGAATACATTACACCGTGGTCAGTAATTGCAATAGCAGGAAGATTATTTTCTTGAGCATACTTAACCAAGTCGCCGACTCTAATCATCCCATCTAATAGTGAATATTCCGAGTGAATATGTAAAGGTATAAAATTTGCCATAATTATAATCTATCACAAGGACGTATTAAGGTTTGTAAAATTTTGAAATAAAATTCTATATTTAAGCAAAAAAAAAGAGTCTTGAACGACTCTAAAAACTTAATTGTGTGAAGTGTAGTATATAAATTTTGATTGTGTGTTTAATATCCTTGTGTATATATAAAGTATTTTTATTTTTAATAATTGTTATTAAAACTATAAATCGTTACAAAACTTAATATTCGAGTTGCCTTTTGAAAAATTAATATTAAATAATTGCTAGCGAGGTAGTTAAAATGTTTATAACAAATTTATTTACACATAAATGTTCACACGAGCACGTTACTCCGGATAAAGACAGTGCTTATTGCCCTGATTGTGGGAAATTAATTAAAAACGAATGGTACATTACGCGTTGTGCTTGTTGTGGTGTAAAACTCAAAGCAATGTGTAAGAAGGGTGAAATTGTTCCACAACTTCATTATTGTTATAATTGCGGAAGTAGTGAATATAAAGTTGAAAAACTTGATGAAATTAACTTTGTAGATATCAGATTTGCAGCATTGGTAAAGCAAGTTATTGAAAATAAAGAAAATATTTGTTCTACGATTAGATGTTGGCAAGAAAGAACAGACGTGAAACCAAAATTGCTAGTACAATACCTGTAATATCAGCTATGATTCCTGTTAAAAGAGCATATCGAAATTTTTTAATTCCAATAGAACCAAAATATACTGCAAGAACATAAAACGTAGTTTCAGAACTTCCAACCATTACTGCAGCGAGTTTTGTTACATACGCATCAGGTCCGAAGTTATTTGCTATATCGGAAAATAAACCCAAAGTTGCAGAACCTGATAAAGACCTTGTAAGCATAATTGGTACAATATCCGCAGGAATAAATCCACCGACAAAGTTTTTGATTAAATCCATTGCTCCGCAGGCTTTAAACATAGAAACACCAACCATAATTGCTACAAGGTAAGGAATTATGGAAACTGAAACTTTAAAACCGTCTTTTGCGCCTTCAACAAATTCTTCATATACAGGAACTTTTTTAATTAATCCTGCGCATAAAATTGCCAATATCATAATTGGAAGGATGTACAAAGATATTTTTTCAATCATGCTCCCTCCAATTTTTTCTAAAAATTAATGCTGTAATTATAGCAACCAAAAAAGATATTGTTGTTACAATAAGAGTCGGCAAAATTATTTCAGAAGGATTTTTTGCTCCGACTCCGACTAAAACTGCAATTACAGTAGCAGGAATAATTTGAAACCCAGCAGTATTCATTCCTAAGAACATACACATGCTATCAGTTGCAGTGTCTTTATTTTTATTATCTTCTTGAAGTTCCTTCATTACTTTTAGACCGATTGGCGTTGCAGCATTAGTTAAACCTAGCGCATTAGCAGTAACACTCATTGTAATGTCGCCAACAACCGGACTGTCTTTTTTTACATCTTTAAACAATATTTTTGCAATAGGATTAAGCAGTTTTGATAAAATTTGAACTAAACCCGATTTTTCAGCGATTCGCATTATCCCGAGCCAAAATGCCATTATGCCAATTAACGAAAATGAAATTTTAACGGCAGTATTACAAGCTGAAAGCATTGCGTTAACAACTTCATTTAACGTGTTATTAAATATCCCTACTATTATTGATATTGCTATTAGTGCGAAAAATATATAGTTCATTATCTTATACTAAGGCGGTTATCCTCTTGTGTTTGTGTTTTCAAAAATCGCTCTACCTTGGCTTAATGCAAGCATCTTTAATGAACATTCTCCCTCTGCTCTATCCAAAACTCCGATTGAAGAAAGTCTTGCTACTACAAACTCATTTAATTCTTCAGGAGAAATATACAAAGGACAAGTATCATTGCAAACTCTATTTTCTGCAAAAGGGCAAGTTTTTATAGATTTATCGTTCATCATAATGCCTCTTCAAATTCTTTAATAGCTTCTTCTAATTGTTCATCGCTTGGCGCTTTACCGTGCCAACTTGCTTGATTTTCCATAAATGAACAACCTTTGCCTTTTGTTGTATGAGCAATAATAGCGCAAGGTCTATCTGATTGTTTTGCCTTTTCGACGCCTTCATAAATTTCTTCAAAATCATGCCCGTCGATTTCCAAAACATTCCAATTAAAAGCTTTTAATTTGTCATGTAAGTTGTCTAATGCCATAACATTTTCTGTGCAGCCGTCAATTTGAAGTCTGTTTCTATCTATAATTACAATAAGATTATCCAAATTTCTATGTGCAGCTTGCATAAAAGCTTCCCAACAAGAACCTTCTTGTAATTCTCCGTCACCGGTATAAACAACTACGTGCGCAGGATTTTTTTTGAGTTTTAAGCCTAATGCCATACCGCATCCGATTGAAAGTCCTTGACCTAATGAACCTGTAGAAGTTTCTACTCCAGGTACGTAGCCTTTTGCAGGGTGGCCTTGAAGCTTAGTTCCAAATTTTCTAAATCCCATCAAATCTTCTTGTGGGAACATTCCGTGTTGCGCCAAAACGGAATATAAAAGTGGTGATGCATGCCCTTTTGACAAAATAAATCTATCACGGTTTTCAAAATCAGCAGATTTATCCCATTCTTTAGGAATATTTAGAGATTTGTTGTACAAAACAGCCATAATGTCAGCAGCAGAAAGCGAACCACCAGGATGACCCGATTTTGCATTATGCACCATCTTAACAATATTTTTTCGAGTTTCGCATGCGAATTTCTTTAATTCATTAATCTCTAATTCTGTAAGCATTTAAATTTTATCCTTATAATTAATAACTTTTAACAAAAATAATGGTAATGTCGGGAAAATTCTCTTAAATCTTGACGGTTGAGAAATTGTTCTGTATAACCATTCTAAACCCAAAGTTTGGAAGATTTTTGGCGCACGTTTAACAGAGCCTGACCAAACATCAAGACTTCCGCCAATTCCTACCATTAATGCAGGATTTAAAACTTTTTTCGCATTATAAATGAATTCTTCTTGACGCGGAGAACCAAGCGCAACCAATATCAATTTTGGAGACTTTGTTTTTAATTCCTCATAAATTGGCGCATCTTCTTTAAAATACCCGTTATGGTAATAAACAATATTTATCCCGTTGATTTCTTTTTGCAAATTTTCAACTGCTTTTACTACAACTTCTTCTTTAGAGCCTATTATAGCTACAGGAATTCCACTTGTAGCTGCTTCAATAAGAAGTTTTTTTGCAAAATCAATTCCGGGAATACGATTAGCTTTTTTTCCTGTAATTTGAAGTGCAATTTTCACACCAATACCGTCCGGAATAACCATTTCGGCTTCCTTGATTATATTAGAAAAATTTGCATTCTTCTCAGCTTCTTGAAACATTTCAGGATTAATTGTAACAACTTGTGAAACTTTATCCCCGTCAATTAAACTTTTAGCCTTGATAATAGCTTCTTCGAACGAATAATCGTCTACATTATAACCTAGTAACTCTACACTCATACTAACATTATACTTGAAAAATAAAAAAAAGTATTTTAAAATTCATTTATACATAAGAAAGGAGTTTTTAAAATGAAAAAATTACTATCAGTTTTAATGTTAATCGCTTTGACTTCAACTTTGGCAGCATCTGCAGCTGAATCAAGATTACAAAATTATGTAGACAAAAAATTAGCACCTATCACAACTAAAGAAAAAGAATTGAATGCAAGAGCAGAAGCACAACAAAAAGCAAATGCTCAAAAACAAGCAGAATACAAAAAACAGCAAGAAGCTCGTAAAGCAAAAATTGAACAACAGCAAAAAGAGGCTAAAGCAAGACACGAAGCAACAAAAAATGCTATTAAATCAGAAGCTAACTATTGGAAATCTTTGAAGAAATAGTAATAAAATTGTTAACTTTTGTAACAAAAGGACTCAATTATGAAATTGAGTCCTTTTTATTTACTTTATATATACGTAAGACGTAAGTAATGAGAGTATTAAGATGGGCTACTTTACAGACATTAATAATAGTTCCGAAAGAGCACAAGGTGTTGCAGATTATAACCGTGCAAATGGTGTTAACGGTCATACAGCACTAGGCGTTATTGCTTCTCAATATGGTCCATCAATTTTTATGAGTCTTACAAGTAAAAATCCGTCATCTTCTGATGGCAAAGGTGGAAGTGATAACAAAGAGCTTTCTATTGATGAACAAAAGAAATCTTTAGAAAAACAACTTGATAAAGCATTGAAACTTGCAGGTGCTGATTCTATAACTAGTGATGCTGATGTTGAAAACATTAAAAATAATGCAGAAAAAACTCGCCAAATTAATATTTACAATTCTGAAATCACACAAAACATACTAAAATTCAAAGACAGTACAGATGAATATTCTGTAAATATTAATAATTTAAAAGCTAAATTAAACTCTACAACAATTACAGAGAAAGAAAAAGCAAATATTAATAAACAAATTACTAAATTAGAAGAACAAAAAACAAAGGCTTTTAATAAACTAGAAAAAGAATATGCAAATCTCGTAAAAACAGAAGATAAAAAACTTCAAGATATTGTATTTAATGCAGAACAAGCTAAAAATATTTATATTCAACTTCACAACCTAAAGACAGTAGATGATACTGATAAAATTAAAACTAACTATGATGCAGGTCAAGAAGTAAGTGATTTATCAAACTTTAATAAAGCACGTATGGCATTTTTGAAAAATAAAAATGCAAAAACTGCTCAAGCATTAGCTGATGCTTATGAATCAGTTGATAGCTCAAAAACAAAAGAAGCTTATGAAAAATATTTAAAAACAGATGTTGAATATTATATAGATGCTGATGAACAAGACATTAAAGATGCAAAATATGCAGAAGAACATCGTTTTGAAATTAAAACATACTCACAAGTTGTAACAAAAGATACTGTTGTTTCAAAATCTGAAACATTAAGCAATGGCAATGTAAAGAAAACTTATGTAGATAAGTATACAAACAAAGAAACTGGTATAATTACTTATGACCAAAAGGGAAATATTGTTACTATTAATTTTCAAAATAACGAAATAAAAGATACCAAAGGAAATGACGGTATTATTGATGCTTTTGGTATTTAATAAAATTTTATAACCCCATCTTACATCTTACAAAACTTTTAGCTCGCATTTGCGAGCTTTTTTTTGTTGTGATAAAAAGTTATTATGAACGATAAACAACAATTGAGAAAATGGGCAAAAGCTTTTGGTAAATTAAGAGAAGATGCAAGTTATAAACTTGTACACAAGCTTATTGAAACCGATGAGTACAAACAAGCAAAAAATATCATGCTTTTCTATCCGATAAAGAATGAAGTTAACTTGTTAGAGCTTTTGCAAGATAATTCCAAAACATTTTTCTTACCAAAAATTGATGGTCAAAAGCTTTTATGCTGTGAATATAAAAATGGTGACATTCTCTGTGAATCTTGTTTTAAGACTCTTGAGCCGACAAGTAAACCGATTGATAAAAATATTATTGATTTAGTAATAGTACCGGCACTCTGTTGTGATAAAAATAATTTTAGATTAGGATACGGCGGTGGCTTCTATGATAGATTTTTAGCTGATTATAAAGGTAAAACCGTTGTATGTTTACCTAAAGAACTGGTGATTGATACAATCTATCCTGATGAATTTGATGTAGCGGTCGAGAATATAATAACTGTTTAATAGTTATTTAGCGCAAAGTTTTTGCAATTTCTGCCTGAATAGTGTTTGCTCGTGTTATATATTTAGAAAGCTTTATATATTTATCTCCGGCTTCGCCATAAGGCGTTTGCATTGTCATAAGATCATCTACGCTTTTATTAATGTTTTCTAACTTTGCAAGAGATTTTTTTAATTCCAATACTGAAGAAAACTTCTTCGGTAATTTAGCAATAATTGCATCTGAAAACATTCCAAATAACTTTCTTATTCCACCAAATTGTTCTTTTACTTTTGGAGAAAGCAAGTTTGTAATTCCGCCGGAGATTTTTGCAGAAAGGCTTGTGTCATTATAAATTTCTATAAGTCCATCTAAATCTTCTTGCAATTGTTTTTTTCGATTAAAAAGTTGTTCGACTTTGTTAAAATCTCTAACATCCTTCGCCATACGGATTTGATTATCAATATCTTTTAACTCTTCTTCCGTTTTTGAAATCTTATACTCAAGTTTAAAAATTTCATCTGTAACATCTTTATAAGCATCTTCTTTTAAAATATTATAATCATAATCATTTAGGCGTCTTTGAGGTTCTGTTTGTTTAGCAAACGAATGAATATCTTCAGGTTGTAAGAAAAAATTATCTTCATCCTGAAACTTTCCTCCGAAAGGATTTTCATTATTGTTTACAAACATATCTCCACTCATAAGAAAATTATACTATTAAAGATAATTTTCTTCAATTTTTTGTTTCATAGCTAATGCCGGATAATAGTCGGGAATAAGGAGCAGGCATTCATTTACATGAAAATAAGCCTGTTCGAAATCGTGGACTTTTATATAATAGCGCATAAACATAAAATGTAATTCTGCGTCGTTATAATAAATATCTTTTGATTTTTGCATATAGTTAAACGCAGCTGATAGTAAATTGTTTTCAAACATCACGCGTGCAGCAAATTTGTAAGTTTCTTGATTAATATCGGCAAAAATATCCAAAGCGCCTAATAATTGTTCAATGTAATCAAGTTTTTCGTTTTTAAGCAAAAAATCTAAATCAATTTCCAAAAAATTTCTAATTTGAAAATAAGTCGGGAAAATTTCCATATAACCTTCAAGTATTGAAACCAATATTGTTCCCCAAATACCACGCGGATTGTCAATTTTGGAAAAGATTGCTTTTGCAGACGATAAATCATTGTTAAGAAGGCATAAATAAGCATGCTCCAATGAATTTGGAACGATTTTTATATCGGAGCAGTTAGGATAAAAAAAGAAAACTTTTCCTTTACTAAAATTAACCATTCTTTTTATTTATTCTTATTGAATTTTTCTTGTTTTTATTTTCGTCAACTACAAGTTCTTCATCTTCATTAGGGGCGCTCGCAGATTTATCGTTAAATGAAGTTCCGCCCTTAATTAGGTCAGAAACTGAGTCGACAGAAGACACATTAGTATTTTTGCCAATTAGGTTTGCAAGTTTAATTTGCAGATAAATTTCTTCTCTATAGATTTTTACATCTTTATCAGCTTTAATTGCAACTTTGCAGACGCCATTCTTTGCTTCGACAATAGTTATTTCAATATTGTCGTTTATCATTATTTTTTGACCATTTTTTCTAGTAATAACGAGCATTTTATTCCTTAAAAATTC
>CAKVGW010000003.1 GCA_934747325.1 uncultured Candidatus Melainabacteria bacterium | reverse complement strand
AATGGCGGGAACGACGAGGCTCGAACTCGCGACCTCATGCGTGACAGGCATGCGCTCTAACCAGACTGAGCTACGCTCCCATATTCTTTTGTCACTGTGACCAGTTCGCTGACCACATTTATAATATACCTTGCTGAATTTTTTTTTGCAAGCACTTTTTATTATGAATGATTTTTACTTATAAAATAAGGCTCTTACCTTATATTTGGTAAGTAAATTAAATCTATTTTAATTTAAACCATGCTATAATATTTATATGAAAAGACTAATTGCTATAATTTTTACATGTTTTTTTTCAATAGCTTTTGCTGCAGAAATTAATCTTCGCGATTATGATGAATATGATATTCCTGAAGGTACGCATATTCCTGTGATTTCTTTGCAGGAATTTTCAACCGCATATTGTGAAGAAGGCGATTCGGTAAGCTTTGTAACAACTTCTGATATATATTTATATAACAAAAATATTATACCTGAAGGTACGCGTTTAAATGGTTATATAGAAAAGAAAAACGAACCAATAATCGGAACAAATGCTGCTATGAAAGTATTTGTCAATAAGATGTACCTGACTGACGGATACGAAGTTCCTATAAAAGCTTATATTTATACGGCTAACAACAACACGATTGGCGGTGGTTTGACACCGCCTGCAAAATATATCAGAATGCCACATTATCAACGTTGGACGATGTTTAGAGCAATGGGGACTTTGCAATGTGTTCCGGGAGCAGAACGCAAGATGGGTGAGCATGTTACTATTTCATCCGGTGCGGATTTAATAGTTGTGCTTGTTGCACCGATTCACATGACGCATACGGTGATTAATTAAGATTTTATTTTTTTTCATTACAAAATAATTCTTACTTTTTCTTCTTTATTGCGATAAAAGAAGAAAAAGTAAGCAAAAAGAAGAAAGTACGCACTATTATCTACAACCTTACGGTTGTGGTCTAAATGGAAGTTGCGGGTGAACCCGCACTTTCACGCTCGCTAAAAAACGCTCGCGGCGCGAATGTCGTTCATTTTTGTCAAAATTGAGATAAATGTGTTTTGCTCTCCTCGCCCCTTGAGGGAGAGGGGAGGGGGGTGAGGGGTACTTCCCCAAAAATCACATTCGTTCCCAACCGTCTTTACAATTGACAAAATTACAATTAATAATAAAATATTATAAGGGAGGGATTGTAATTATGAATAAAAAATTTGTTTCAACTTTGATGTTAGTATCATTATGTTCTTTTAATACAGCTTTTGCAGCGTCAAATTTTTCTTTTGAACAACCCCAACCACAACCAAGCGGACAATATTATCAACAACCTTTGCAATATTCTACAAAGCAACCGTTAAAAGGTAATGTTGTAATGGTTCCGGCAGGCACTTGTGTTCCTGCGACTTTAACATCTCCTTTATCGTCTGCTTATGCAACGGCAGGACAAAGTGTAAGTATGTTACTTGGTTCAGATTATTATTATAATAACAAACTCATCGCTCCTGCAGGAAGCACAATTTATGGTACTGTAATTGAAGCTTCCAAAGCCAAAAGAGGAAGCATGAACGGTAAACTTTGTGTAAGATTTACACAAATATACACACCATACGGGACTCAAATACCTATCTCTGCTGTTATTAAAACAGATGATTCTTCAGGAGTTCTTGTTGGTGGTACAAAGCTTGATGTAACAAAAGATTACGCAAAAGACATGGGAGTCGGTGCCGCAACAGGTGCTTTATCAGGTCTTGTATTTGGAGCACTGGCAGGCGGTAGCGTAGGTAAAGGAGCTGCTCTTGGAACAGCAGTTGGTGCAGGCGGAGGCTTGGTAAAATCTGCGTTTGATAAGGGAAATGATGTTGAAATTCCTGCAAATGCAACCATAGACTTGTTGTTGACTCAACCGATTACAACTTCAGCATCAAGTTATAGTTACGAAAATTAGTAAGTAGGTTAATTTAAATTGCCTTCAAACTAATTATTCTAAAAAGGTAATATTAGAGAGAAAAGTAAAGTGTCAATTATTAGTAAAAGAAGTTTTATACTAGACGAGGACGAGGATAAAGATGTAGAGCCATACACTCTGCCATCCATTGTAACAAGCAAACCGGAAGTAATTCCGTTTAAGAAATCATTGGCGATTTCTACGGCTTTGCATCCAGCAGTGGTTCTATTAATTTGGTTAATTACAATTGCTTTGGCTTTGATGGGTATTAATTTAAGCCTGTTCAAAAAGCCTGATGCTCAATTAAAAAAGGATATCGAGTTTGTTTTGGTTGATAAAGAAGCAACACCGAGAAACCCTAATACAAAAAATCGTTCTGACATGAATTCAAGAAGTGGTGGTATAAACGATCCTAAGCGTAAAGTTTCTATGCCTTCTCCAGCTCCTAAAAAAGCTTCTAAGCCTTCAGCTGCGGCACAAAGCGCAAATAAACTTATAAAGAAACAACAACAGCAAGCGCAAAAGCAAGCTGTTCAGCATAAAACACAGCCGGCTAAACAACAACCTAAGGTGCAAACACCACATAAAAATCAAACGACAGCGAATAAGCCTTCGACTGCAAAACCGGCACCACCTACAGCAAGGCCAAGCGCAAGACCTGTTTCTGCGCCACATCCTGTAGCAAAACCATCTTCACCATTTACGGTTGCGGCACCAAAAGGTGCGCCTGTAGGTAAAACTCTTTCAACAGGACCTGTTGGCGGAACGGGTGCAAGTTCCGGTGCAAAATCAGGCGGAAGTACAGGTTCAGGCTCTCACGGTAGTGCTTATGCACCAAGACCATCATTATCACCATCAGCAGGTGGCGGTAGAGGTCAATTAGCCAGAGGTACAGGCTCTGGTGGCGGAAGCGGTAATTACGGCAACCCAGGAGGTGGCGGTGGCGCTCCGGGTATTGACGCTCTAAGAGAGCCTGACTTTGGTCCATACATGAGAGAATTACAACGTAGAATTAAGTTGAATTGGGATCCTCCAAAAGGAAATGAAAGCAAACGTGTAGTTCTTTTATTCAAAATTGCAAAAGACGGCAGATTGTTATCATGTAGAATTCATAAATCTTCCGGCATGCCATCAGCAGACCAAGCGGCATTAAAAGCAGTAGAATTAACGGCACCGTTCAGACCGTTACCTGCGGACTTTAAAGGACAAAGCATTGATATTCAGTTTACATTTGATTACAACGTATTCAATGCGTCAAGGTATTAATGAGGGGATGTAAAATAAGCCCCCTCCCTAACCCTCCCCCAAGGAGAGGGAACAAAAAAGAAAACAAAGTAGGTTTGGCATTCTTGCCCAACATCAAAACAAAAACTATAACAAGAGGTTTTATGGAAAATCAAAAAGGTAAAAATTTATTAAAAGGATTGGTAATTGCAATACTTGTAATTCTCGTATTTGCAACCTCAGCCTATTTTGATTTAAAGAACCATGAAACATCTAAGATTGCTGACTCTCAGCTAAAACAATTGAAAAATGATGATAGTGTAAACAATTATCTTAGTGCTGTTGCACAAGACATTGATAAAAATTGGAACAAGAATAATCTAGAAAAGGCACATGTTGCTTATTTGGTAATATTAGATAAAAATGGTAGCATTATAAGTTATAATTTAATGCATCCAACCAAATCTTCAAACTATGAAAAAGCAACATTGACTTCTATTATTCAAGCTGCACCTTTTGGCAAATTGCCAAATTCTATTAAAGATAAAGAATTAGCACTCGATATTGAATTTAACAATTCTGATGTAGAAGTTTTAGTAATGCGAAAGAGTGCAAATACAATTGGTAATGTTCTTGATGAGCGTTCTACAATGTTGATTTGCCAAGCACTGGATGATAATAGTGTTGAAATAAAAAATTATGCAAGAAATCTTGAAAAAGAAGTAAAACAAAATTGGAAACCTTCAACAAATTTCGATAGTCGTGTTATTGTAAATGCTACGATTTCAAAAGATGGGCATATAAAACAGTTATCATACGAAACACAATCTCACAATCCGTTGGTATTTCAAGAGGCTGTAAAAGCGGTACAAAATTCGTCTTTTGAACCGTTTCCGAGTTCAATTAAGAACGAGGAAGAAAATTTTAGATTTTCATTTCTTGTTATGAATGAAAAGACAAAAAGTTAAAAAATATACTAGAGAAAAGAGGATATAAAAATGGAACTATTATTACATTCAATTCAATTAGACTGGCCGGTATTGTTGCCAATTCTTGTGTGCGCTATTTTGACAGTTGCAGTAGCTATCGATAGAGCAGCTTTTTACAACGCTAACAAAAGAAACGTTATCGAGTTTATTCCAAAGTTACAAAAGGAATTGACTAAAAATAACTTGATGGGTGCGCAAAACTTAGCGGTTCAATACGGCGGTATTATTGGTGAAGTTACAGAAGAAGCTGTAAGAATTTTATCAGAACAAAAGAAAGGTTTTTCACGTTCATTTGATATCGCAGCAGCTCTTGCAACAAGAAAACTTGAACACAGATTAACAATTCTTGGTACAATCGGCGGTGTAGCTCCTTTCTTAGGTTTGTTCGGTACAGTTGTTAGAATTTTGTACACATTCCAAGACTTGGCATCACAAGGTAACCAATCAGCAGCGGTTGCTATGGGTATCGGTTCAGCATTGATTGCTACTGCATTCGGTTTGGGCGTTGCGATTATTGCGGTTGTTTGCTACAACACTTTCCAATCTACTGTAAGAAGATTTGAAGATGATTTCCAATTAATCAAGTTATTGTTCTTAAGCTTCGTAGATTCAGAAGAAGAAAATCAGTTGAAGTCACAATCTAATAGTGTGGCATTGTAGGGAAATTGCACAATTTGGGAGATGGTTGACACCTCACCCTACCCTCTCCTCAAGGAGAGGGAGAAAGAGTTAGTATGGCTATAAAATCAGGTAAAAAAGCATTATTTACAGAAATCAACATTACACCGCTAACGGATATTTTCTTGGTGTTATTGATTATCATGATGGTTGTTGCGCCTACGTTTCAATCAGTTGATAATTCAATAAATGTACCGGAAGTTAATAGCGGGACATCAATTGAGCAGGGTAAAATAACGGTTGCCGTTACAAAAGACGGTACAATTTATGTTGATTCAAAACGTTCTTCTATTGGTATGTTGACTACAGATTTAGAGAATGCAAAAGGTGATAATGAAAATCCTGAAGTGGTTGTTAAGGCTGACGCTCAGGCTAAGAGTGCAATAATTATGGATATTATGGATGCGGCACAAGATGCACATTATAAAAAACTTATTGTAGCCGGTGAACCTTTGAATAAAAAAGAACAACAAAAGTTGGAAGAAAGTACTTCAAATTACACTTCCAATAATGTAACGAATGAAGCAACAACACCTTTGCCTACTGATAATCAGTATGAGAATTGGAGTGAATAATGCGTGATAGTTTTAATGAAATAAATATTACACCGCTAACAGATATTTTCTTGGTGCTTTTAATCATTATGATGGTTATAGCACCGCTTCTTGACCAGCAAGGTTTAAATCTTGCCGTGCCTGAGGTTGTTAATCAAGAACAGATTGCAAAAGATGCTAAAATTATGAATTTTAGTGTAACTGATGATAACAAATATTTGTTTGACGGACAAGAAATTGCAGCTGCGGATTTAGAATCAACTGTTTCTGCGAACGTTAAAGATTATCCTGACGGACTATTGATTCAGGTCGATGATAATGCCGACCATGGAACTGTTGTTAAGTTGATGGATAGCGCAAGAAATGTGGGTGTGACAAGTATTTCACTTGCGAGGTAGATACCTCACCCTAGCCCTCTCCTGTAAGGCGAGGGAATAACCAAGATTTGTGTTGAAAGCTTTGCTTGAAAATTATATTTTCGGGTGAGAGGTAAAAATTTGGTAATAAACTATTGTAGATTGAGCTTTCTTGCCCAACAATATATTTTTTTAATAGAAAGAAAAATTCATGTTCAAACCATTTAGCTGGATGTTCAAAATCGATAATTTCAAAGAACATTTTAAATATTTATTTCTAACTTTTTTCAAATTTTTAATACCATCAATATGTCTATCTTGTTTGATTATATTCGATAAGGAATTGCCAATACTATGGGGGTATATTTGTCTTCTTTTAGCGATATTACTTTTTATTGCACCCTTTTTATGCGTGCAAGGTTATTTTTGGGAATTGACTTCAAACGTAATATCAAGAGAGTGGGATGTAACCAGTGCAAATGTTTACAATGGCAAAATAAAACAGGTTTATAAAATAGAACTTCCTGCAATAAGCACAAGAAAATTTATTTGGCGTGGATTTGCGTCTATTGTTGCTAATATTATAATGTTTTTGCCATTGTTTAGTGCATTTACTTTGTTTTCAATAACAGGAATAGAACTTTATAATAATGATTTTTTTAATTCTCAATATTATGGGGTTATCGGAATCTGTGTTGTTTATGCATTTCTAGCACCTGCGCTATTATGGAATTATGCTAAGCAAAACTCTATATTTTCTGTTTTGAATTTCCCAAAGGCTATATTTATAGCTGGTAATTATACTGGTAGATATCTTTTAAATTGTCTATTATTTGCAGTGTTCACTTTGCTACCTTCTTATGTATATCCGTTTTTATCAACGCATTTAATACCTTACAGCTTGGATTATACAAATCCGGCTAATATAATTTATGTAATTAATTTTATTATAATAAGCATTTTATCTTATATTTTTTATCTTTATTCAGTTTTTGTGAATGCATACCTTTTAGGCACAATTACTCCGCCTAGCGAAGGGTAAAATATTTTTGTTGGACAAGTATGCTCAACCGACAAATCTATTTAATAAGCTTCAAGCACAAATCATCAAAAACATTAATTGGGCGCATGCCAAGCTTAGCTTGCTTTTTAGCATCCTCAACAAATTCAATGTGCTTAATTAATTCCGTTTCTCGTGGATTTGATTTCAAAAGTTGTAGCATATAATTTTGAATACCATCTAAAATCGTCTGAATTGGAGTTTCTTTTGTCATATCCTGTAATTTTTGTGAAATATCAAATACATCTTTTCTTTCAAAACTTAAATAATCGGTAAAAATTCCATCTATTACCGAATAATCGTAATCAACACCTTTTTTAGAAGGCACAAAGAAACATTGAGAACGAGAAATAATTGTTGATAGGACATCATCAATATAACGGGTCAAAAATATGAAAGTTACACCCGGTTGCGGTTCTTCAATAATCTTCAGAAGCGAATTAGCTGTTTCTGCCTGAAAATTCAATGGATTTAAGCCTGAAATATTACCTTCATCATCTCTATCGCAGAAAATATACACTCTATGAAACTCGGATGCTGACATTAAACTTTCTTTAATCATTTGCGATTGCTTAATAGAAATAACTGTTTTTGAGTCATCATCATCAGGTTTGTTATCTAATCTTGAAATAGTTAACACAGCAGGGTGAGAATTTTCTCTTATCCATTTGCAATTAAGACATTCGCAATCATCAGTTTTATTCTCTTTACAATTCAAAAGCCTTGCAATTTCGTTTGCTAAAGTATATTGAGCTTCAAAATCACTTCCATAAAACAATATACTTTGCGGTAAAGCTCTATTTGTCGCAGTCAGTGCTTGTGTAAAATAATTTGTTAAAAACGGATATTTATCTGATAATAGCACACTCAACCTCCGAAACGATGTCTAAAGCTTCTGCTGATTTAATCTTGTATTCAACATTAAACAAATTTTCTTTTAATTCGACTAAATCAGCAAGCTTTGTATTTTTAAGCTTTTGTAAAGTTTGCTTAACCACAAATTCGTGTTGACCTGTCATTTTTGAAAGTTCAGCCGGTGAACAACTTGAAGATTTAGATTTTAGAATAATCCACTTCCTAATCATAGTCTGAATTGCAGATAAAAGCTCAAGCGGATGTTTTTTATCCAAAAGTTTTTTGAATTCCAGTAAAGCTTTGTCTTTTTCGTTACGCATAATTAGCTCGGTAAAATTAAACAAATCCTGATTAGAGATACAAATATCTTCTACCATCTTTTTAGTAACCGTTTTTTCAGGATATGCAATAAGTTTAAGCTTGTCTAATTCGGTGTTAAACTCTCTTAAATTATTTCCGATTTGTTCAATCAGCATCATTACAGCATCATCTTTTAAACTGATATCTTTTGATTTAGCATGAGTTTTTATCCAGCCTGCGATTTCCGCTGTTTTATATGTTTTAAACGTTGGAAATTCTTTTGAATTAAATTTTGATAAAATTTTGTATAACTTACGTCTTGAATCAAGTTTTTTATTTTCATCGCGCGGAAGTCTAACCACAAAAACAATATTCAAAGTTTCAGGATTATTTTTTAATGCGTCTTCAATATCGGCTAATTCTGAATCGTCAAAGAAATTTTTGTTGGAGAGAAAATAATCTTCACTGTTAATCACAATTAACATATCACCAAACATCATCGGCGGTGTGCGCAATGCAGTAATAAGAGTTGAGTATACAGGATTATCCAAAACCTGAAAATTCATGGATTTAAAATCAGGATTGAGCTTAGATACCATTTTCTCAAGCTCTAATTCTATATTGTAATCTTCATCCCCGTAGAAAAAATATACTGCCATAAATTAATTATACAATAAAGATACAATATAAAATCTAATAAAAATTTTAAGCAGCCTCTGTTTGAACATATTTGGCTGATTTTGCCACAACTCCATAACAAACCATAGTTAATCTGTTATTCAATGCCAACATTGTTCTAAAATTATTTGCCGAAACATCCATTGCGCTCATAACATCATCTGCTGAAATTCTTGATGTTAATGCATCTTCATTGTGATTATCCACTTTTTCTTGTGCATATTTTTCTACTAATAATTTGTCAATAAAATCTCTTGCGCCAATTGCCATAATGTTTCTCTCCTGTATTTCTTATATATCTCTTATGTATATATAAAGTATTTATCTTTTTAAAAATTGCCTTTTTTCTTTTAAATCATTAAGAAATATTAAGACGAGCCTCTTTTTATTATCAAATAAACTAACAACTTTACACAAACCTTTTTTGTGTTACTATATATAGTATAAAGGGGATGTATCAGGCTATAGGAAAGCTTGTTTAAATAAAGTGCCACTTTAGGGAAAATGGATAGAGGAGAAGGATTTTGGCTCAACAAAATATGTTTTCGGACGGTAAAATCGTACCTGTTAATATTAGAGAAGAAATGAAGAAGTGCTATATTGATTACGCGATGAGTGTAATTGTTGGTCGTGCGCTTCCGGATGTAAGGGATGGTTTAAAACCTGTTCACAGACGTATTTTGTACGCAATGAATGAATTAGGAATGACACCTGATAAGCCATTTAAGAAATGTGCTCGTATTGTAGGGGAAGTTCTTGGTAAATACCACCCACACGGTGATAGTTCTGTATATGAAGCACTTGTTCGTTTGGCTCAAGACTTCAACACAAGATATCTTGTTGTAGACGGTCATGGTAACTTTGGTTCAGTCGATGGTGACAGCGCAGCTGCAATGCGTTATACAGAAGCACGTATGCACAAAATTACACAATCAATGTTGGCTGATATTGATTGTGAAACAGTTGATTTTGTACCAAACTTTGACGGTTCCCTAGAAGAACCTTCAGTATTGCCGGTAAGACTGCCAATGCTTTTATTAAACGGTGTTTCAGGTATCGCGGTTGGTATGGCTACAAACATTCCTCCACACAACTTGAGAGAAGTTGTAGACGGTACAATTGCGTTGATTGATAATCCGCAAATTACGGTTCAAGGTTTGATGGAATACATTAAAGGCCCTGACTTCCCTACAGCAGCTACGATAGTTGGTTTGAATGATATCAAACAAGCGTATGAAACCGGTCGTGGTTCAATTAAAATGTCTGCAGTTGCTACTATTGAAGAAATTCCGGGTGGCGGCGGTCGTCAAACAAGAACAGCGATTATCGTAACTGAAATCCCATATCAGGTTAACAAAGCACAATTAATTGAAAAAATTGCAGATTTAGTTAAAGAACAAAGAATTACAGGCATTTCTGATTTGAGAGATGAATCCGATAGAGAAGGCATGCGTATTGTTATTGAACTTAAGCGTGATGCTAAGCCTGAAGTTGTTAAGAATAACTTATTTAAATTCACTCAACTTGCGACAACGTTTGGTGTAAACATGGTTACACTTTGCGGTAAGCAACCAAGATTGTTGAATTTGTATGAAGTTTTAAACGAATTCGTTGAACACAGAGTTGAAATAGTTACAAGAAGAACAATTTATTTCTTGAAAAAAGCAAAAATCAGAGCGCACATTTTAGCTGGTTTATTAATTGCTTTGGGTTCTTTGGATGAAGTTATTGAACTTATCAAAAAATCTAAAACAACAGAAGATGCTCGTGTTGGTTTAATGAGCCGATTTGGTTTGGATGTTGACCAAGCTAATGCAATCTTGGAAATGCAATTAAGAAGATTGACAGGTTTGGAACAAGATAAAATTAAAAATGAATACGATGAATTGTTGAAAAAGATTCAAGAATATGAAGGAATTTTGGCTGACAGACAAAAAGTTCTTGATATTATTAAGGGTGAACTTCTTGAAGATAGAGAAAAATATGGCGATGACAGAAAGACTCAAATTGTTCCTGAACAAGGCGAAGTTACAATTGAAGATTTGACTCCAAACACTCCAATGGCTGTATTTATTACTCATCAAGGTTATTTGAAGAGAATTTCACTGGATACATTTGAACGTCAAAACCGTGCAACTCGCGGAAAAGCAGGTATCAAGACTAAGGAAGATGATGATATTCAACACTTCTTTACTGCTATGATGCACGATAAAGTATTGTTCTTCTCATCTAAGGGTATTGTTTACAGCTTGAATGTTTACGATTTTCCTGAAGGCGGCAGACAATCTAAAGGACTTCCAATTGTAAACGTCCTTCCTATAGAACAAGGTGAAAGAATTACTGCGGTTGTTCCTGTAAGTAACTTCTCACATGATTTGAACTTAATTATGTTAACTCAAAAGGGTTATATTAAGAGAATTGAGCTTGATAACTTTGTAAATATCAGAAGAAGCGGTATTATTGCAATTTCTCTTGAAGAAGGCGATAAGTTGAATTGGGTTAAACTTGCAAATCCGAATGATGAAATCATTATCGGTACATCTTGCGGTATGGCAATCAGATTCCCAATCGAAGATTTAAGACCTTTAGGTAGAAGCGCAAGAGGTGTAAACTCAATGAAATTGAGAAGCGCTGATACAATTATAGGATGTGATATTGTACCAAGAAATTATGATGCAGATTTGCTTGTTGTAACATCAGACGGTTTCGGAAAACGTACAAAACTTTCAGAATTCCGCTCACAAAATAGAGGCGGTATCGGTTTGATTGCAACTAAGTTTAAATCTAATATGTCAAGATTAGTTGCTTTGACTATTGTAGAAGAAAAAGATGAAATTATGTTGGTAACGGCAAACGGTATTGTAACAAGAATTAAGGCTGGTGATATTTCTTGCCAAGGTCGTCCTGCTACAGGCGTAAGAGCACAAAACTTGACAGATAATGATACTGTTGTTTCGGTGAATAAGATTGTAAATACTGATAATTCATCATCAGAAGACTCTTCCGCTGATAGCTGTTCAACAGAAACAATGGAAGGTGAACAAACTTCTTTGACTGAATAATAAATATACTAAATAAAATTTTAAAGTCGGCATATATGAATAATGCCGACTTATTTTTTAAATCTTTCACGGTTGTGCGAACGTAAATGTGCTACAAAAGAGAGAACAGTTAGAGATAAACTGAAAATTTGGAATATTTAAGAGTGTTCCACTTCTAATCAGATTTCATCGTACTGATATTTGTAAAAATTTGTAACAAAATTTTTCATAACTCTAAAGTTTTTATCAAACTTGCCGATATATAAATTGTAAGACATACAAGGGCAAGCTATGAAAAAATTAAAAGGTATTACAATTAATGGTGAGTGGTTAGGAGATAATATCAAAATAAACGCCAACTTTAGAGCAATCTGCAATCTTGCTCCTTTCGTTATACAGGAATTTGCCAAGCTTGTAAATTTAATTGAGAAATTAGATAGTGCGGTTGCAATCAACAGCTTTTATTTTCCTGATAACAACACAGTTGATATAAAGTTTTCAAATAACAGTATTTCAGGATTAGCAAATCTATGTTTCCATCTACAAGATGGCTTCCCTGAACTTATAAATAGAAGTTTAACTATTTACACAGACAAGCAGGAAAACATTGAAGAATGTGAAATAAAAAAATCAGAAGAAATTTCAAATAAAAAATCTGAAAACAAAAAAATTGATATTGCTGTTGAAAACATTGAAGAATCAAAAAAATTTGACAATATTGAAGAAGTTGAAGAAATTTGTGAGATACCTTCTATAGATGTTGTAGATGATGCTGAAGAAAACTTATCTGAATTATATGATACAACAATAGCAAAAAATAACACTGATGCGACTATTGAAGAAGAAAATGAAACAACTCTTTATTCTCAAATTAATACGCAAGACTCTATTTCTATGATGGTTGAAGATTTGAGCACAAAAGCACCTGCACTAGCACCCATTCAAATTCAAATCGTTCAAGCCGTCCCAAACCCTTCAGAACTTCCTGAAACAGAACAAAGCACACAAGAAATAAACAGTGAGGTAGTTGAACCTGAAAAATCACCTACAGTTGAAAATGAAGGTACTGCACTAGCGATAGAAGAAGAGAATGAAGATAAAAATTATGAACCAATTGAAGCTAATATTGAAATTGATAATAAAAATACAGAACTACCAAATTCAGACAACATCGAGTGCTCAATAAATGAAAATAATAAAGATTTTTCAATAGAAGAGTCAAAACTTAAAATTTCAAACGAATATAAAATCAATAATGAGCCCGAAAATAGTACCAAAGACAAAATAATCAATGATAATAAAATTTTCGAAGGAAATGAAAATGCAGATTTTGCTTTTGAAAACAAAATTAAATCAAAAGTTGAAGTAGTACAAGATGAAAATATAGTTGAAAATGAAATAGAAACACAAAATTTAAAAATAAACGCAGAAGAAGAACAAGAAATTCAAGATTGTTTATCTGATTTTTATGAATCAACTCCAAACCCGCCTATTGAAAAAATAGAATTGAAAGATGCGGATAATCTTGCTATGCAAGCTATGTTAAATGAAATGTTTGTTTTGCGTGATGAATTAAATAAACTGAAAAACGAAAAAGTAACCTATGAAGATATATTCGGCAAAAAAGAAAAAATGAAAAACAATATTGAAGATGAAGACGCTGATTTCAGAATTATGGGGAGCGAAGAACGCATTAATGCAAGCATTTTAGATGAAGAATTATTCGTAGCCGGTGACAAGCTCTACAAATGGGGCGAAACACTTTATCTTGATGAATAATTAATTAAATTTGTAACAATAAGTTTACATTTATCCAAAAAATAGCAATTTATATCATATTAAAGCCTTTATTATACTGGAAGGCTTTAATGAATAGTGTCGTTTTTTCAAATAATATAAATAATAAAATCCATTCTCAAACTTTTGAGAAAAAAAAACATAGTGCACAAATCATAGATAAAACTCCTGAGGATAAATTAAACAGATATTACCGTTCACAAGGTTTGCTCGGCAAAACTTTTGATAAAATTCAAGGTGCTTTTAATATTGGTTTGAGCAAGAAAAAATTACAACAGGAGCTTAAAAGCAATAATAAATCCGATTTTGATAAAAAACTAAATAAATATTATGACCAACAAAAGAACGAAACTGAAATTGCAATTGATTTAGCTACAGGACTTTCGGCAGCAACAGCTCTAAGATTTATAAAAAAAGCTCAAACATATTCTCACATGTATGTGAAAAACCAAAAATTTGAAAAAATATCAACTTTATTCGGCATAGGAATTTCTGCTTGTGCAGGCATGATAACTAAACCTATATTAAAAGGTATAAATGGTATAGGAATGCCTAAAAAAGAAAAGAAACAAGAACGCACTATTTTAAAAGATATGGGAAGCGGTTTTATTGATGGTATAGCAGCACCTTTGACTTATATTCATAAACTCGGCTTAATAGGGGCGATTGGTATAAATTCAGCATCAAGATACGTATTTAATAAAAAAGCGAACAAAGAAAGCGGATTAAAAGATCATTTAAACAACGGATGGGCTATAAAATTACCTGCTTTAGGAATTGCAGCCTTTTCTGCATTTAGATTTCATAAAAGGGTCGATGTTTTGGAAAAAGCTATTGTAAACGCTAAAAACAACGTAAAAAACATTGAGATTTTTAAGGCAAAAGCACCGCTTTCTGAACTAAAAGATTTAGGAGTAACCAGCTTAAAAGATAAACAGACTCAACTGGAATTGATTGATACTGCAAAACGTGGTTTCTTTAGTAAAACATATATGAAATTAACTGCGCATTTTAGAAAAAAATCAATAAGCAGTCCTATAAAGAAATCTTTAGAATTTATTCCAAAACCTTTCAAAAGAATTTTGTTTATGGACAAAGAGATTATTAAACAAAAAGAAATGGAAAGAATGATGGCAGAAATAGAACAATATAACTTGTTCTATCCAAAAATGCTTCAAGTTTTACCAAGCAACGTAGAAGATTTGTTAAAAATGCTTATGAATAAAAGCGGAGGCTCTTTATCTGATTTAAAAGCCATTAAAATAAACGAAAACGATAATTTATTTAAGAAACTCGGTAAAAAGTTTTTAAACAAAAGAGCTAATTATATAAGTGAACATGGCATCAAATCAATAAATGAATTTTTGAATAACTATAAAAGCAATTGCCCTTCTTCCAGAACAGTAAAAGAAGCGCAAAACCATTTAGAAAAAACTTTTGGCAATAAGTATACAATTCTGGGAGAAAAACCTTTAGGAGTTGGAACTATTGCTGAATCATATTTGGCTAAAGATAACAAATCCAACAAGGAAGTTGTTATTAAAATGACAAAAAAATGGGCTACACCTGAAAAATTGCAAAACGATAAACAAAAAATGCTTGCAACTATTGAGCGTATGAAAGGTAAACTGACTGAAGACGAATATAATTATCAAAGAAAGCTTGTTGATGAATTATACAACGCTTGGTCTAAAGAATTAGATTTAGGGTTGGAAGCTGAAGCTGCCAAAACACTAGGTAAATATGCTATAAATTATAATACGGTAGCACCTATAGAAGTTAAAAATAACATGTTTGTAATGGAAAAAGCAAAGGGTATTCAGTTTGACAAATTAGGAGAATACTTAGAAAAAAATAATAAAAAATTAACTAAAAAAGAAGCTAATACATTAATGGCTAAATACTTCCAATTGTTCTTTGAGCAATTACTTTCTGTCCCTAAAAAAGGTAATAAAGTTATGCACGCTGACCCTCATGCCGGTAACATATTTATTGACATTACAAATAAAGAAAAACCTTTTACGTTTATTGATACAGGAAATGTATTACGATTTACACCGGAAGAGGCTATTCAAAATGTAACTTCACATGTTGATTACGTTATCGGAAATTCTAAACCAATAGCAAAACGTTTATTAAAAGATGCAAAACTGCCAGCCGGCATGAAAATGGAAGAAGCAGAAAAAATGCTTGCAAAACATCTTGACGAAACCTTCTATTCAGGAAAATATAAAATAAGAACTGCTGACCCATTTTCTGCAATTAACAACGAAAGCATCAAATTTATGAGTCAAAATAAAGTCATCTTGAGCACTCGTAATACAAACCTATTAAAAGCTGAAATTGCATATTTATCGAATATAATGAGTCTTGGTAAAATTTTAGAGCACGTTGATATGTCAACAACAGTCAGTGATGAAGAAATGAAAAAACTTGGCAAACAAATGGGAAAACAAGTTTTAGAATCTATAACAAGCGGTATTATTAACAACAAAAAATGCACGATAAAAGAAGTTTACAATAGATTAAAATATTTACATGATAATCCTGAACAATTCATGACAACTTTGTATACTTATGTTGCACCGAAGAATTAAATTATTTTCTAAGCTCTGCAAGAGTTTCAGTGCTAATTAAAGTTTTATACTTTTCATCCTTATACAAATAAATATCTATGACATATTCATTTAATTCTTTTTTAGTAAAAATCTTTTTACCCAGTTTTATTAGTTCAACATTTGTTTCAGCACCCGCTCTTAAAGGTCGTTCTTTGTTTGCAAAATTTTTAACAGCAATATCGCGAACTTTGTCCTTTTTTCTTAAGACAAAATCTGCAGATAAACTTTTAATATTAGAAGAAGAATTGTTTCTTATTTTATATTTAGCTTTCAGTTGATATCTGAATAAGAATTTTCTTACTTTAAATGAATCCAAAATAACGTCAACATCGTTTTTATAGACAACTTTTCTATCAACAAACAAATCAACTGAGTGAATTTTGTATCTTAGATATTTTGCTTTTGTTTTATCGCCTTGAAGTTCAGCAATCGTAGACGCCTTCATTAATGCTTTTGTATAAACGCCATAGTCAATATTCTGAGGTTGTTCTTCTAACAATTTTTCAAAATAATCAACAGATTTAATAGGATCTAAATCAGAATAAACTATTGCTAATTTGTATCTTATTTCAAAATTCTTAGGTGCATATTTTTCCGCCTTTTTCAAAAATCTTACTGCATCAGAATTCTGTCCGTTTTTCACCATCACGTTAGCGGTTTCTATATAAGCGTTTACTATTCTTGTCTTTATTGAGTCGTCAACAACTTTATCCTTTTTAGCAAATTTATCATAATAATATTTTGCTTGTTCATAACTTTTTGCAGAACTTAAAAATTTGCCTTGAGAATAGTATTTATCGCCCATTTCAATATAGGCTCTTGATTTAAATTTTATCAAGCTCTTATTTTGAATATCTCTTACTGAATTAATAATGTCTTTTGCTTCACCTAATTTATTTTGGGCAATTAAAGCTGATACTAATTTATAATAAGCATAATAATTCCCATTTTGTGCTTTTTCTACTGCAAATTCATACGCAATTTGTGCATTATAAAAATCATGTGCAGTTTCGTATAATTTTCCTACATGCATGCAAACAGCATATTTTTTACTTCTCAAATTTCTAGTTAAATCCGATTGTGTAACGACTTGTCTTGCAATAGTTTCATCTATCGTTTGCTGTTCTTCAGCATCTACATAAAGATTCTTTATCATTTCGCTTCTGGCATGGAATGAAAGCAAAATTGTCACGAAAAGAGCGAACGCAAATGATACTGCAATCGTTCTTAGGTATTCAACAATAATTTGTTGTTTTGATTTTTTGAATTTATTTTTTTTCTTTCCGCTTCTTCTAATCATTCAATTCCTGCAATGTTATAGAATCTAAATCTGCTAAAATATTCAATTTATCATAAAGTTCTTTTGTTACTTTTTTATGACTTACTTCGAATGTAGAAGAAATTTTTGATTTTGCAGGATTTTCTGCCAATTTTTTAGAAGTGAAATCAAACATACCTTCAACTTTTGATGATAGATAATCATGAATCTTCTTAACATCTTCTCCCGCGCAATAAATAATCAGTCTACAACGTTTTGACTGTTTTGAGCTTGATGGCAAAAATTGTTTTTCAAATATTCTGATAAGAGTTAAAACCGCAACACTTAAAACTGTCGCAAATATTGCTATACCATACATGCCAGCACCACAAGCCATACCGATACTTGCTGCAATCCACAAAGTAGCAGCAGTTGTTAATCCGAATACCATCGGTCCGTTTCTAAGCACCGTGCCGGCACCGATAAAACCAATCCCTGTTACAATTTGCGCCGCTACACGTGAAGTATCTCTAATACCTGTTGCTTGAGTTAAATTTACATTGTCACCGCTTGCAAAAGTCGGGAAGCCGTAAATTGAAATTATTGTAAAAATACAAGCACCTAAAGCAACCAAAATATGTGTTCTTAAACCTGCATATTTATTTGTAAGCTCACGTTCTAAGCCTAAACTGAAACCTAAAACAAGTGCAATTAATAATCTTATAACAAATTCTAAATTAAATAACGATTCCATCTAATCTCTCCCTATAAAATATATGATACACTAGATGGCTGAAAAATACAATTTGTTAAGCAATATACTTTCTAGCGGAGTATTATTTGTAGGTTTTTCTTTTCTTAAACGCTCTGCCCACTCTATAATACGTTTTTCTTGTCGTGTAAGTTCAAATTTGGACAAATCAAATAGACCTAAATACACCATCCATACATGTTTACAAGGATTTTCATTGATTAAATTCTCGATTGAAATTCTTATATCAGGGAGCTGTTGATTTTCACCTAAAAGTTTGTAAATACCTTGTTCTAAAAATAAATCAAACGCCTTTTGTTTATTCAAGCTAAAAGTTTCAATAAGTTCTTTTTTTAACCTATGATAACTTACATCATAATTTATGTTATTCAAATATTCTTCTTGCAAATTTTGAGTTAAATCATCCAATTTAAAACCGAATCTAACACTAAATTTCAACCCTCTTATGATTCTTGAAGGATCATCAATAAAGCTATTTTTGTGTAATATTCTAAGTAATTTCTTTTCTATATCGCCTTGTCCATCATAAAAATCAATAATTTTATCAGTATCATTTGTGCAACGAGCAAGCGTATTTACCGTAAAATCACGTCTTTTTAAATCTTCTTCTAATGAGCAGCCAATATTAAAAACCTCGGGCAGGTGTCCTTTTCTCGGATATCGTTCTTCACGCGTAGACGCAATATCTACTTCACCTATATTCTCAACAAAAGCTTTTACCGTACCAAAAGAAGGATTTTCTTTTATTACTTGAAAATTATTTTTTGCAAATTCTATAGCATTACCTTGATAACAATAATCTATATCAAAATTTTTAATGCCTAAAATTTCATCTCTTATATATCCGCCAACGCAGTATAAATTCTTATCTTTAAGCATTCTATCTTTTAGCCTTTTTGTTATGAATTATTGATGAAATAAATGCTGATAAAATAAATATCAATCCTAAAAGTCCGGTTACAACTTCAGGAACTTCATGGAAAGTTGATACAAACATTAATATAGCAAGCGTTCCAATTGCCCAATGCGCACCGTGTTCAAGATATAAATATTGATCTAGAGTTTTCTTTTCTACAAGCATTATAGTTAACGAACGTACAAACATAGCACCAATGAACAAGCCTATTGTAATAATTAAAATATCCTGACTTAATGCAAATGCGCCTAAAACGCCATCAAGAGAGAAGGAAGCGTCTATAAGTTCCAAATATAAAAAACCTACAAGTCCGGAACATTTAATTGTATCAGCGCACAATTTAGCACGTTCTTCCTGTCTTTTTTCCAACCATTCCGCAACCCCGTCAATTACAAGGTATGTAATTATACCTGAAATGCCGGAGGTTAAAACACTTTGTCTGATTTCAGCAGGAATCTCAAACATTAATAAACCAAGTGCTACTAATGTTACCGCAGTACAAATTCCTCTGACTTTTGAAAGTTTTTGGAGTTTATCTTCAAGTGGCTTAATCCAATGTACTTCCTTGTTTTTTTCTGTAAAATAGTCCATAAACAGCATAAGCAAAAAAGCACCGCCAAATGTAACAATTGGCGCATGTGTTAATTCTAAATAATGTGCATATTCATGAACATCATTCAACGCCATATTTAAAACCGATAATATATTTAATTTTGCAAATATTGCAACAACTAAAAGTGGGAATAAAAAACGCATTCCAAAAACAGCAATCAAGATACCCCAAGTGATAAATCTATGACGCCATTTCTCTGACATATTTTCCAGTTTCATTGCATTCACAACTGCGTTATCGAATGATAAACTGATTTCAAGAATAGCAAGTACTAATGCAATAAACACGCACATTAAACCTGTACCGTTATGAACGTGTTCACCCCACAAATAAGCGCAAATTATACCTAAAATTGTTACTATATACGAACCTAAAAAATAATGAATCATTTTTTCCTTTCTACGATTTTAAGATTTCTTCATAAGCTGAAAAACATTTCAATGCCGTTGATTTTGGAATACATTCTATGTCCAAATTATCTGCAATATGGCGAACATTGTAAGCAGCTGAAATCATTACAATTTTCGTATTGCTATAAATATTGAATGTTTTAATTTGTTCTACAAGCCATTCTCCTGCATATTTTGGCGCATAATTTTCTTCCATTTGTAAATCTGTTAAAATTATATCGTAAGGTTTATTTTGTAACAAGTAATCATAAGCTTTTGTTGCACTTTCCGCTGTATCAATATTGATATCCTGCCCAAAAAGTTCAAACATAACATTCGTATTAAAATCTCGCCAACCTTTTACATCATCAACTATTAAAATATTTTTCATTTTCTTAAAACTTCCGCACCATCTAAATAAGCAAATTCAGGAACAAATGAATCACCACAATTCACAACTATTAAAACCCTCAAGCATTTCTCTAAAGAATTTGGAACATCAAGTTCATGAAAACACATCATCGGAACATCTTTCCATTTTAGATTTATTCTGGCGTATTTTGCAGGAAAATCAGCGTTTAAATCATTTGTAAGAGTAAATATCACATGTGATATCATGTCTGTTTCGATTTTATTTCTATTTAGTATTTCTTTAAGCAATTTAATTGTAGCAGCACCGATTGCTTCAGGACTGTTTTCATCAACAGTAATTGCACCTCTTATACCTTTTGATATCATAAATTATTTCTCCTCATTCAAATAAAATAAACACGCTAACGTTGATGCTGTTAGCGCAAAACCATCAGCTTCCTGCGCTCTTAACCATTTGTAAACATCTTTTTTATCAACCAAAATTCTGTCTATAATTACTCCACCATCACTTACAGGCTTTGAAACTACATTATATTCATTTATATAAGCAATTGCAAGTGTAACGGTTTCTGAAACACACCCCGGAGAGCTTGCAACTTTATGCGATTTTATTTCAATTTTATCGGCAACAAGTCCTGCTTCTTCCAAAAGTTCTGCTTTAATGGCGTCTTCTACTGTTTCTCCGATTCTTTCATCGCCGACAAGTCCGGCAGGCAATGCAATAGAATATTTTGCAATCCCTTCTGCAACAAGAGGCGGACGTTGTTCTTTTAAGAATAAAATCTTTTCATTATTTATAATCGGTAAAATCACGACCACATCTTTTGCGTTTGGTCTGTGTGCGTAAACCCAATCTTTGCCTGATTTAGAAGGGGTACTTTTAAGCTGTAAGAATTTTGTATCATAAAGAATCATAATTACTCTCCGTAGTGCAAGTTAGTATTAATGACAGCCGGTAATTTAATCGTAAATTCAGTGTATTCGCCTTCTTCGCTTTCTACTGTTAATTCTCCACCGTGAGATTTAACTATTTGCAAAGCCAAATATAACCCTAATCCTGTTCCGATTTTTCTGAATTTTTTAGCGGCAGAGAAATATTTGTTAAAAATTTTATCAATATCTTCTTTTGAAATTCCTGCACCAAAATCTTTAACTTTTATTACGATAAATTTAGGTATCTCACCAATAGTTATGTTTACAGGCGAATGTAATTCGCCATAAGAAATCGCATTTTGTATCAAATTCTTAATAACACGTTTTAATTGTATTTTATCTGCAAATACACAAATATCGCGATTAGTTTCAAAATTAAGCGGGTTATGTGTTTTATCAGCAATCGGACGCATTTCTTCTATAACTTCTTCTATAAAAGGTTTGAGTTTTATATTTTCTTTGTAAAGCCTTATTGAGCCATCCCTAACCTTATATGTTTCCAAAACAATTTGTACTAAATCTAAAAGTTCCTTATTAGAAGATTGCATATTTTTAAGTGCAACTTCTTGTTTATCAGAAATTGGTCCAAAATTTTTGTTTAAAAATAATTCAAGCATGTTAGTTTCAGCAATAATCGGAACTTTCAAATCATGCGTTAGAGTTGCAACAAAATCCTCTTTAAGATTTTCCAATTCTCTTTGATTTGTAACATTTTTTATAATTACTATAAATCTGCGTTTTTTATCTTCGAGCTTCAACTCCATGCAGCTTGCAACAAAATTAGACGACATATCTGTTTTAATAAAAATGTCATCTTCATTCAGTTTCTCAAGATTTTTATTTCTCGCAACTTGAATAAATTCTAATAAATCGGCGCCTAGCAAATCTTTTCCTGCAACATTAAACCATTCACTAATTTTAGCCGTTGCACGTAAAATTTTATGTTCGTCATCAATTACTACTAAACCATCAGAAAGTGAATTAATAACAGCTTCTAAAAATTTATTTTGGCGATGAAGCTCCGTTTGATATTCAGTAATCATTTTTTCTCTATCATAAAGAGTTTCAATCATCCTGTTTATACTGTCTGCCAAAGGTTCTGTGCTTGGAATTTCCATTTTTTCAACTTTTTTTGACAAGTCACCGTAACGAACAGAATTTACTGTTTTTGTAATTACACCCAAATAATCATTAATCCTTAACCATTTTTTACCGGCTTGTCTTGCAAAAAAGAAAAGAAATATTAACATTCCCAATACAAAAAGGTTTAAAATATGTATAAACATACTTCCTTTATCAGAAAAATAATAACTCAACACTTCCATTAGCATGCTCTACTTGTCCTATTTTAATATTTTATGATACAATTATAGCAGAAAAGGAGTATAAGGGAGAAGGATATTTTTAAACGGGGCTTTCCTGCTTAATTTGAGCCTAAAACCTTAAAAAAGTCGGATTTATTCATGAATAAGATTTATAGCATATTTTTGGGAGTATTTTGTTGGGCATGCGCTATTTCGGCACAAGCGGCAGAAAAATTTGATATTTTGCCTGATTTGCCTGAACCTTTAGCAAACGCGGCGCAAGCTTCCTCTGTTACAACTACTGATAATGCAATAACTACAACTCAATCAATCGGACAAGAACCAAATCTTGTTTCAATAGTATTTTCATTACTTTTTGTAGTTTTATTAATTTATGCAACAGGCATTATTTACGCAAAACTTAATAAATTAGGTTTAAACACTCTTAAAAAACAAATGGGTGAAGGTAATAATTCGCATGTATCAGTTATTTCGACTACACCGTTAGGGAATAATAAATCTTTGCATGTAGTTGAGCTTGATGGTAAAAGAATGCTAATCGGCGCATCAACAAATTCAATTCATTTGATAAAAGATTTAGGTGCTTTCCCTCCGGAAGAATTTGAAGAAGGCGAATATTCAAAAATTGAAATTCCTAATATCAGAATCCCGAAAATAGAGATTCCAAAAATTGAATTTCCGGGTTTTACGAAAGTTGTAGCGAAAAAAGCTGTTGAAGAAGAAACAGTACCGCGGCAAGAGGAAACCGAAACGGAAGAAAACGATAACTTTGAAATTTCTGATATTTATGTAGAAGAAGAAAATCCTGATGGAATTATTGATAAATTGTTCCACACTGTAGCGGAAGAAAATAACCAACCGCAAGAAGAAAAAGAAAACGAACATAAAGTTGACCCTGACGAGTTTGCACTTTATAAAAAATATTTGGGCTAAAAATTTAAGTCTACAAAAAGGAGAGCTGATGGCAAAGTGTGTGAAAATTGCAAATAAGATTGTTGGTGACGGTTACCCTTGTTTTATAATTGCTGAAATAGGGATTAATCATAACGGCTCAGTTGCTTTAGCAAAAAAAATGATTGATATAGCAGTAACTACAGGGTGTGATGCGGTAAAATTTCAAAAAAGAACTGTAGATGTAGTCTATACAAAAGAAGAATTGGCAAAAGAAAGAAAAAGCGTTTTTGGAAACACTAACGGCGATTTAAAACGTGGTTTAGAATTCGGAGAAAAAGAATACAAAGAAATTGATGAATATTGCAAGAAAAAAGGCATTTTATGGTTTGCATCTTGTTGGGATGAAGCGTCCGTAGATTTTATGGAAAAATTTGATATTCCTTGTTATAAAATCGCGTCAGCATCTTTAACCGATGATAATTTACTTAGATATACAAAGTCAAAAGGGAAGCCAATATTACTTTCTACCGGCATGAGTTCAATGGAAGAAATAAGACACGCTGTTTCTATTTTGGGTGAAGATAATTTAATAATTTACCATTGCACTTCTACTTATCCGTCAAATGCTGATGAAACGAATTTACGCGCAATAGAAGCTTTTAAAAAAGAATTTTCTTGCCCTATCGGTTATTCGGGACACGAAAGAGGAGTAACTCCTTCTATATTGGCTGCTGCATTGGGGGCAAATTCTGTAGAACGCCATATTACGGTAGATAGAACAAATTGGGGCTCAGATCAAGCCGCAAGTTTGGAAATGGCAGGTCTTTACCACATGGTGCGTGATATCAGACAAGTTCCCGAATTGTTAGGTGATGGCGTTAAGGTGGTTTATCAAAGAGAATTACCGATTATTGAAAAATTGAGAAGGGTTAAATAATGGCTTTAAATTTACCTGATACAATAAAATTTGTAATCACTGATTTTGATGGGATTGTAACGGATAATTGCGTCTATATAGATTCTAAAGGCGAAATGACAAGAAAGCTTAATTTCAAAGATGTGATGGCGTTTTCTATATTAAGAAAAAACGGTTATCATATTGGCATTGTTTCAGGCGAAAAAAATTCTGCTATAGAAATTATTGCAAAAAAATTTAAAGTTGAAGAAGTTCATCAAGATATAAGAGTTAAGATTGATGTAATCAAATCAATCATTGAAAGATATAACTTAAAAGAAGATGAGTTTGTTTATATTGGCGATGATATAAACGACTTGGAATCACTAAAATTTGCAAAATACGCAATCACTGTTCCTGACGCTGTTAATCAAGTAAAAGCTATTGAAGGAATACAAATAACAACTGCGCATGGAGGAAATGGCGCTTTTAGAGAAATTGTGGATTGTTTGGTGAATTCTTAAGCACTTTGTTATAAGAATAGAAATGTAAATTTATATTAAGTTACTAGCAAAATTAATTTTTACCCGTTTTAACATGATATGTATTAAGGAGAATATTTGTGTTAAAGATTAGTCCAATCAACGGTTTAAACCATTTTAGTGTTAAGAAAAGTGAAAAACAAAGCAACATTACTACAAATCCGATTACTACTAGTAGTAATCCTACGGAAGTATTTACTTCCGGCGTGCCAAGAAGCTATATAAATTTTAAAGGCAAAATCGAAGATGAATTTAAATTTGGTGAAGATGCGAAACAATTAATCAATAGAGCTAAAAAGATTGCTATTGATATGGGACATGATGAAATTACACCATATCATATTATAGCAGCTTCAATTAACGAAACAGAAGATAATATTAAATACATAAATGAAAATCAACCGGAATTACTTTCCTCCGGACAAATTGCTTCTATTTCTACGTTAAATAAATTAGCAAATAAATCTGCAGATAAGAATATGTTATCATCTGAAAATAATTTTGATTATTTTATGGAAATTGTAAATGGGTTCAAAGAAGAAAATGATGAATATTTGAACGCTTTACCAGTAAATAAAGAGATTAAAGGAAAAGAAAGAGATATTGATTTTTCGGAAGACTTAAAAAAAGAATTAAAAACCACACAAGAAAAAATAAAAAATTTAGATGCCTATGTTTTGCTTGGAACAGCATTCAATGTTAATAGTTTTTCCGGAGTAGAATATACTAGCGATTTCATAAAAAACTTTCAAGCTCTTACTTACTATAAAGACAGCCAAGATATTATAGATCAACATTTAAAACACTATGATGCAAAAGCCATTGATGTTTGGAACAAGTTAGCGTTAGGCTCTAATTTATTTGTAACTTATAATGATAAAACCGAAGGTGATAGGCTTCAAGCCAGTTTAGTGCATACAATTGATGCAAAAAAACATGGTAATTTTAATTCTGATAACACACTACCTTATCTGATTGCAGATACAATACAACCAAAAGCTCTAATAGATGAAATACAATCTATACAAGAAGCGGAACCTGATAAGCATAAGATTTTTATGGTGAATATTGATTCTTTAGTACAAAATTCTACCGTGGATGAGAATGGCGAAATTAGTTTGCCTGTTGAAATTTTCGCCTTACCAAAAGTCGTTAAAGACAATGTGCATTTTATATTTTTCCAAAATAAAGATGCATACTATCAAGCTCAAAAAGATTCAACAGTAAAAAAATTGTATTCTGATTACATTAATTATTCTATACCTCCTATGCATACTTTTGAAGCCCAAAAAGTATTAGCAACAGAAAAACAATTAACAAAAGATATAAAAACACCATTTACAAAAGAAGCCAGGGATAAAGCAGTATTTTATGCCGACAAAATTGAAGGCACATTCCCTGATAAAGCAGTTGATTTAATGAAAAGAATTTCTTCTTACTATGGAGATTCCAAAAAAAGAATTAATATAAAAAATGTAGATGAATTCGCATCAATTGCAAAAGATTTATTTAATAAAGACGCTGATAGCAGCAGTATAATCTATGATACTGGTAAGGATTTCAGCTCTCTTTATGGTAAAGAAACTGTAAAAAAAGATCTTGAAGCAATAGTAAGACAAATCAAAACCGGAAAAATCGGTACTCGCGGCTACATAATGTACTCTCAAGATGAAGAAGCAGGTTCCGGTAAAAGATACACAGCTCAAGCTTTAGCAGGAGAAGCAAAAGTCCCTTATATGGAAATTGCCTCAGCTGATTATGCAACAGTTTTTGAAGATGAAAATGGTATTAAAAATGCTCCTGCGGTAGAAATGCATAGAATTTTTTCAGAAATAAAAAAAGCTGCAGAGCAAAATGAAAACAAAACTGCAATTTTATTTATTAACAATTTTGAAGATTTTGCATTCTCAGGTTATTATCATGCCGGTTATAAACAAGCAATGGCACAAATGGAAAAAGAAATGTCTAGAGCAGAAGCTGAAAAACTTAACATTTTAGTTATAGGTTCAACCGAAGAAGATTATGCTCAATTAATTCCTACAGTAGCAAGAGGATTCAATCAGAACATTTCTATTGACTCACCTGCTTTCAATAAAGCATCAAGAAAAGAAATTATCACAAATCGTTTAAAAGAATGTGATATTCAACTTGAAGCAGGAGATACTGAAGAAAAAGACAGATTAATTCAAAAGTTGGTCAAGTTAACTGAATATATGTCTTTTGTTGAAATTAAAACTATGATAGATAAAGCAAAACAAATCACTGCTGAAAGAGGAAAAAATAAAGCAACTATGGGTGATTTTATTGAATCATATCTACAAATTTCAACTGGAAGAACTTCACGCCCTGAAATGCCTGAATTCAACAAGCGTGCAACAACATCGCACGAATGTGGTCACGCAGTGAATTTGGAAGTAATGGGCGATATCCTAAAAGAAAAAGGTCAACCTTGGCATCAATTTAGAGATGTCAATTTTATAACACTTGATCCTAGAGGAAGTTTTTTAGGTGCTGTATTTGAAGGTAGAAAAGATAATACGGATTTTCCGTTTGAAGCATTATTTACAAGCATAGTTTGTGCTTATGGTGGTTATTCTTGTGAAAAAATGTTCTTTGATATGGATGGTTCAAGTGGAATTGGTCAAGATTTAGCACAAGCAACTTCAGCTGCAAAAAGTGGTGTTGAATACTATGGCTTTGGACATAATACAGGAAAAATTTCAAATGCTGCGGGTATAAAATCAGGCAAATATTATGAGAATGTTTATAACGATATGGAAGTTATTCTTAAAAACGCACAAACTGTATCTGATTTGATTACCGATACATACAAAGGTTTCAATGAATGGTTTACTGATAAGTATTCAAAACTAATCGGCACAGATGATTGTATGATAGATGGTGATGACTTTAGAGCAACACTGGCGTTATGGAAAACTTCACAACCTGAAAGTAAAAAGGAAGAATTCGAAATTTTAAGCGAAATGGTTATGGATATCATCAAAGCAACTAAAAAAGGTAAAATATATGGAAAACTAAAATAGGGTGAATCTCCACCCTATTTTTAGCTATTATTTGGCTCTTTCACCAAGTTCTTTGTCCATAAGGAATAAAGATGTTTTATCATCTCCAAAGAGTTCTAGCCGTTTAATGATATCTTTAACGGTCTGTTCTTCTTGAATTTGTTCTGTTATAAACCAGTCAATGAATGCTAAAGTTGTTCTATCACATTCTTCTTCGGCTGTTTTGGCGATTTTCATAACAGATGCAGTAATACATTTTTCGTGGTCATAAATATGATTAAAAATTGAGGTTATACCGTTAAACTCAAATTCAGGTGTTTTAATTTGTTTCAATGTAACAAAACTATTTCTTTCTATCAAATAATCAAACAGCTTTAAACCGTGTTCGACTTCTTCTTTTGCTTGATGTTTAGTCCAAGATGCAAACCCGAAAAGTCCAAGTTCTCTAAGATATGCTGACATTGAAAGATACAAATACCCTGAATAAAATTCTTTGTTAATTTGTTCATTAATGATACTGTTTATTGCATTACTAATCATTTCTATCTTCTCCCCACAAACCGTGTATATTACAAAATTCAATTGCTTCAATATTATCAGCGGTATAACTTACGTCTATTTCAGGTGTTTCTTCCGGATGAAGATATTTTATGTGAACTTCTTTATTGTCTTTATCTAAAACTTCTATAAATTGAATGTAATGTTCCGGTTTCATTGGATGAGTTATTACCTGAACAAACTTTTTATTATCTCTAAATTCCGTTTTAGGTGCGTGTTTTTCACCTAACTCTGATTTATCGTGTTGCGGAATTTGTAATTTCATCGGTTGACCGCAACAAACAAGTTCGCCTGCGCCGTTTAAAATAACTTGCACAAGATTTCCGCAAATCTCACATTTGTATAATTGTAATTTTTCGGTAGACATGATTTATCCTTTCTTTAGATACGCCTTCGTTGTTTGGAAGAATTGTTTATAAATGGAAAATTGAAAATGGATAATTGTATTAAAATTTTTGTAAGTTAATACGTTCAATTATCAAACTAATTATATTTTTGTAATACTTAAAATAATTTTCCATTTTCAATTTTCCACTTTCCATTCAATAGAAAGTAGTTGTATGGCTCGGCATTGCCTCGCGTTATATTATTTTATCTGTTTAACGCTTATTAACATTGTCCAAGTCGGCAATTTGTGCTACTATTCTTTGTATGGATAATTTTTTTTCTACAAATTCACAAGCATTTAATAATGCGAAAAAGCCACAAGATAATTCGCTAAATTCTCAGTTTGATAACCTAAAAGATAATTACGAACAAATTTTTATCGAGGCAGCAGAGATAATCAGACGAGAAGTAAATCAATTCAAGCCGGAAAATCCTTGCGAAAAATGCACGGTTAAGGATTGCAAAATTGAAAAAAAAGATATTTTTACACCTTATCCGATGAATTGTGAATATAGAGATTGGCAACTAAAGATTTTAACGTTTTTGTCTGGAGATTATAAGCAAAAGCTTAAAATTGTTTATAAAAACATGATGGATAAGAAAAACAACTATTCTTGTAATCAGTGTGCTTCTTGCTGTAAACTCGCAACCAGCGAATATTCTTACGCACAACTTAAACAAAGGGCAATGCGAGGCGACAAATTTTCACAAGATTTTGTCTCTGTATTTGTCCCTTATGAATCGGAAGAAGATGCAAGAAATGCTAATCCTGAATATTTCGAGCTTTTGAATAAAGTAGTAGAAGAAGATAAAATTTATTACTATTATTGTCCAAAGCTTTCCGGAAATCTTTGTTCTGATTATGAAAACAGACCTGATATCTGCAAAGATTTTCCTCATAATCCACTCAAATTACTTCCTTCAAAATGTTCGTTCAATGATTGGAAAAACGAAATTGCGCATGAAGCAATGTTATTGAAGGCAAAAGTCGATATTATAGAATTTTATAAGGAAAAACTACAATAATGATTTTAGCAGGCATGAAATTGGAAGAGCTTGAAAGTCTGATGGCAGAGATGAATGCGACAAAATTTCGAGCAAAACAAATACACAATTGGATTTATTCAAAATCTGTTTCATCTATTGATGAAATGACAAATTTGTCTAAAGATTTTAGAGAAGAATTGAAAAAGGTTGCGACAGTTACGGATACAAAAATCAAAGTTAAACAAGTCAGCAAAGATGGCACTATAAAGTATTTGGTTGAATATCCCGATGGAGAATGCGTTGAAACTGTTCTTATGAGGTTTGATAATCGAGCCAATTTGACGGCTTGCGTAAGTTCTCAAGTAGGTTGCGCCGTAAATTGTTCTTTTTGTGCAACAGGAAAAGGCGGATTTAAACGTAATTTAACTTACAAAGAAATTATAGAGCAAGTTTTGACAATTCAGCGTGATACGGGCTTGAAGGTTACAAACATTGTATTTATGGGACAAGGTGAACCGCTTTTAAACCTTGATAACGTATTAAAAGCGTTAGAAATATTTAACGATGATTTTCAAATCGGTGCAAGACGAATTACAATTTCTACAAGTGGAATTATTCCGGGGATAAATCGTTTAGCAGATTTAAGTTTACAATCTACTTTGGCTATTTCTTTGCACGCACCAACGCATGATTTAAGAAAAGAAATTATGCCGATAGAAAACAGGTATCCACTTCCTGAACTCAAGAAGGCGCTTTTAAATTATGTTGAAAAAACAGGACGTAGAATTACTATTGAATATATTTTGATACACAAATTTAATGATACCCAACCTGTTGCAAAAGAATTGGCGTACTTTTTAAAAGATTTGAAATGTAATGTAAATTTAATTCCATATAACTCGGTAATTGAAAATGATTATAAAAAACCTTCAAATGGCGATATTATGAAGTTTAAGTATTTGCTGGAACATTCCGGTAAAAAAGTTACGGTAAGATTGGAACGCGGCGCGGATATTGATGCAGCTTGCGGGCAGTTGAGAGGAAAGGAAAAAAATTATGCATAATACAAAAACAAGTATAATTTTGCTAATACTATTTTTATCAGGGATTGCAGTTTTTGCAAATAATGATAGATTGCCAGGCTCCTCTATTGCCGACAACAGATTACAAGCAGATACTTTAAGTACTGTTTATACAGCTTCTGCAATGGTAAAATCAAATTGTAATAAATTCCAAGTAATTAATACCGAATTAAAAACAATGCCCAAATATAATAAAATATATAAAGGACAGCGATTTGCAAGTAGTACTTGGATTGAAGAATGGACAGTTGATGCTTGTGGGCAAAAATTAGTTGTTCCAATTGCTTTTATACCGGATAAAAAAGGTTTTGGGACTTCTTTTTCAATAACGCCCAAATATATTTATGAATTGTCAAAATAAGTAGAAAGACAACATGAACAATATTTTTCAAAAAAACATAAACGCGCTTGCGCAAAAAAATGAAACATTAGCTCGAGAACTTTTGACATACATTCCGACCGATGTTCCAGAACTCAAACAAGAAAATGGCGCGTATAATCTTTTTTATAAAAATCAATACCTTCATAATCCCATAAATCCGCTTGGAGAAGCTCAAGGAATTTTTGCGATGGCTGAGAATTCACCGGTTGCAATTCATTTGGTTTATGGACTTGGATTAGGTTATTTGTTTCAAGTTGCGTCTTTAAATTCTCAAGGTGCGGTAATTCTTTATGAACCTGATTTAAATATAATGAAAATAGCATTTACTTTAGTAGATTTTTCAAACGATATTTTAAAGAAAAATGTGTATATTACAAACAATTTGGAACAAGTAAGCGAGTATATTTACCAAAAATCCAATACTAAAAATTCTCCGCTTTTGCTTTCTACGACAAGTTATCGAGAGTTAAATCGTGAGAATTTTGCATCTTTGGTAAATGAGCTTCAACAAATGATAGGTCGATTTGGTTTGGATTTAAAATACACAAAAGAACGTTTTTGGGGATTAACAAGAAATTTGATAAAAAATTTACCTAATCTGGTGCATGAAACACCGATTGCGGAATTTCAAAACCGATTTGCTGGTCAAACTGCTGTTGTAGTTTCTGCAGGCCCAAGTTTGGACAGGAATATTGAAACAATAAAAAAATATAGAGACAATATCGTTTTAATTGTTGTCGGAACTGCGATAAAAACTTTATATAAACACGGAATCAAACCTGACTTTTTGTGTTTAATTGAGGCTTATGATTCATCAAAACAAATTCAAGGCTTGGATTTATCAGACATATATTTTGTTACAGAACCTACTGCAAATAATAGTTTGCGCCAATTCAAATACAAAGATACTTTTTCACATATTGCAAAAAATTTGCCTATAAACAATTGGTGGAGTAAATTAGCGAATATTGATATTGAGGAATATTCTTCAAAAGGTACGGTTTCTTATACAGCTTTAAATTGCGCACGGATATTGGGTTGCTCAAGAATAATAATTGTCGGACAAGATTTAGCCTATGTTGAAGGTCAGTGTTACAGCAAAGATTCTGCTTATAAAGATTTGGTTTGTCAATATAATAATGAAAAGAAAAAATGGGAAATTACCGCCAAAGACTTTACTAGCTTTTGTAATTCTTTGAGTAATTCTCAAAATGAGGAAGTTCGAATAAAAACGGCACAAAAACGTCTTGAAAATCTTAACGCATCTTTATACTACGTAAAGGGCATAAATGGTGATATGATTCCAACAGAGTCTGTGTATGCAACTTTTATAAAACCATTAACCGAATTTACCGAAATTTATAATGATAGAAAATACATTAACGCATCAATGATTGGGGCACAAATTGACGGTTTTGAAAATCTAACGCTTGAAGAAGCTTTAAATGATACTCAAGAAATAGAAGATAGAGAGTTAAAAAACGAATTCAGATATGATATTCCTACAATAATTGAACACTTAAGAACCGTAAAAGACGGATTAAAAGCCGCTATCGACAAATTGCAGGAAGGACAAAGACTAACAAAATCGCTAAACAATGACTTGGTTAGAGCAAGAAATATTAGTCCTGAGATTTTAAAGCTTTTGAAAAAGATTTCAGTAAACTATTTAGATTTGAGTACAAATTTTGCAAATCAGAATCCGCTGTTTGATTTTATTACAACAAGTGAAAGAATTGATTTGGATTATGAAATGAAAATGATGCGCGAATTTACGTTTGAAAGTGTAAGTAAAATAAATGAAAAACTTGGAACGTATTATATAAATGCGCAAAAAAGAGTGGAATATATTGATAAAATGCTCACAACAGCAATTGAGGAAATAAAATGAAAGTATTAATTCAAAGAGTAAAAGAAGCATCTGTTACGATTGATAATAAACAATATTCAGCCATAAATAAAGGTATTTTAGCACTTGTTGGAATAGAAAAAGGCGATACATTAGAAAATATTCAAAAGATGGCAAAAAAACTTGTAAATTTGAGAATATTTTCAGATGACAATGATAAAATGAACCTTTCCTTGATTGATATTCAAGGTGAAATGCTTATCGTTTCACAATTTACGCTTTGCGGAGATTGCAAAAAAGGTACACGTCCAAGCTTTGATAAATCGGCTCCACCAGCATTAGCAAATGAACTTTACGAAGCTTTTATTAAAGAAGTTGCGTCTTATGGTATTCAATACGGCACAGGACAATTCGGTGCAATGATGGATATTGCACTAATAAACGACGGGCCGGTTACTTTTATGTTGGAGAATTAATTACTCAACATCTATAAACTTATGTACCTGCGGAATTAAGCGCGTACGTTTGTGTTTTTGCAAGCATCTATCTAAAATTTGTTGCATAAATTCAGACTTTATTGAAGGCGTTTTACCTATCATCATTGGTTGTAATACAAGTTCTATATTATGTTTTTTAGCTAAATGACAAACATTTTCAATTTCATCATCAGTAATCTTAGAGTCAAAAACAACTTTTGCATACAAGTTTTTTTTGTTTGCTATTTCAAAAAACTTATCGTGAATATCCCATTGTGCAGACATGCCGGTTGCACTCGGAAGTTTAATATCAGCTGAAACATATTCTATATAATCAATAACGTCATTTAATTGTTCGAATAACGTTGCATTAGTTTCTAAATAAATCGGAAGCGGTGAAATTTGAGCAAATTCTTTTACGAAAGAAGTATGCAAAAGAGGCTCGCCACCCGTTAATGATACTGAATGACATTCAGAATGTTTTTTTACATATTCTAAAAGCTCAGATATTGTGTATTCTTTAGCATTTATTGTATCAAAATCCGTATCACAATATTTGCATTTTAAATTACATCCGCAAAGGCGCATAAATATTTGTTTATAACCCACAAGCGGTCCTTCGCCTTGAATTGATGCAAAGAGTTCTTTTAGTTTTATGGATGACATGTTACTACCTTTTTCTAACGCACAGTGCTTGTAGAAATTTCAGCCAATCTTTTGTACAAATTAATTTCTTCCTCTGACAAATTTTTAGGAATTTGAATTTCTACAGTTACTATCATATCACCAACTTTGTTATTTTGCTCTATTCCGCATCCGGAAAGTCTTATTTTTTGACCATTTCTTGTATTTGGAGCGATTTTTAAAGATACATTTCCTGTTAATGTAGGAATTACGATATTTGCACCCAATACCGCTTCAAATGGAGTAACAGGAACTGTTTTAAGAATATTCAAACCTTCTGTTTTATATCCTTTAGGTTCTCTTATATGAACCGTCAAATACAAATCACCATTTGCTCCGCCATTAATTCCTTTTTCACCTTCTCCCGCCAATCTGATTTTTGATTTGTCGCTGATTCCAGCTGGTATTCTTACGTTAAATCTTTTGTATGTAGAAGTTTCACCCTTTCCTTTACAAAAAGGACATTCTGAACCATTTACAAATTTTCTGCCATGACATTTTGGGCAAAGATTTGTTTGAAGCATATTAATAACTTTTGTTGTACCACCTAAAGCTTCAAAAATTGAGATTTCAATATCTGAATAAATATCTTTACCTTTTTGGGCAATATCTTTTTCTTGTCTTTGAGTTTTGAAGAAAAAATCTTCCCAACTGAATTTGAAACTATCTTTTGTATGATAAGTTTGTTTTGAAGTCGTTTTTTGATTTTCTTCTTTTTTTTCTTTTTTGTAAGTGTCTTTCTTTTCTCCGTTCTTTCCCCCATTGTTCGCACTTGCGCCCAAGCCTGAGTAGCTGTAAAATCTTCTTGCTTTATCATAATCGGCTTTTTTTATTTCATTTGAAAGTGTTTCATAAGCTTCATTAATGTCCTTAAAGTTTACAATAACATCTTCAGAATTACCTGCTACATCAGGGTGCCATTTTCTTGCAAGCATTCTATATGCAGACTTTATTTCTTCTTGTGTTGAGTTTTCAGAAATATGTAAAATTTTATAATAATCTTTAGTCATACTAGAGATTTAATGATTGTGAGAAAAAAGTCAACATATTTTTAGGTAATAAATTTGTACTAATTGAAAACTGTCGGTTGGGCATACCTGCCCAACAACAACTTAATAACAAATTTATTGAAAAAACAATATATAGGTGATACTATTTAGACATGTTGAAAAAGTGTTTATTAATTTTAATATCAATGGCATTTTTACCGGCACTTGCCGGAGAGGTAGAAAATGCAATCAATAAAGGTAATAATGTATTTTTATATCTTTATACGCCTGATTGCAGTTATTGCAAAAAGTTTTCACCAAGATATGAAAAGCTTGCCAAAATGTATGATGGACAATACAACTTTTTCAAAATAGATGCAAGTACAGCTTACGGACGTGATTTAATGATTAAATATCGTGGAATGTACGTACCTTACGTATTATTACTGAATCGTAAAAAAGGCGTACAAGTTAATCCAAATTGTCTAATGGATAGCGTTTGCATAGAAAAAAATATGAAAATTTTTAGAGGATAAGGAGTATATATGAAGGGAATTGTATTAGCAGGAGGAGCCGGAACGAGATTATATCCGGCATCACAACCTATTTCAAAAATCTTATTACCGATTTATGATAAACCAATGATTTATTATCCGCTTTCAACTTTGATGTTAGCAGGCATTAAAGATATTTTAATAATTACAAACGAACTGGATTATGATAACTTTATTAAGGTTTTAGGGGATGGTTCTCAGTTTGGTTTGAACTTACATTACAAAATACAATATGTTCAAAGAGGGATTGCAGATGCATTTTTAATTGCAGAAGATTTTATCGCAGGTGATGATGTTGCTTTAGTTTTAGGTGACAATATTTTCCACGGTCACGGCTTCTCTACGATAATGAAAAATGCACTAAAAAAACACGCAGGAGCAACCGTTTTTGGATACACAGTAAAAGACCCAGAAAGATTTGGCGTTGTTGAATTTGATGAAAATCAAAAAGCAATCTCTTTAGAAGAAAAACCTGCTCATCCAAAATCAAATTATGCCGTAACAGGTTTATACTTCTACGATAACAGAGTTTGTGATTTTGCAAAACAGCTTAAACCATCCGCTAGAGGTGAATTAGAAATTACGGATTTAAATAAAATATACTTGGAACGCGGAGAATTAAATGTAGAAATTCTTGGACGCGGATTTGCTTGGCTTGATACAGGTACGCACGATTCAATGCTTCAAGCTAGTTTATTTGTACAAACAATGGAATTGAATAAAGGTGTTAAAATTTCTTGTCTGGAAGAAATTGCATTTAATCAAGGCTTTATAACAAAAGACGAATTGCTTAAAAAGATTGAAAAATACGGCACAAAAAACGATTATTACAATTATGTTCGCACAGTAATTGAACATCCGACACCTGCATTTGTCTAAAGAGTTGTAAAGATGTAATTACAAGCACTTGAAATTCGAAAAAGGTTGTTATAACATAATTATGTATTACAAATATGCTATAAAGGTGGTGAAAATATAAATGGCAGAAGTTAAAGTTGGCGAAAACGAAAGTATCGAAAGCGCATTAAGAAGATTCAAAAAGAAAATTCAAAAAGCTGGTATCTTATCAGAAGTTAAAAAGCGTGAAAGATATGAAAAGCCAAGCGTAAAGAGAAAACGCAAATCAGAAGCAGCTCGTAAACGTAAGGTATAAATAATTTTTAAGGACTGTCAATTGACAGTCCTTTTTTCATCTTACATTAACAAATTTATACTTGCACCATCATCTATTTCTTTCACAAGCGAATACAACTTTTGCTCATTTTGCAAATTTGACATTAAATAAACTTCTTTACTCCAAGGTAAAAAAATTGCTCCAAATCCAACTTTATAGAAATATGCTTTTTGACGAATTTGTTTAGCTAAATTAATTTTATCAAACAAAGTATTATTACAATAAAAAGTTTTATGCCCTAAACAATAGTAACCTTTTTCTTCTAGTTGCTTTGCAATATTTTTAGTTCTTTCATAATTATTTGATGATAATTTTATACCCTTAAAAGAATTCTCATTGATTGGGTTTACCTGCATTTCACATATCTCCTGATTGATAGTCGTTATTCTATTACAACATTCAAATATACGCAAGAAAAAGTCGATATAATACTTTACTTTTATTCATATTTGTAGTAATTTTTAGGGTATAAATCAATATAAAATATTATATAGAATAGGGAGTAAATGAGGCGAAAAGAGAGCCAAACAAGCACTTATTATTCGAAGAATTTACTCCAAATATTAGAAAAGGAGAACTCACATGAGTGAAAGAAAATTAGTTGGAACAGGTGAAATGTTCAGAAAAGCATTAGCTGGCGGTTATGCTATCGGTGCTTACAACGTTAACAACATGGAAATTTTACAAGGTATTGCAGAAGCTGCAGAAGAAACAAGATCACCAATCATTCTTCAAGTTTCAGCAGGTGCTAGAAAATATGCTAACCAAACATACCTTATCAAATTAGTAGAAGCAGCTTTAGCTACAACTACAGTGCCTATAGCTCTTCACCTTGACCACGGTGCTGATTTTGAAATTTGTAAAGCTTGTATCGATGGCGGTTTCTCATCTGTTATGATTGACGGTTCAAGATTCCCATTCGAAGAAAACGTAGCTTTAACTAAGAAAGTTGTTGAATACGCTCACGAAAGAGGAGTTTCAGTAGAAGCTGAACTTGGTAAATTAGCCGGTGTTGAAGATGATGTAAACGTTGATGCTAAAGATGCTAAATACACTAACGTTCACGAAGCTGTAGAATTCGTTAAACAAACTGGTTGCGATTCTCTAGCTATCGCTATCGGTACTTCTCACGGTGCTTACAAATTCAAAGGTGAAGCTAAATTAGACTTTGATAGATTAAAAGAAATTAAAGACGCATTGAAAGAAGCTGGTTTCGGCGATTACCCAATCGTTCTTCACGGTTCTTCTTCAGTTCCTGCTGAATTCGTTGCTAAATGTAACAAATACGGTGGTAACTTACCTGACGCTCAAGGCGTTCCAGAAGATATGCTTAACTACGCTTCTAAACACGGTGTAGCTAAAATCAACATCGACACTGACTTGAGATTAGCTATGACTTCTACTATCAGAGAATTCTTCATTGAACATCCTGAAAAATTCGACCCACGTGAATACATGGGACCTGGTAGAACAGCAGTTAAAGAAATGGTTATGCACAAAATGCGTGACGTTCTTGGAACAGCTGGTCACGCTGACGACTAGTGTGCTACGCACGTAGATATCTGGTCGGTTGACAAAAGTAAAACTACAAAGTAAAAAATATGTCGAAGAATTAGTTAATTTTTCGGCATATTTTTTTAAACTTTCTCTTGCAAAACTTCAATGTTTATAATATTATATTCTTACGGCGACATGGCCAAGTGGTAAGGCAGAAGCCTGCAAAGCTTTTATCCCCAGTTCGAATCTGGGTGTCGCCTTTTTTATTTAGCAAATCAATAGAGTTGTATGGAAAATATAGAGTTAAAACGTTTTTGGGAACAAATTAAGGAAGAATTAATTGGTACTTTGCCCGAAAATGTTCACCCTTGGATTTATCCGCTTGAAATTTCAGGTTATGATAAAGGCGTTCTGACAGTCGTAACAGGTCAAATGATGGGACGCGATTTATTAAGGCGCAACCATTATGAGCAAATGAATCAGGCTTTACAAAAAATTTCAGGAGAAAAAAACGCAAGGTTTGTAATTATTTATGACGAAAAAGCTGCAAAAACTCTAAAAAAAGAAACTGAAAAAATTCAAAAAAAGATTAGCGAAAAAAATCTTAAAGAAATGGCAATGGAAAATTTAAGCAACATGCAATCTTCGTCTAATCTTAATTTAAAATACAAATTTGAAAATTTTGTAGTTGGCGAAAATAATGAGTTTGCTTATAAAGTAGCAAAAGCAGTTGCAGAACATCCCGCAACCAAATACAATCCGTTATTTATTTATGGCAACTCCGGTTTAGGAAAAACACACTTGATGCAAGCAATCGGGCATTATACAATATTTAACAATCCTAAATTAAGAGTAAAATATACAAAAACCGATGATTATGTGAATGATTATATTTCTAATAGTCGTAAAACAAATAACAACATTGAAAACATGTCAAAATTTAACCGCAAATATACAAATATTGACATAATTTTGATTGACGATATTCAATTTATTGAATCAAAAATGAAATCAATGGAAAATTTACAATATACTTTTGACAGCCTCTATAACAAAGGCAAACAAATTGTTATTACTTCAGACAGAGTTCCAAAAGATATTCCAAAACTTACTGAGGCATTGTGTTCTAGATTTGAAATGGGCTTGATGTTGGAACTAACTCCGCCTGATTTAGAAACAAGGTTTAAAATCATAAAAAAACTTGCCAAAGACAATGATTTAGATTTTGAAGAAAAAGCACTTTTATATATTGCACAAAATTTCTCTAAAAACGTAAGAGAATTAGAAGGCGCGTTTACTAAAGTTTGCGCTTATGCTGAAATCACTGAGCAACCGTTAACATTAAAATTAGCAAAAGATGTTTTAAAATGTAATTCTGCTGAAAATGAAATTAGCTTTGACAAAATTGCACGAGTTACTGCAAGTTATTATGACGTAAATATTGAGGATTTAAAAGGTACGGCAAGAGGTCAAAAAGTTGCTACCGCAAGGCATTTATCAATTTTCATGTGTCGTGAAATTACAAACCAAAGTTTTGAAAATATTGCAGAATTTTATAACAAAAAACATACAACAATTATGTATGCTTATGAAAAAGTAAAAAAAGATAAAGACACTAATAGAGAAATTGCAACTGCCATAAGGGAGATTAAGCAAGCATTAAAAGTAATATAGCCGACTTAACACTCGTTTTTATTTGGGATTTGTGATAAAAAATTATTAGAGTGTAAGGGGAATTTTGGAGCAAATATGCTTGATAACATAAAATATCTTGTGTGTCTAAAAACAATAGATAAACTTATTTTAGAGAAAAATTATGATTTAGCGTTAGAGAAATTAAATTATTTAATCGCGCAAGAGTATAAACCTTCTGAAACATTTTTAAAACGTGGTCAATTATGCCATAAACTATTAATGCTTGATGACGCATATTCTGATTTTACGTATATCATCACGCATTGCGCAAAAAAAGAAAAAGCTTATCAAGAACGACTAATGCTCAATTTTGAGATTGGCAATTTCTATGAAGCTATAAAAGACGCGGATAAAATTCTAACTTGGGATGAAGAAAATTTTGAAGTTAAGCGTATAAAATTCTTATCACTAGTCTATTCGAATGAAGAAGATATTGCAAAAGATTTTATTCTCAATTTGTTTGAGTTTAATAAATATAAAACTATTCAATTTTTATTTAAAGAAGTTGCAATGGTTTTAGCGAACGATGAATTATCAAAAGGATTAAAACTATTAGGTTTAATTGATTTAATAGATAAAGATAACCCGATAAAATTACTAAAAGAAGCAACAATCTACGGCATGGCTAATCAAGTTGACAAACAAAACGAGATTTTAAAGAAAATTGATTCGGTTTTTCCTAAATATTTTATTTCGCATTTCAGGTTTTCTGACATGTATAAAGAAAAAGACTTGATGGAAATTTGTTTTCTTTTAGAATTAAAAATATTTGATAAACAAAAGCTTTTTGCTTACCCTATGGCAATTTTAGAGGGATATAAAAATCATATAGAAGGTCATATTATAGATTCTAAAGAATGTTTTGAACGTGCTATAGAAATCAACCCAAACAAACCGGAAGCCTATGTTTTATTGGCTCAAACGCTTCAATTGATGTCAGGATATGATAATCCCGAATACAAAATTGACGCAGAAGAAAACTACAAAAAAGCTATGGAAATCTACCGCAGAGAAAACTTAAATGATAAAGCGGAAGAAATGCGCAAACAACTAAAGCACTTAAATTCAAATCTTATTTTAAACTAAAAATTATTAACGGCGCGCTATTTAGCGCGCCGTCACCTAATCTAAAACATTTTCGATATAACTATCTTCCACACCTTTATAATTAATTTTGGAGGACGTTATAGGTTGTCTATAATCATATTTATTGATTGAACGAGATTCAACAATTACAGACGGCGGAAGAATAGACCATTTATAAAGCGCAGTTGACATACGTCTGAAAAACTTATCCAACCATTCGATTTTTTGTTCTTTTGAAACGGAATTATGTTTTTCATAAACAAATTCGTTTTCTAAAAGGTCATGGTAGCCTTCGTTTTTGTTTTCAACTCGCCAAATGATTTCATCTAAGAATTCATAAGGCATGAGAGCATCTTCTGCGATTAGTGGTTTTCCTGTTTTAGGGTCGATTGCAAGTTCAGCACCCGGTTTTTTTAGAATAATCGCTTCTGGAATTGCATTTTTTTCTTCGCGGTTTTCATTCATCCAACGGGCAAACGCAAACAATTTAGTTTTAGGTACATCTGCAATAGGTGCAAAACCGCCTGACATATCACCATTAATCGTTGCATAACCCATATACAATTCTGATTTATCAGAAGTAGCAATAGGAATACAAGAAGCAAATTCATTACTTATTCCCCACAAAAACATTGCACGTGAGCGAGCCTGAATATTATCAGGCGTGAACGAAGTCTTGTAACGTCCGTCCCATTTGGTTTCTACAGTCTTAAATAATTCATTTAAGCATTCTGTTGTTGTATCAATCATTGGGCGTATTGTGGCTTCAGTGAAATTAATTCCTAAATTGTGTGCCAACTGTTGAGCGTCAGATTTACTTTCTTTACTTGTAATATGAGATGGCATCGAAACGCCAAAAACATTTTCTTTGCCGATAGCATCAGCTAAAAGTACTGCGCAAACAGTCGAATCCAAACCGCCTGAAAGTCCTAAAACTGCGCGTTTAAAACCACATTTCTTAAAATAATCTTTTATTCCTTGTAGAATTGTTTTATAAGTTCTTTCTAAATCGGATTCATATTCTAAAGTAAAAACTTTTTGTTCATTAAGAGATTTATCCAAACCTTTAGTCAGAGGATAAATTTTGCCTATTTTTTCTTTTGGATTAACGATTAAAAATTGTTCTTCAAAAGATTTTGCTCTTGCTAATAATTTTCCGTCTGCATCAAAAACTCTGCTGGAACCGTCAAACGAACTGTTGTCAATCGCACCGACTTGGTTTACATATACAATCGGAGTATTGTATTTTTTAGCAATAAATGAAAGCATATTGTGTTTCAATTGTTCTTTTTTCGCTCTGGTTGGAGAAGCTGAACAATTAATGAAAATCTCAGGATTTTCTTGCGCAAGTTCATCAATCGGATCTTTATCATAAAGATTTTTTTCAAAGAATTCTTTATTGTTCCAACAATCTTCACAAATAGAAATTCCGTATTTTTCAAAAATTTTACTATTTTCTTTAATATTGTCTTTATCAAAAACACCTAACGTTTCAGCCGGCTGAACCCCTACGACAGGAGATGGTTCAATATATCTGTAATCGTTAAATTCAGAATAATTAGGAAGAAGTGATTTTCTGACAATTCCCGCGATTTTTCCGTCTTTTAAAATGGCAACAGAGTTAAAATATTTTTTACCTTCCGCATCTTGTTTTCGAGGCTCAACAAACCCCACAAGAGCGGTTGTGCCGACTGTAATTTTAGCCAAACCTTTCAGCCATTTAATATTTTCTTCTACAATAATCGGGTGTCTGTCGATTGTATCTTCAATTGGATAACCCATTAGAGCCAATTCGGGAAAAACAACCATGTCTAAGCCGATTTTACATGAATATTTAATGTATTTAGCAATTTTTTTTGCGTTGTATTCAATATTCCCTGCTATCGGATTTATTTGTGCCATGCCGATAAATCCGCCATTGGAAACAATTTGCTTTACACCTTCTATTATATTTTGCGGAATTTCTTCGCCGTGTGAAAATCTTTTATCAGCTATTTCGGATAGTTCGTATAAGTTCATTTTTACCTCTCAAGTTATGTTTATTATAGCTTGAGGGAAATTGATTTGCAAAATTCAACCTATACACAACCACGGTTATTTGGTATAATAAATAATTATGAAAAGATATAAGCGTAAAAAAGAATCATTTTTTTCAAAATTTATAAATTGTGTTTTAACACTTCTTATTGCATGCGCTATCGGCTCGCAAGTTTGTACTGCGGCAAATAACAACCTTAGAGTTGCACAAGTTAGTGACGCACATTTTTCTTCGTTTGAAGAAAATACGTCTTACAAATTTTTGAAAAAATCTCCTGAACTTTTGGATGATGTGATTTTTCAAATAAATACATCCGGTCCTTACGATTTTGTAATGTTTACAGGCGATTTGGTTAACAAACCAAAGGTAAGTGAATTAGAAAAATTCATTTCGCATGCAAATAATTTGGTTTATCCTTGGTATGCAATTGATGGTAATCACGATATTAGTATAGATGGCCCACTTACGAAAAGAAAATTTTTAGAAACATTAGCTGCTAATAATGATAACATGCAACAAGAAAATATTTATTACGCATTTACTCCTAAAAAAGGATTTAGAGTCATTTGTTTAGATTCTATCATTGATTATAAATTAACATCAAACGGCGAAATCTCAAACGAAGAGTTCATGTGGCTTACTCAAGAATTGGAAAAGCATGTAAAAGATACGGTTATAGTTTGTTCGCATGTTCCTATTATTGAACCGTTTTCCAGCCCTAATCACAAAATGCAAAACGAATATGAAGTGAGAAAACTTTTAAAAACTCACAAAAATCCCTTAATAGTTTTACAGGGACATTATCACACGACAAAAATCATACAAGATGATAATATGTTAGTTGTGGCATGCCCGTCTTTAGTTACTTATCCGAATGCATTCAGAGTTATTAATATAAATTCTAATAAACAAAGAACTCTTGTTGATGTTTATTTGAAAGAAACTAATTTAAAAGACATACAATCACGTTCAAAACTCAGACTTATGGGTACTGAAAGATTGTATGGAGAAGAGAGCGACAGAAACGCAAGTTTTGAATTAAAAAATTATGGAGATTAAGAATGGACGAATTTAAAATAAAATTCAGAGGTGTTAGAGGTAGTTATCCCGTACCGCATAAAGATTTTTTGAAATACGGTGGAAACACATCTTGCGTGGAGGTTAGAGTTGGTGGTCATTTAATTATATTAGATGCCGGAACGGGTTTAATAAGTTTGGGTAACGAACTTATGCAAAAATATATTGAATCGGGGACGACAATTACTGACAGAACTCCTGTAAAATGCACAATTTTATTGAGCCATATCCACTTAGACCACATCCAAGGTTTTCCATTCTTCAGACCTTGTCATTTGGCGTCAACTAGAATGTGCTTGATGGGCGGTGTTAATTATAATGAAACTTTAGAAAATGAACTTGCAAAACTCTTGTTTACAAAGTCGTTTCCGCTTGATTTAGGCGACATTGCGGCAGATTTAAAAATATTTGATTTGAATGAAACAAACTATATTATTTTCAAGAAAAATGAAATGCCGAAGGTAATAAGAGTTAATGATTTAAAAGAAGGCGATTACACGGACGAGGATGTTGTTATAACTTGTTATAAATCGTATGCTCACCCTCAAAACGGTGTATTTATCTATAAAATAACCTACAAAGGTAAGACTCTTGTTTATGCAACGGATAAAGAAAGTTATCCGGGCGGTGACAAAAAGTTGGTTAAGTTTGCTAAAGGGTGTGATTTACTTATCCATGACGCACAATATTCAACAGAAGATTATTTGAGTATTTATGTTCCAAAACAAGGCTACGGTCATTCAACTTTCGAAATGGCATTAGATTGTAAAGAACAAGTCGGAGCGAAAAAACTCGTTTATTTCCATTATGACCCAGGTTATAATGACGAAAAATTAGATTTATTGTCTGAAGAATACGCATCAGAAGATGCTATTATGGCTTACGAAGGATTAGAAATCGAACTATAATGAAAAAATTTCTAACTATATTTTTATTGTTAATTGCTGTGACTTGTTCAGGTTATAGAAAACCGTATAAATATACTATTGATGCAGGAAAAGACGCATTTTATCACAACAATGTAGGAATAAATTATCTTAAAGACAGGATTTATTATGCGGCTATACAGGAATTCAAAATTGCAATTCAATTAAGCCCAAACACTCAAGCTACTGCGATTTTCAAGAATAATTTAGGCGAAACATATACTTTTATCGGCTATCCGGAAATGGCAAGAGTTTGTTTTGAAGATGCAATTAAACTGTATGGTTTGAATTTTAAGTATTATCTGAATTTGGCAGAATGTTACAGAACACTTGGTATTACAAATACAAAGATGAAAGAGTTAGCTAATTCTAAAAGTCCTTACGATAAAATTATGTTAGGACTTTTGCAAATACAATCAGGTGCGATAAGAAAAGGCGTAATAACATTGGATGATTTATGCACTCAAGAACCAAACTTACTCATTACACCTGCAATTAGACAGTACCTGAAAGAAGTTACTGCTAAAATTTAGATTTATTATGCCTTTTATTATTTATTTTTTGGCTAACACTTGCCACAATTTACTTAAATTAATTGCTTTTACATCACCATAAATTTTTACTACATTTTGGGCAAATGCTCTTTTGAACACTTGCATTGTGTCCAAGTATTTCAAATTTTCCGCAATCTTCTTTGTATCAGTGTCTTTAGAAATAGTTTCTATTACATTTTTAAACTCACTGTCATTAATTGCCATATCTAAATATGCATTCATTACTGCAATATTCTTCTTAGCTTCATCAGTTCTATTAAGTCTATATGGACCGCAAGACATCAATCTATCCACTTGTGCATCCTTAGCAGCTTTTGATGCTTTATTTAATCCATACATAATTTCTCGTTTTCCGTGAAATGAAACATTATTATCAATATTCATATTTACCTCCATATACAATATTAAAACTCATAAATATTTTTTTTGCTATTTGTACTAAAATAATAATATATGGAGGAAGATTATGACAAAGGTTTTAACAATTGGTAGCGCTACAATGGATGTATTCGTTGAGTGCGATGACGCTAATATCGTTTCAGTATGTTCAAAAAACAAAAATTCTGATTTTATGAGTTATCCTTATGGCTCAAAAATTGATATAACTACATTCTCATCAAATGTAGGTGGTGGAGGTGTAAACACTGCTTGCAATTTCGATAATTTGGGTTTTGATACTTCTGCTATCTTTAAAATAGGTAAAGATATATATTCAGAAGGTATTTTGGATTCATTTAAACCTCGTGGCGTTAAATTAGATAATATTATTCAAAAAGAAGATACATCAACCGGTTTTTCAATCATTTTGGTAAGTTTCCAAGGTGATAGAACAGTTTTGGCGCACAGAGGCGCAAACGCTGAAATCAGAGAAGATGAGATTAATTATGATGCAATTAAAGATGCTGATTTAATTTATGTAGCACCTTTAAATGGTGAATCAAATAAAGTTCTTGAGCCTATTGTCGAATACGCTCACCAACAAGGCACAAGAATTTGTTTTAATGCCGGCACAACAAGCATTAAACGTGGATTTGAACACATTAAAACAATTCTTAAGTCAGCACACATTGTTGTTATGAACAAGGAAGAAGCAACCATGACTACAGGAATTCAGGTTAGACCTGATACTAAAACTGAAAAATTCTCACACGAACTTATTCATAGAGATGTTAAAAAGATGCTTACAACAATGAAAGTCATGGATTATCAAATTATCGTAATCACTGATGGTGGAAAAGGTGCTTACGCTTACGACGGACAAAAATTCTATTTCTGCCCAGTATTCCCATCGCCGGTAGTATCAACACTTGGCGCTGGAGATGCATTTGCATCAACATTCTGCGCGGCATTGGAAAGAACAAAATTAAATGTCGGTTTATCTTTAATGTACGCATCAGTAAACTCTTCTTGTGTCGTTTCAGAATTCGGTGCAATAGAAGGTTTGGCTACATTTGATCAAATAGAAGCTAAGTTGCAAGCAAATCCTGATTATACGTATTTGGAAGGATAGTTTTTATTTTTCGAAAATTTGGAAACAAAAGAGGTGTTTAAAACACCTCTTTTGTTTTGTTAATAACACCCTCTCCTGCCTTCGGCACCCTCCCCCAAGGGAGGGAACTAAAGTCGTTCAGTTATAACAAATTTAACATGCGTTCAATAAGCACAAGCGTTTCCCTCCCTTTGGGGAGGGTGCTGAAGGCAGGAGAGGGTGTTAAGAGTTATCCTTTTTAAGCACTTTTCTTTCTCATATCTTGGAATTCATTAATCCCAACTTCCCAGCTGTCTTGGTATTTAAAATCTCTTGACGCAATTTCGTCAGGTAAACCGGCATGGTGAATTTTTGGTAAAAGTTCTTTTTCAGTCATTTCAATTGGAGCAGAAATATCATCGTCTGAATCTTGGCAAATAAACACTCCTTCACCTTTTGCGTTAACTTTATGTCCAACAATTGTTATTTCATGTCCCGCCAAGCGGTTTTCATTTTCAGGATCAGGCCAAGTATAACCAATGATTATATTATGTCCCATTTTTAAAGTATCTAATAATTCTTTTTTGATTGTCGCAAAATCTTTTTCATAACCGCACAAACGTCCGTTTTCATCAACCTTTTGATAAGTTACTGACGTTGTATTCTTATCTTCTACAACTGATTCGACATAAGTTTTTTCAAAATCAATCAAGCCACCGTCTTCTTGTGTCCATTCATTTGGCGCACGCTTATCTGTCAATGAATTATATGTTTGTTGAGCACCTAATTGCATAAGAGTAGATTGCATTAATACATCAATAATTGAACGCTCGCCTTTATCTCTATAACCGTTTTGAATTCTTGCCCTAATTATTGCGTTCTCATCAGGCTTTAATAAAACATTGGCTGTTTCAAAATTATTTATTTTATGTGGTGTTTTAAATGTTTTTAAAAGCCAAATTGCATCATTCGATTTCTTTGACAAATTATCCATTTGAATAGTTTTTACAACTTCATTCTTAGGAGAAGTTAAACCTTCAACCATTCTAAAAAATTCTGCAGTATGTTTTGTCGCCAAATCGAATTCAATACTTGCGGCAGGACAAGTTCCCGTGTGCATATTATCTAATTCCCAACGAGTTTTTGCAATTTCATTAGGATCTTCCGATAAATTTGTTATCAGACCTATAATTTGACGTTTATATTGACTTGGAATATCTTCGCAAGTTTGAGTAATTACATAAGGATTAGCCAAAATATCCAAACATTCTTTTAAAATCGTAACTTTATCCAACCCAGGATCACGTTCTTCTTTTATAATTTTATGCAAATTATCAAGCACCGTGCTTCTATCATTAGAATTATTTTTCAACAATTGTCCTGATTTAAGAGCAAATTCAAGTTTTTTTCTGTATGGAAGTTCCAATTCATTTGATAAATCTTCGTATTTTTTACGTTCATCCTTATTAGCTAAAGAAGTCCTTATTGTGACAGCACTGGTATAAGCCTGTGCTTTAAATGCAGGAGCTTGAGGTTTATCACTCTGAATTTGTGAAGCATTCGATACTGCGCTATTTTTTTTCACCGGCGCAGTTTGATAAATATTATTTAAATTTTGTAATTGCACACTATCCATACTTATATAAAAACAATTTATTAATGAAACTTGCTATTTTGTAAAGTTTTATTAATATAAACAATAAGAAAAAAATCTTGCAATCATTTTTTCAAGTGCTATTATCAATAAGGACTTAAATAAAATTAATTTAAGCAGAGTTTTTAAGAACATTAAAATTTTAGGATATAGATAGTCAAACACATTTAGCCGACGTAATTTCTGAGGGAAATTTATGAAAATTTGGTGTTCTAAAAAGAGAGAAAAATAGGAGAAAAGGAAAAATGGAAGAAGAAAAAGTAATTTCCACACAAGACAGCTTAACTCCTAGTGCCACTGTTCACGAGCTTAGTGACAGCGTTATGACAGGAAAAGCTGGTTTTAGTAAGACTAAAATGTTTACATTAGCAATTGCAGCAGGTGCATTTATCGCATTTGGTGCTCAAGTATCATTAACAGTTATGACTGGCGACTCAATGATGGGTTGGGGCTTCACAAAACTTATCGGAGCTATGACATTCGCTACAGGTTTGATGATTGTTGCATTAACAGGTGCTGAATTGTTCACTGGTAACGTAATGATGACTTTCGCAGTTTTAGAAAAGAAAGTTAGCCTTCTTAAATTATTAAGAAGCTGGACTATTGTTTATATTGCAAACTTCTTAGGCTCTATCCTTGTTGCAGGTTTGATATTTGGTGCAGGCATGGGACATAATGGTGGCGACGCAGTAGGTGTTACAGCAATGCAAACAGCTTTCTCAAAAATTAATTTAACTTTTGGAGAAGCATTCTTTAGAGGTATTCTTTGTAACTGGTTAGTTTGTTTAGCAATCTTCATGGCTTCAACTTCTAAACGTGTTATTGGTAAGATTTTTGCAATCTTCTTCCCAATCATGACATTCGTTGCTTCAGGTTATGAACACAGTGTTGCAAACATGTTCTTTATTCCAAACGGATTATTGATGAAACACTTCCCATCAATCGTTGCTGCTTCAGGCATGACTCCTGATCAATTAGCAACAATGACTTGGAAAGGCTTCTTCTTACACAACCTACTTCCTGTTACTTGCGGTAACATTGTAGGTGCTTTTGTATTTGTTGTTCTATTATTCTGGACAGCATACTTAAGAGAAGAACACAGACATCAACATTAGTTTAGTATAAAAAGACCAATTCTTAGTTTGTAAGAATTGGTCTTTTTTTGTATAATATGTAAGAATATGAATATGAAGAAAAAGATTTTACTAGCATTAATAGCAATTTTATTAACCTCACCTGCGTGGGCAAAAGTTAAGGAGCAAAAATTAGAAGAAGTTGTACTTGATGTACCGCAAGAAGAAATGAATGTGGAAGAAGTACCTCAAGCAATTTCTGTTACAGAAGAAAAAGCTCCGCAAGAAAAAAGTTTAAAAGAAAAACTTCAAGATGTGTATCACTTAGAAGTTTATAAATATGACAAACCAACATATCTTTTACAGGATGTTTTGACTCATAAATTTGATGAAGATTCTGTATGGGATAGAACTCAATTTTGGGCTGGTTACAACGGTGACATCGGACTTCAATTTAATGAAGGCGGAATGCATCGTGAACATACAACAAACCATTATGACATCAATACAATTAACGTTGGTTATGACGGATTCTTAAAGAACAATAATGGTGATTTTAGAATTATGTTTAACTTCTCACCATTATCAGAAAGAAACTGGGTAGAAAACTTGTTCGCTGATATGTACATCGCAACAAACAAGATTCCACACCACAGAATTTTAATCGGTAATTCTCGTCCGCCTGTTGGTTTAGAAGGTGCTTACGGACCATTTGTATTGCCATTTTTAGCTCGTTCTCAAATTTCAAGAAATTTTGGTACAGTTCGTAAACTTGGGGCTAAAGTTGCAGGAACATACAGCTTGATGGATTATGACTTTGGTGTTTATAGTTCGGATACTTATTTCCAAGAATTTTTCCCCGGGGCAGAATTTATTGGTAGAGTTGACTTAAAACCGCTTGGAAAAACGGATGGCAGATATGGCAAATTGCTTGTTGGTGGTAGCATGGATGCAGGTCACAGAGATAATAATTTTTGCGTAGTAGGTGCGCATGTTCAATATGAATACAAAAGATTTATGGCAAACTTTGAATGGGCGCAAGCTAACGGTTACAACGGCACGGCAGGTTATTCAACCGATAAGCACGCGAGCGGTTTTTACGCAACTGTTGCATATATGTTAACTAAAAAGCTTCAAATCTTAGCAAGATATGATGAATTTGATCCAAACAGAGAAATTGCAAACAATAACAAACGCGAATACTCTGTAGGTCTAAATTACTTTGTAAAAGGTCAAGGTTTGAAATTTATTCTGAACTATGTATTCTGTCAAAACGATGCGGCAAAAGATTCACACAGAATCATGTTAGGTACACAGCTTTTAATATAGTACTCATATAGGTTTCGTTACAAACTGTTACACATCATGTTTACATTAAAATCATGTTGAGTGTACAATTATATAAGGAGGCTTTATAAATTTGAGTAAAGGCTACGAAAATTTTAATAACTCAGAAACATCTTTCAGAAAATCCACACTAATCCAAGAACGCATCGGGCTTGTTTCTACCCACATGTACAAACAATTCTTGGATTATCAGCATGCAACACTAAACACTGCTGAAATTTTTGTGGAAATGATTGATAACCTTAAAGCCATAGCAGATTCTTTAAAACAATCTTTTGCAGCCAGAGGAATTACTACTGAAAATATTTATGTAGATTATGACAAAGACAAGACTGTAGCAGTAGTCAATATTCTTTGGCATACAATCAGTCTTACTACAAGATGTAATTATGAACCTCAAGCATTGTTTAGAGAAAGCGCCCCTCCAATGTTTTCCGGTCGTATTATGGCGATTAACGGTAACTATAATGAGTTAATGGAAGGAATAACTTCCAGAAATCAGATGATGGAAGTGCTTTTAGATAAAGAAGTTGCCTCACTGTTTGTACCGGCAGATAAAACACAAAATTCTATTTTTAAAATCAGACATTTGTCCAATAGGGAATTTTTCTTGAATAACACAGATTCATCAAGAGAATTTGTATTAAAAGTTGTTGAAACAATTTGCGGTGGCGGTTTGTACCACGAAGAAGGTTCAAGAAAAAGTTTTAATATCTAAGTTTCATTCCTTATATAGTTAAATGCTTTACAAAACTTAACAAAAAAGGCAAATTTTTGAAGTATTTAAACTTTATATATATATAAGAGGATAGAACTATGTCATTAGTAACCAACAATTCTGAACAAGCAAAAGTTTGGGTTAACGGTCAATATTTACCGGCAACCAAAGCTACTAATGGCGAATGGTTTGTCGTAATTGACGGCAAAAAAGTTAAGGTTGATAAAAACGATTTGTTTGGTGTAAACAGCAATTTAACAGAGCATCCTCAAAGACTTGTAAATTATTATGACAAATTAATTGCTGAAAATAATGAAAAAATAGATTTCTTAAAAACAGCAGGCGAAGCTTTAAAGGCTCAAATTAAAGGTGTACAAAAACAATATTATGGATTATTAAGTAAATTTGGCGTTGACAAATATTCAGACATAGATGATGAAGCTCAAAAAGCTGAAGCAAAGAAATTTTATTCAGATTTGTCAGATTTAAAAATGGCAAAAACTGCAAATTCAAACCGAGAATATTCTGCATACATGAGAGCATTTGATTATGCCTTAGAAAAAGGCAATTGGCAAAATCAATTAAATTTAGCTGAACATGTTCAAAATTCTATTTGGAGTTAGATAAACTATTGTTAATGGTGCAAAAAATTGCACCCTACCGACTATTGAACGACAATCGCGCCGCGAACGTGCAGCGATTAGCTGCGATAGAAAATAGTGTGCAATTTTTTGCACCATTAACTATCCTAAAAATTAACCCTTTCTTGTTCAATAACAAGAGGTTTCTTTTCTGCAAATCTGCAAAGCATAATCAAATATTCACCAATCATTCCAACGCTCAAAATTTGAATAAACATTAAAAGATACAAAGAAAGCATTTTTTTAGGAATAATAAAATTCATATAAGCGACATAACAAATAAGGCTTAAAACAACTAATATTAATGTTATTAGCGTACCAAAAAATCCAATCATCGTTATAAAATGAATAGGAACTTTTGTTGTACGTGTAAGCCCGAGCATGCCATTATCCCATAAGGTAAACAAATTTTGCTTATCAACACCGTTTTTTCTTTCAGGTTGGTCAAAGTTTATAATCTTCATTCTATAGCCCAAATCTAAAACAGCACCTCTAAAATACGGATATGGGTCATCAACTTCTTTAATTTTTTCAATTACTTTTTTGTCGTACAGTCCAAAACCTTTATAATTGTATACAAGTTTAGTACCTTCATCTTTTAATTTATCAAGCGCATAATAATAAAACTTCCTCAAAACATCTAAGAATTTGAATTTTTGGCTGTCATATTTACGAGCAATTACAACTTCGCACCCTTTTTCCCAGTTTTCTATAAAATCATAAATAAGCTCAGGTGGGTCTTGTAAATCTGATGCCAAATAGATTATCGCATCACCTGTCGCTTGACAAATTGCATAATATGGCGATTTTATGCTACCGAAATTTCTTGAATTTAGAATTAATTTAACATTTTTATCTTCATTTGCAATCTTACGCAACTCATCTTGAGTAAAGTCCGTAGACGCATTATCAATAAAAATAATCTCAAAATTATATCTTGAATTCAATTTTGCGATAATATCTTTAAGCTTTTTATAAAGCAAAGAAATATTATCTTCTTCATTAAAACATGATGTTACAATACTAATCTTTTTCATAGACACATATTAGCATAGATTTGAAAAAAGCAAAAGATGTAAATTTTTACCCTCTATAAGCAACCAAAATTCCGCCCGGAACTTCTAAAATTTCATATTGAAACTCGTCATCAGCATCTACAGCGTCTATAAAATCTTGAACTTTTTCTGCATGCGAAATTATATTATCCGCAACAATCAAAGCCTTTGGAGTCAAATGCGGCTTAATCATCTCAAAATACTTAACATATTCTCTTTTACAAGCATCTATAAACACAAAATCGAATTTTTCGTTCTCATCAAAGGAAGCCAATACTTCACAAGCAGAACCTTGAATTGGTCTAACCACATCATCAACTCCGCAAATCCTAAAATTTTCTTTTGCGATGCTTTGACGTTTTTCATAAAATTCAATAGTCGTAAGTTTTCCGCCGGTTTGTTTTAAAGCTTTAGCAAGCCAAATACCCGAATATCCGTTTGAAGTTCCTATTTCCAATGCGTTTTGAATATTCATCATTTTGATAAAGCTATTCATCAAAACACCTGTTTTTCTCGGCACATTCCAAAAATCTTTTTGTGTCTTTTCTAATTCAGCCAAAACGCCGGCTGTAACTTCGTCCATTACTATATCCATATTTTGCCTCTAATCAAATAAATTAACTTTGTTTGTAATAACAACATCCTTAATCGGAACATTCAAAGCATAAGTTTTGAGAACTCTTCCCTTAGCCAAATCAAAAATTGTGTATTTATTACTCTTTAAATCCGTAATAACCGCCAAATTGGTATTGTCGATTCTGTGGAAACCTGATGAGAAACCGTCTGTTCCGATTGCAATATTACCTGTTGGCGTGTCATTATCGGTATTCAATTTTTGAATAACATTGTTTTGCGCGCCAAGAACGTATAAAGTCTTACCTTCCAACAGCATTGAGAGCGGCTTATTTACGGTTGTAAATTCGTTAATCAAGCCCAATGTTGAATAATCAATAACCGCAATTCTACTTTTAGTTCTACTTGCCAAAAACAACTTATTATTTGTAAATACTAAATCCGAAACATTCGGGAATTGACCGATATCTTTTAGTTCATAATCTTTTTTTAGTTCTATTGCCCAAATTTCGTTTTTCAATTTGTCTACATAAAACAATTTGTCTTCAAACAATCTTAATTTTTCACAATATCCGTTGATTTTGATTTTTTGTGTCAAAGACATCGTGTTTAAATCAATTACAAAGATTGTTGATGCAATTGGTGATGTAACGTAAGCTTTTTTATTAACTTCATCAATCAAAATTTCTTCAGGATTAGATGACAAGTTAACTTGTTTAATAAATCTTGAATCAGCAATAGAAATTATATCAACAAAAGGTCTGTCATAAGTTGTTACAAGCAAGAATTTACCGTTATTTACAGGTTTTATATCAATCGGGATTGATTTTTGCGCCAAAGAATAACTTGGAACAGCTTTTGCCGGTTCTACAACTTGAATATTTTTTGAATAGTTTGTAGTTACAAAAAGAACCTTGTCTTTGAGTTGAGAAATAAGCGTTTGTGCAATTTCAGGTTCTGTTTCAGACAAAAAATCTTCATAAGAATCTTTGTTTTCTACCTTAATTACATCTTCGTTTTTTGTATCAATTTTCAGGTTGCCGATAATCCCTTTAATATTTTCAGGAATTATCAAACCGCTTGGAACCAACATGTCTTGAGGAAGCAAACCTGTTCTAACTTGCAGTGGTGGATTTACCATGTGTAAAACAGTTCTATGACCTTCACCATCAGACAAAACTTTTAAAAGTACAAAATCATTATTAAAAATAACAACATCAGGCTCTTGTTTTAAATCCTGATTTGCCGGATAAGTTTCTTTTATTTTAAGCGTCTTTATGTCAGAAAATAAAGATGGATACAATGGCAAATAAACAGTATTATCAGGTAAAATAATCACGCCATCAAAACGAATATCTGTTTGCGGAATTTTTGACGTAATATAGTCTTTAACTTCAGTCGGAATTTTTGCAGCGAATACATTTGTACAGCCGATAAAAAGAACCCCTAATATTAACAATAACTTCCGCATCTAAATCTCTCCAATTGTCCCTCTTTTAAATTTTACCATAAGCAAGACATTGTAACAATGATTTATTTAAATACGCCCTTCAAACGTTCTTTCATAGATTCTTTTTCTCTCGCCTTACGTCCTGCTTGAATTTCATAAAGCTTTTGATAAAGTGCTTTTTCTTCATTTGAAATATGCGTTGGAGTTTTAATTCCTACTACAACAACATGTTCACCACGCACAGAAGGTTTGGATAAATTAGGAACACCCGCACCTCTTAATTTTACAACTTCGCCATGTTGAATTCCTGCAGGAATCGTAACTTGACGCTCTCCATCCAAAGTTTTTATAGCAACCGTATCACCTAAAACTGCTTGAGCAGGAGTAATGTCCAATTTTGTAAATACATTTGCACCGTCACGTTTATAATATGGTGAAGGTTTTACATGAATAACAACATATAAATCACCTGCGATTCCACCATTTATACCTGCATCACCTTCATGAGAAAGTCGCATTTTTGAACCATTATCAACACCTGCAGGAATTTTCAGTTCAATTTTCTTTTCTACAGTTTTTCTGCCTTCACCGTGACAATCAGGGCAAGGGTCAGAAATTATTGTACCTTTACCGTGACAGTGAGGACAGGTAACAACTTGTGTAAAATGACCAAGTACGGTTCTTGTAGTTTGTTGAACTCTACCCGAGCCTCCGCAAGTTGAACAAGTTGTTGGTTTAGCACCTTCTTTTGCACCTGTTCCGTTACAAGATTTACAAGTTTCTAAATGGTCAATTTTGATTTCTTTATTTAAGCCAAAAACAGCTTCTTCAAATTCTAATTCAATATCAAGCCTTAAATCATCACCACGTTGCGGTGCGTTAGGGTCTTGACGTCTTCCACCGCCAAAACCAAATCCGCCTCCAAAGAATGAATTAAATACTTCGTCCAAATCACCAAAACCACCTGCAAACGGGCCTTGAGAATTGAAACCTGCATTTTTCAAACCGTCTTCGCCAAATTTATCATAAGTTGCACGCTTCTCGTCATCCATAAGAGTTTCATAAGCTTTTCCCAACTCTTTAAATTTAGCTTCGGCTTCAGGAGCTTTATTAACATCAGGGTGCCACTTTCGTGCCATTTTCCTAAATGCTGATTTAATTTCGTCTTTGCTAGCGCTTCTCTCGACGCCTAATATTTCATAGTAATCACTCATAGCTATTTTATATTCCCTTTATTCTCTAATAGATTGCTTCGTCGCTAATCACTCCTCGCAATGACTTGGCATCACAAATTAAGCTTGTTGTCATTGCGAGGCGCGTAAGTGCCGTGGCAATCCATTTAATTTATCCTTCTGTCGCAACATTTACTAATGTTGGTCTAAGAACTTTATCACCCAACTTATATCCCTTTTGTAATTCTGCAATAATTGTGTGTTCAGGATGTTCAGTGCTTGGTGTTTGCATTACTGCTTCATGGAAATTAGGGTCAAAAGTTTCACCTTCAGCCTTAATTGCTTCCAAGCCTGCTTTTGTCAAAACATCTTTGAA
>CAKVGW010000002.1 GCA_934747325.1 uncultured Candidatus Melainabacteria bacterium | reverse complement strand
GAATCAAATCGTTTTGATTTTGAGCCTGAAATAACAGCTAAGATTTTGAAAAAGAATGCACGTTTTAAAGAAATTCCAATTTCTTATAACGCGCGCCAAGAAAGCGAAGGTAAAAAAATCACTTGGAAAGACGGAGTACAAGCTATTTTTACACTTTTAAAATATAGATTCAAATAATATACTTAATATTAATTTACAAACAGGCAATTCTAGCCTGTTTCTTGTTTTTATTAATATATAAGGTTAGGTTGGTTTATGTCAACAATAAGTAATTATTATTCTAAAATTCCGCAGAATTATTATCAAATTCAGAGAACACAAACTGTTCCGACATTTGGTGCTGATTCGGCTGTTTCAAATCAACAAACTCAACCGAAATTATCAAATCCTGTTGATACGGTAGAAATTTCAGAGAATAATAAAAGCCAAAAACCCAAAGAAAAAATGTCTACCGCTGCAAAAATCGGGATTGCAGCTTTAGGTCTTATTGGAGGCTTTACAGCTATTGGCATTTGTGGTTTAAAACATCAAACAAATAAACTTACAAAGTTGTATAACGAAAAGATGCAACTTGTTAATCTTGCAGAACACATAGATTTTAAAGAAGCTAAAACAGTTGAAGAAGGTATAAAATTCGCAAAAGATGTTTTAAAAATCGGTGAAGTTGACAGTAATTTTACACTAGAAGCTATTAATTATGCAAATAAAGGTCTGGTTGATATAAGTAACGCTAATAAAGGACATTGGTTTGCACCTAAAAAAATGTTATATTCAGATTTAAAAGACAATGCATTAGCACATGTGATTAAAGATGTAGAATCTAATAGATTTGGTGAATTTGCTATTAATAAGAAATTTTTTGATAATCAAAAAATCTGTGAAAGTATTGATAAAAATCTCTTTTATGATGATAAAACGAAAATATTTAAATTTCATAGTGATGATACAATAACGACTTGTTTTCATAAAGGCATACCTATTGTTCCTTCTAAAGATGTTCAAAAATTAATACAAAAATATTATAAAAATCCTAATGAAATGAACATAGAAGAAAAACGTTTATTATCTTGGAGCTTAAAAAACGGCTTTGATGAGCTTTATGCCAAATTTGAGCGTTATCCATTAGATACAATTAAACAATATCAAAAAAGATTTGAAAAAGAGTTAAATATTAATATTAACATTGCTGACCTAACTCAAAAAACAACTAAAGAACAAGAAGAAATATTAACAAAATGGACTGAAGATTTAAGTAAAAATAACAAAACAGCATTTAATGTAAAATTAAACTTGTACTCTCCTAATAAAACTATTTATCACGAAATGGGACATTTACAGGATTTCGCGAAAAATTTAAAAGAATTAGATTTGAAGCGTTGGAAATTACCAAGTTTCAGCTCTAAAGTTGACACTTCTGATGTAGAACATGTTAACAACCGTTGGGGTGGTTTAACTTACAGTGGATACAAAGAATTATTCGAAAAAGACCCTGCAAAATTCAAAAAAAGTTATCCGGATTTATATGAATTCTTAACAAACCAAGAGTACCAACAATCTGCAGGAAAAGTTTCTGCTTACGCTCAAACAAGCATCGGCGAATTTATAGCCGAAACTTATGCAAAAATGGTACGTGGTGATAAAATTTCAGATGATGTTATGAAGCTTTATGAAAAATACAACGGACCTAAATTAGGCGGTTAAAGTAGATTGGGTTCAACAATTTTCATTGAACCCGACGTTTTCAATTACCCCTCTTTCCAACTTGTACCATAATTTATGTCAACATCAAGCGGAATTTTTAGATTTTGGTCTTTGAGTGCCATACAGTCTAAAACAATAGATTTTAATTGTTCTAATTCTTCTTTTGGAACTTCAAAAACAAGTTCGTCATGTACTTGCATAATCATTTTAGTTTTCATGCCGGCGATTGCTTTGTCAACACGAATCATCGCCATTTTTATTAAATCAGCGGCAGTTCCTTGTAAAGGTTGGTTAATGGCTGCACGTTGCGCGAATTCTCTAATTTGATAATTCGAACTTTGAAGTTCAGAAGCTAAGTATCTTTTACGTCCAAAGGCAGTTTCGACATAACCATTTTGTGTTACAAACTCAACTTCATTATTCATATACTCTTTAACTTTCGGATAAGTTTCAAAATACTTGTCGATAAACTCTTGTGCTTCTGCATTTGTAATTCCTAAACTTTTTGCTAAACCATATTTAGATTGACCGTATACAATACCGAAATTAACAGCCTTAGCGCGTCTTCTCATTTCTTTTGTAACGTCTTTTAGTTCTACTCCAAAAACTTTTGCGGCAGTCATTGCGTGAACATCTTCACCGCTAGTGAACGCATGAATTAAATGTTCATCACCTGAAACGTGTGCTAACAATCTCAACTCTATTTGCGAATAATCGGCTGATAAAATCAATGAGTTTTCTTTATCCATAGCGCAAAAAGCCGAACGGATTTTATTTCCTTCCTCACTTCTTATCGGAATATTTTGTAAATTCGGATTTGAAGAAGAAAGACGTCCGGTTACCGTCAATGCTTGATTATAAGTTGTATGAATTCTACCGTCTTTTTTGCTGATAAGAGTTGGTAAAGCGTCAGTATAAGTAGATTTTAGTTTTGCAAATTTTCTATGCTGCAAAATGTATTCACAAATTTCATACTCTTGTGCTAACTCTTCTAACACTTCTGCGCTTGTTGAGCGTGATTTTTTCTTTTTAGTTTTTAATTCTAATTTGTCAAAAAGAACTTCTGCAACTTGTTTTGGCGAATTGATATTAAACGGTTCGCCTGCTAGCTGATATATTAAATCTTCTAACTCTGCAAGTTTTTCAGTCATATAAGAAGAAAGCTCTTTTAAATATTCACAATCAATTGCAACGCCGGTGTGTTCCATTTTTGCAAGAACCAAAGTTAATGGAATTTCAATTTCGTTTACAATTTTTTGTTCCCTCTCGTCCAAATTCTTTTGCCAATATTCATAAAGCCTAAAAATTGTATAAGCTTCATCACATTTGCCCATCTCATTTTCATTTGACATAATAATATGGTTTAGAAAATCCAAAGCTTGAGCTTCAAGCGTATGTTTTCTATTCGGGTCTTTAACATAACTTGCTAAAAGTACATCATATTCTAAACCCTTTAAAGTATAACCATTATTTAAAAGCAAATGATAATCAGATTTTGCATCAAATCCGATTTTCTTAATATTAGGATTTTCAATAATTGGTTTAAGTTTTTCAACTTCACTTGTGTCAAAGAAGAAATTTTCACCGTCAGAAACAGTAGCAGAAACAATTTTTCCTTCATTAGAATAAAACTTCATTGCGATTCTATTAGCTTTTTCAAGTTGAGCCAAAATTCCTTCAATATTATTTGCGTCAACAATTTTAAATTCGATACTTGTTTCTTCCACTGTTTCTTTTATAGCTTGTGCGAAAAGACTCTGCTGAACATTATCTTGCTTCGGCGCTTGAGTAAACAAATTCAAATTCTCGTTTACTTCAACTTCTGCATTTGGATTAAATGAAGTCAAAATTTTATCAATATTTTTAATAAAAGTGTAGAACTGCATTTTTCTTAAAAACGCAGAAACATCTTCTATTTTTGGCAAAGTAACCGTTGCTGTATCAATATTAAAATCAAGCTCTACGTTTCTAACGATTGTAGCTAAATCTTTTGACAAAATTGCAATGTCTTTTTGCTCGCAAATCTTTTTCTGAACAGCTTTTTCCGGAATATTATCACAATCTGCCAAAACATCTTCAAGGTGCTTATATCTGTTTAAAAGTTTTTGTGCTGTTTTTTCGCCAATACCACGAATTCCCGGAATATTATCGGAGGTATCACCGCGCAAACCTTTATAGTCAATTACTTGATCAGGATAAACACCAAGCTTTTCATAAACCTTATTCCAGTCATACTCAATTAATTCGCCTTTAGAAGGAATAAGAACTTTTACAGTCCCTTCTTTGTCAATAAGTTGGAAACTGTCTTGATCACCAGTCAGAATTAGCGTATTGTGCCCTTTATCTGAGGCGTTTTTCGAAATAGTTCCGATAACGTCATCTGCTTCAAAACCTTCTTTTGTAATAATAGGAATATCAAAGGCTTTTAAACCTTCGCATATTATTCCTAACTGGCTTCGCATCGTATCAGGCATGGCTTCACGATTAGCCTTATATTCTTCAAATTTTTCAGTACGAAATGTTCTTCTGCCTACATCAAATGCAACTGCAATGTAATCAGGATGTATTTTAGCCAATAAATCAAAAATAGCTTTAAAAAAACCGTAAACCGCCCACGTCGGTTGGTTTTCTGAATTCTTCATTCCGGTTCTTTCAAGCGCAAAAAACTGGCGGTAAGCCAAAGCGTGGCCGTCTATTAAAATTAAAGTTTTTGACATAAAATACTCCCTATTTGCTACATTGTAACATAAATTCATGTTTAAATTATCTTTTGAATTGTAAACTTTTCTTAAAATCGTATATACTTTGCTTGTTAACTTTTAAACAAATTTGTATAATAGTGTAACGGTTACACTTTTAAAGGGATGTGGAGGATTCTATTGAAGGTTAACACTATAAGCAATAATTTTACTACTGGCGAAATATCAAAAAGAAACAAAAAAAATCCTTCATTTAAGTCTATAATGCCTGTTTTAGGTGCTACAGGCTCTATTATGCAATGGATTGAGAGCAAAGGTTATTTTATATCTTTCTTAATTCAGGACGGACTCGGAATGACTGCTCCCAGAGTATGGACAGGTTTTCACCGAGATAAAGAAATAACCGGAAAATATAACAAACAAGAAGGATTCGAAGTTCTTGGAAGAGAAGGTTTGACCGGACCTTACATAGTTGGTGTTGCTCCTGCTGTATTGGCTCTTTCCGGAAAATTTTGCAAATCCACAAATACAAATACTCGCTTAATCAAAAGATTTGGCGAAAGCATGAAAAACTTGGTTAAAAATCCGAGTTTTGACAGTGCTGTAAAAAAGGACAAAGATAAATTTAAACAAGCGTTCTACAAACTAAATTTGGAATCTATATATAAAAATTCCGTTCCAAATGACAAGAATGCAGACGAAACAATAAAACTGTTACTTAAAGAGTTTGATAAATTTGATAACGGCGACAAAAAGTCTAAAGAATCTGCCTTAAATAATATGGTAGAAATGATTAATTCTAAAATTCAGGAAACATCTTCTGATTTATATAATATAAACAAATTGTATGTTGGAGAAGGTGATACTAAACATGCATTCGGTACGCATGAAACATTAACGGCATTGAAAAACTTTGCAAATGACGCTATAAAAAATAACCCGAATTCTGAATCTTTAGATGAAAAAGCTGCAGAAAATATTAAAAACAATTTTGCAACAAAAAGACTTGGAGTTAACATTGCAAATATAGCAATTACATTAGCGGGTTTGTCATATTTACCTAAATTATATGCAAAAAGTGATGTATCACCGGGAGCAGCTGCATTAGAACATGCAAAAAAACAACAAAATGCTCAACAAGATACACAAAAAGATGTGACATTTAAAGGAAAAGGGATAAATTCTGACGGTATCTTTGCTAAATTAGGTAAATTTATCACAAAACATACACCGGAAAAGGCTCAAGAACTATTAGAATATTCCGGATATAATTTCACAAAAACAACTTTTGCACTTTTATCAACTTTGGGGCTACTTTTACCTAGAGGGAAGCGAGCTTGGGATAGAGCGAAAATTGATGAAAACGGTAAACGTGACATGACAGAAATTAACGAAATTCTTTTACGTGACACAGTTTCTTCGCTATCAGTTGTATTTGCTGTACCTATGCTAACTAAAATGATTGTAAAATCTTATGAAGACAAATTAGGATTTATACTTACAAATAGAGCCTCTGATGGCAAAAACGATTTCAAAAAATTCTTAGATATAATTAACCCATACAGTAATTTAGAAGTTCTATCGGTTGCAGATTTGGATTCTATCTATGGCAATATTGATTCTCAAAAGAAATTTAAAAACTTTGCAGAATTTGTAGATAAGAAAGGCGGAGACTTAGAAAAGATTATTTCTAAATCAGACAACGCAAATTTAGCATTTAATGAAAAAAGCTTTAGTTTAGAATCTATAAAAAATCTTTCACGCAAAGATAAAAATAAAAAAATTGCTGAGTTATTTAACAACCTTTCTGATGAAACAATTACAAAAGTAATGAAAGGTTCAGGAGAAATTAAGCATAATAAGATTGCAAAAATGGCCAGAGGCTTGAACTCGCTACCTGGATTTATTTCAACAGTAGTAATTTCACCAATCTTACTTGGCGCATTGATTCCTATGCTAACATACCATAATACTAGAAAAGCTAATGCTAAAAAGCTTCAACAAATGCAGAATTAATCGTCACTTCTGGTTTCATTATTGGCTTCAGCGGTTGCCTTTGCTCCTATTGCGCCTAAAGCTACCGCTCCTATTGGCCCTGCAACGGCAAAGCCAACCGCTGCCATTGCTGTTCCGCAAATCGCACCAACTACATAATCTCCAAATTTTAAAGATGCACCACCTTTAAAATTTACATTTTCAGGTTTCTCAATCGGCTGAGAAACTACTCTCCTGTTTTTTGAATGCACAACAGGAGTTGTAAATCCGACAGGACTAACTCTCATAAAAACCTCTATTTCTTAATAAACACTACATCTGCATGTTATAGTATCAGCATTTGTTTGTCAATCGTTAAAAAGAATAAATTTTACATAGACAGTGATTTTTGTTTGTAATAAAATTGACTTGCCGAGGCTATTTTTTAGGGAGAAATTTATGAAATTACATAACTCTTACACAAATCAAGTTGAAGAATTTAAACCGATTGAAGAAAACAAAGTAAAAATGTATGTTTGTGGACCAACAGTTTATGATAACGCTCATTTAGGTCATGCAAGATGTTATATTACATGGGATGTTTTATATAGATATCTTAAATTTAAAGGATATGATGTTACCTATTGTAGAAACGTTACGGATGTTGATGATAAAATTCTTAAAAAAGCTGAAAAAGAAGGTAAGACACCTGAAGAAGTTTCTCAATATTGGTATAAAAAGTTTAGCGATAGCATGAAGGCTTTAAATAACTTAAAACCTGATATTGAACCTTTTGCAACAAAAACATTAGGTGAAATGATTGCGATAAATAAAGATTTGATTAACAAAGGTTTTGCTTACGAATCAAATGGTGATGTTTATTTTAGAGTAAAAAAATTCCCTAAATATGGTTATCTATCAAAACAACCGATTGATCAATTAGAAAGCGGTGCAAGAATTGAAGTTGGCGAACAAAAAGAAGATCCGCTTGATTTTGCATTATGGAAAAAAGACGAAAAATTCGGATACAAATCACCTTGGGGTGTAGGACGTCCTGGGTGGCACATCGAATGTTCTGCTATGAGCAGAAAACATTTGGGCAAAACTATTGATATACACGCAGGTGGTGCAGATTTAATATTCCCACACCACGAAAATGAAATTGCTCAATCAGAGTGTGCTAATGGATGTAAATTCGTAAACTATTGGTTGCATAACGGGTTTGTTACGATTAACAAAGAAAAAATGTCAAAATCTTTAGGTAATTTCTTGACTATTGATGATTTACTTAAAAATTATGATGCAAATACAATCAGATTTTTTATTTTAACAAATCATTACCGCATGCCGGTTGAATTCTCAGACGAAGCGCTTCAAGCAGCTTCAAACGGAGTTAAGAGAATGCTAAACGCAAAAAGGACTCCGATTGATGAAACTTTAGATTTGACTCAATTTGATGAATACAAAGAATTTGTAGACGCAATGGATGATGATTTGAACACGTCAAAAGCTTTAGCTGTATTATTTGATTTGACAAATAAAGCAAATAAAGATGTTCCTTATGCGTTTACTTTGTTGCATAAACTTGCTGAAACTCTCGGTTTTACGTTTGCTAAAGCTACTTTATCAGAAGATGAATTAAAAGCTAAATTAGAAGAAATAAGCAAAGAATTGGGCGAAAATTACGACTCAATGGAAGCTGTAATTGAAACAAGAAAACAAGCAAGAGCTGATAAGAATTGGGATTTAGCTGATAAAATCCGTGTTGCTCTTGATAAAGTCGGTATTGTGCTAAAAGATTCTAAGGAAGGTACAACTTGGGAAGTAAAATAAGAACACTTGCAATAGCTTTATTGCTGTTTGCAAGTTTAGTTGGGGGAGTGAATACAGTTTTTGCTGCAAATACTGATGTAGTAAGAGTAGGACTTACGGATAATAAGTTTCAAAACGTATTGAAACAAACCGTAACTGTTTATGGTACCGCAGATTGTGATATTTGCGATAGAGAAACAAAAAAAATCGTTTCAAGAATTTCTGCAAATACAGATATTGTAATCAGAAACGGTGTTACGGGGATTGATGTTACAATAAACGGACGCAGTGCAACTTTAAGAAATTTTGTAGTAATTTGCCCACAAGGAGTTTTGGGCGTTAAAGATTTGACAAGAAAAGGTAAACCTGCACTTTATCACGGCGCGTTTGAAGTCATCCAAAAAGAAGATAGAAAAGGCTTTTATCTTGTAAACCTTGTCGAAACTCAAGAATACTTAAAAGGTGTTGTTCCAAATGAAATGCCGGTTAGGTTTGGTCTTGAAGCTTTGAAAGCACAAGCCGTTGCAGCGAGAAATTATGTTTTAACTCCAAGAACGCAGGCATATAAAGAATTCAATGTTGTTGACAGCGTCGCAAGCCAAGTATATTACGGAGTTAATACGGAAGCTGATTTGGCAACACGCGCGGTTATGGAAACTGACGGCATTGTCGCTTTATATAATAATGAGCCTATTTTGGCTTTATACAGTTCTACAGCAGGTGGATACACTGAAAGCTATTCGCATGCGTTTTCAGACCCACTCACTAAAATGTTTCCATCAATAAACAAACCTTATTTGACGGCAGTTCCTGATAAATCCGAATTTAAGAGTTTGGAAGATGAAAATGATGCTAAAGAGTTTTATGAAAGCAAAGTACCGTCTTTTGATATTGAATCACCGTATTACAGGTGGCGAAAACAATGGGCGGTTGGTGAACTTGAAAATGTCTTAAAATCAACAATGATTGCTCAATCTAAAACAGGATTTATACATCCTGCATTTAAACAAGGGGATGATTTAGGCAAAATTAAAGACATCAAGGTTATGAAGCGCGGAGCTTCGGGTAAGGCCGTTGAAGTTGAACTTATGACGACAAAAGGTTGTTATAGAATCGCTAAAGAACTTGTAATCAGAAGAGTTTTCCAAAAAGATGGAGTGTCACTACCTAGCGCAAATATAGTTTTTGAAAAAAAACTTGATAATTACGGCAATGTAACTGATATTACAATTTTTGGCGGAGGCTTCGGGCATGGTGTAGGAATGAGCCAATATGGTGCTGGTTATATGGCAACAAAATTGAATCAACCTTATTATAATATTTTAAGACATTATTATACAGGTATAAATCTTGGAACTATGCCGAAAACTATTTGCGGAGAAGAAGTTAAAGAAACTTTTTGGGCACCGATTGGAAGAGCGCAGTTGGTTATTACAAATTCTACCGCAGCAAAAATTGCTGTTAAAATTAACGGTAGAACTTTAGAATTTCCTGTAACAAAGACGATTTTCCAAAAAGATTATAGAATAGATATTTCAAGATATATTGAGGATGGAGAAAATACAATTGTTTACTACCCTCCTACACTCGGTAGAGCAGTAACTTTATACGTAGAATTGGTTGAAAAGTATGGAACATAAAGAAGTTAAGATGGTTAAAGATGAAACCCCAAGCGTGCTGAAAGCAGCATGGCTTATTGCTCTTGTTACTATTGCAAGTAAATTTATGGGGTTTGTGCGAGACATGGTTGTTGCCAATTTTTATGGTGCAACACTTGTTTCAGACGCTTATTTTTACGCATTACAAATTCCATCATTAGCAATAATTATTTTAGGCGGAGTCGGTGGACCCTTTCATAGTGCTGCGGTTGCAGTATTTTCAAAACTGATTCCTGATTTTGATTCTAAGCCCGATGAATTTGTGAATAAGCTTTATAACACGTTTTTAACCGTGTCATTCTTGTTTTTCGCTATATGTTCAATATTAGGCTTCTTCTTTGCCGACAAAATAATGGGGATAATTATTTCGGCAGGTTCTCCGGAATTAGTCGCATTAGCCTCTGCTCATTTTAAAATCATGTCACCGATAATTTTAATCGGCGGTATTATTGGGATTTACTACGGACTTTTAATTTGTCATAAACAATATATTTTACCGAATTTATCGCCTATGATTTTGAGCCTTGTTGTTATTGGCGTAATTTCTGTTGTTCATAATGATAAATCCGGCATGGCACTAGCTTTTGCAACGACTTTGGGGGCTGTATGTCAATTGTTAGTTCAGTTTCCTAAATTAAGACAAATTGGATACCGAATTAAACCTAATTTAAATATCAAAAACAATCCGCAATTTAAAAATATTTGTGAGTTACTATTCCCAGCAATTTTGAGTTCAACAATAGGGCAAATAAGTATTTATATTGATATGTTTTTCGCATCGACTCTTGTAGAAGGGGCGTGGACTTCTGTTGTATTTGCAAACAGAATATTCCAATTCCCAGTTGGAATTTTGGTAACTGCGTTTTTAGTACCATTGTTCCCGATTTTTTCAAGACTGGCAGGCGAAGGCGATTTAGAGTCTGTAAAAAAATATTTCAACAAAGGTGTTGGAGTGCTATTTTTTGCAGCAATGCCAATGATAATTCTGATTTTACTTTTAGCAAAAGACGGAATTTCTTTGATTTTTGAACGTGGTGCATTTAACGCAAATGCTGTTTATATGGTTTCAGAAGCTTTATGTTTCTTGTCTTTCTCAATATTACCTTACGTATTTAGAGATTCCATAACAAGAGTTTATTACGCATTTAATGATTCTAAAACTCCATTCATTATTGCAATTTCTTCAATCGGTTTAAAGGCTGTTTTAAACTGGCTTTTAATCTTGAAGTTTAATATGGGAATTGCCGGCATCACGCTTTCAACTTCGTTTATAACTTTGTTTAATGCAACTTTCTTGGGATTATTTATTTATAAAAAAGTTCGACTTGATTATAAAACTTTGTTTGTAAATTTTGCAAAGATGGCGTTAGCCGGAATTATAACATTTGTTGCATGTTACATTTTATGTGTAGCGTATGATAAAATTCAACTACCAAAATATGTATTTGAGTTTTCAAAAATCGTAGTTGTAATGATTGCATGCTTAGGACTTTATACAGGCTTAAATCTTTTATTCAAAATGGATTATGCAAAAGAATTAGCGAGTAGAATTTTAAAAAGATAAACGTTGGGTGCTATTGCATTTATACCTTATTTTCTGATATCATATAAAGTATGAAAGATTTGGAATCTATAAACAGAAATCGAGAAGAGCGCGCTAATCTATCCCAATATAAGGAATTAGTCGAAACAATATCTAAGGTTGAATTTAAGAAATTTTCTAACCTTGGTCTTATTGAGCTTTCTGAAGTAATAAGTCTTGCTAATTACACTGTTTATTATTTGATTACAAATACTAAAAACAAAGAACTTTACAACACCGCATACCTTACAAAAGCAATTAAATGGGCAATAAGAAACGAAATGCGCCGTCGCTATAAGTGGTATGTCATGAAAAACCAAGAATCTTCCGAGCACGAAAAAATTAAAGATGCTGTCTACAAGACAATTCTTTCTATTGACGAAATGGCTGACGCGGAAAATCCTACAATAATTAAAGACAATCATAGAACCCCTGAAGAAAAAGCCGAAATTGTTGAACTTAAACATAGGATTTGCGAAGCTATGAAAAAGCTTTCACAAAGAGAACAAGATTTGATTGAAGCTAAGTATTTTTACGATAAAAAACTTAAAGATATATCCGTTGAGTTTAACATCTCTCAATCAAGAATCTCGAGAATTATCCAAAATGCGTTAGAAAAAATTAAGAAAGATTTATTAAAACAGGAAGATTTGAGTAATGAAAACAATATTTGAAAAATCTAATGGGGTAGAAGGTATCGGATTTGGCAGCAATGCAGTTTTAGGAGATTACCTGCCACAAGAAATTTTAAGAGAAGGCACAATCGGACTTCCACAGCTTAGTGAACTGGAAGTAATGCGCCATTATAAGGAATTAAGCGACCGTAATTTTTGCATTGAAAAAGGTTTCTATCCGCTTGGTTCTTGTACAATGAAATACAATCCGAAAGTTAATGAGTTTCTAGCTTCATTAGAAGAATTTACAAATTTACACCCATTGCAAAGCGATGAAGATTCTCAAGGTGCTTTAGAGTTGATGTATAAACTCCAAGAAGCTTTGAAAAAAATTACCGGAATGGATGCTATAACTTTACAACCGGCAGCTGGCGCGCATGGTGAATTGACCGGTATGATGATTGTTAAAAAGTATTTTGAAACAAAAGGAGAATTGAATAGGAAAAAGGTTCTTGTTCCGGATTCCGCTCATGGTACAAATCCTGCAAGCGCAAAAATGTGCGGATTTGATATAGTCCAAGTTAAATCAAATGAAAAAGGTCAAGTCGACATTGAAAATTTGAAAGAACTTTTAGATGCTGATGTTGCAGCAATTATGATGACCAATCCTAATACTTTGGGAATTTTTGAAGAAAATGTTTTAGAGATTTCTAAACTTATGCACGATAACGGTTCACTTCTTTATTATGATGGTGCAAACTTTAATGCAATTATGGGATGGACAAACCCTGCATTAATGGGATTTGATGTTGTCCACTTGAATCTGCATAAAACATTTGCAACTCCTCACGGTGGCGGAGGTCCAGGAGCCGGCCCGGTTGGGGTTGTTGAAAAATTGAAAGAGTTTTTGCCAAGCCCGATTGTTGAGTGCGTAAATGGCAAATATGTCAGAAACTACAATATAAAGAATTCTATCGGCAAGGTTAGAAGTTTTTATGGTAATTTTGGCGTTCTTGTAAGAGCTTATGCTTATATTTTAATGATGGGCAATAACTTAAAACAAGCAAGTGCAGATGCTGTATTGAATGCAAATTATTTAAAAGAAAAATTGAAAGGCACTTACGATTTACCGTATGATGAACCTTGTATGCACGAATTTGTTTTATCAGGTGAAAAACAACATCAACAAGGGGTTTCAACTTTAGGAATTGCAAAACGTTTGATGGACTCTAATTGTCACCCACCAACTGTTTATTTTCCATTGATTGTACATGAAGCAATCATGATTGAACCTACTGAATCGGAATCAAAACAAGTTCTGGATGAGTTTGTAGATACAATGTTAAGAATTGCACGTGAAATTGAAGAAAATCCTGATGAAGTGCTAAAATCACCTCAAAAAACTCCAATTAAAAAAGTTGACGAAACACTTGCTGCTCGTCATCCGGATTTAACATTCAAAGAGTAAACATTATTTATTTAATAAAAAAAAAAAGAGAATGACTAATGTCATTCTCTTTTTTGTGTCAAATATTTACTTACGCTTTCATAGCGTTTTCAACAGCAACAGCAACTGCAACAGTAGCACCTACCATTGGGTTGTTACCCATACCGATTACACCCATCATTTCTACGTGAGCAGGAACTGAAGATGAACCTGCGAATTGAGCATCACCGTGCATTCTACCCATAGTATCAGTCATACCATAAGAAGCAGGACCAGCTGCAACGTTATCCGGGTGAAGAGTTCTACCAGTACCACCACCTGATGCTACTGAGAAGTATTTTCTACCATTTTCCCAGCACCATTTTTTGTAAGTACCTGCTACAGGGTGTTGGAATCTTGTTGGGTTAGTTGAGTTACCTGTAATAGAAACATCAACGCCTTCTTTAACCATAATTGCAACGCCTTCGTTAACATCATCAGCACCATAGCATCTAACTTTTGCTCTTTCGCCATCTGAATATGGAGTTTCTTTAACGATTTTTAATTCGCCAGTTTTGTAATCGTATTCAGTTTCAACAGAAGTAAAACCGTTGATTCTAGCGATAATGTGAGCAGCATCTTTACCAAGACCATTTAAGATAACTCTTAAAGGATTTTTTCTAACTTTGTTAGCGTTTCTTGCAATACCAATCGCACCTTCAGCTGCTGCGAATGATTCATGACCAGCTAAGAAACAGAAGCAGTTTGTTTCTTCTCTTAATAACATAGCTGCTAAGTTACCGTGACCGATACCAACTTGTCTTCTGTCACCAACTGAACCAGGAACTGCAAATGCTTGCAAGCCTAAGCCGATAGCTTCTGCAGCATCAGCAGCATTTGTAATACCTTTTTTGATTGCAATAGCACAACCAAGAGTATAAGCCCAAGAAGCGTTATCGAAAGCGATAGGCTGAATACCTTTAACAATAGCATCTACGTCGATGCCTTTTGATAAGCATAGATCACGAGCTTCTTCTAAAGATTTGAAACCGTATTCAGGTAAAACTTTAGCTAGAGTAGCTTCACGTCTATCTTGTCCTTCAAATTTTACTGTCATATTTTTATTTCCTTATTTTTCTAGTAGTTTACAATTTGAGGTTGACCTGTTAGATTTAAAAACAGACTTGTAGTCTTACTAATGTCAACCGACCCAATATCTACGTGCGTAGCACTATTCTTCTCTAGGATCGATATACTTAACCGCATCAGCAAATCTGCCGTAAGTACCGATATTCTTTTCGTAAGCTTCTTTAGGGTCAACGCCTTTCTTGATAGCATCCATAACTTTACCAAGATTTACGAATTGATAACCGATAACTTCATCATTTTTATCAAGACCCATTTTCAAGATGTAACCTTCAGTTAATGACAAGTATCTAACACCTTTTTGAGCTGTTGAGTGGATTGTACCACACATAGAACAAAGTCCTTTACCTAAATCTTCAAGACCTGCACCTACAGGAAGTCCGTTTTCAGAGAAAGCAGATTGAGTTCTACCGTAAACGATTTGTAAGAACAATTCTCTCATAGCAACGTTGATTGCGTCACAAACAAGGTCTGTGTTTAATGCTTCAAGAAGAGTTTTTCCAGGAAGAATTTCACCTGCCATAGCTGCTGAGTGAGTCATACCTGAACAACCGATAGTTTCAACTAAAGCTTCTTGAATGATACCGTTTTTAACGTTTAAAGTAAGCTTACAAGTACCTTGTTGAGGTGCACAGCATCCGCAACCGTGAGTAAGACCTGAAATATCAGTAATTTCTTTACATTTTGTCCATTCACCTTCTTGTGGAATAGGAGCCGGAGTTCCTTTTATACCACGATGTACACAACACTTTTCTTCGATTTCGTGTGTAATTTCAATTTTGCCCATTTGACCTCCTTATTAATCAAAAATAAAGCTATTTTAATTTCCAATACAATTATTATATTACAAACAAAAAGCTTTTTTAATTAAGAAGAAAAAATTTTCATTTTGTTACAAAAAATAGGGAATAATAAATAATCGGGTTATAAATATTAAGCCAAGGCATTAACTAACTTACCAGCCCCTGAATATCTTCAACAAATTCCTGCACATCGGTTACAACACTTCTAGAATATTTGTTATAAAAATTAAATGCTTGTTTTTTGGCAAAATCAAAAAGTCCTGAATCATTTTGCTGACCTAGATTAGAATTGTCTAAAAGTGATGTAAAAAACGTAACGGCTTCTGATGTTGTAACATTTCCATCACCGTTTAAATCCAATTTGTTAGATTCATTGACTTTTTCAGGAGTCATTTTTTCTCCCAAACTTTCCATTTGATCCTGCACTTTTTCAGAAAAATCTATATTTTCAATTTGCATGCCTGCCGGCATTCCAAGAGATGCGAAAATATTATTACTCTCTTCTTTAGGTTTAACTTCCATTTGTTTTTCAAGCAAATCAGAAAACGTGGTGTCATTCAAATCCAAATTCTGCGAAGGATTTAACCCACCAACACCTACTGAAGATATTCCACCTATAAAATTCGATACTAAACTCATAATTCTATTATATATATTTCTTCTATTTTTAAACTCCTGCAAATAGTTGAACTAAAGCAAATATTACGATATAATATTTTCAATTGGGAGATTTTATATGAAAAAGATTTTATTAAGTTTAATACTGGTAGGTTCACTATCATTAAGTGTTTTTGCAAACAGTACTCAAAGCATTCCATATAAGAATTTAAAACAAAATGCTAAAATAACTTATAATGCGGAATTAGATAGTTGGTCTACAAAAAAAGACAGACACTCACCTGACTTTTTTATCAAAAATATAGCAGAAGATAACACCTCTGAATATTTATATTTTGATGAAACTTTGGCTTTTTTAACGCATTGTAATTACGAATTTTTAAAAGGCAACGATTTAATCGGATATTCAAATTCAGATTTAAAATTTTATGATTTTGCCTTTTTAAACGGAGAATTTACCAAAAGAGAATTAACTGAAGAAGAAGTTCAAAAACTTTTTCCTGACTTTAAAATAATTAAAATTTCTGAATTCAGTCCTAACACAAATTCACTAAAAATCAAAAAACATGCTCGCAATGAAAAAATAATTATTTTAAATGACACCGAAAGAACTTTTGAAAATTACACTTTTACATCAGGCAATGCAAAATTTAACACTTATGAATTAACAGGCTTTGTAAATATTACCAAAAAAGGAATGATACAATTCTCACACTTTGGTGAAAACACTCAAGCAACTCCTTGGTTTATTTTGCTTTTGAGATAATTTAACAATAAAAAAAGAGTCGGATTACAATATTTGTAATCCGACTCTTTTTTTAACGTTTTATCAACTTAATTAATTATATCTCCATATTCTTCAGGATTATTCAACAAATCATAATTAATTTCATTTTCATTATCAGCAATTGCAGCTGCAACGACAGCATCAGAAGTTACGTTCAATAAAGTTCTCATCATATCTGTAATTCTTTCTATAGTGAATAAGAACGCAAAACCGGCAACTAATTGTTCAGGACTTAGTCCCATGCCGTTAAGAACCAAAGCTATCGTAATCAAACCTGCCCCCGGAATACCTGCGCAAGTAGATGATGCAATTATTGCTAACAATGCAATTTGAATAACCAAGAATGGAGTCAAAGCAACTCCGTAAGCTTGAGTTAAGAAAATTACAGCAATTGTTTGCAACATAGCTGTACCATCCATGTTAAGTGTTGCACCTAAAGGTAAGACAAAGCTTGCAATTTTATGAGAAATACCTCTTTTTTCACAACAAGCAATTGTTAATGGAAGTGTTGCTGAAGAGCTTGCAGTACCAAAAGCAACCATCATTGCCTCAGCCATTGCTGCATACAACATTGTTACAGGAACTTTTGAGAATATTTTCAAAAATACAGGATATACTATAAAGAACTGGATTGCAAAACCTAAAGCTAATACACCTAAGTATTTTGAAATACTCATAAATATATCAACACCAAATGATGAAACTGCAACAGCTGTAAGAGCAAATACACCGGGTGCTGCAAAACACATTATCCAATCTGTAATTTTCATAGTCGCAGCAAAAATAGATTCAAAGAAACCAACGAACGGTCTGTTAATTTCACCAACTTTAGCCAAGGCGATTGAAAACATTAGCGCAAACACAATGATTGGAACCATGTCACCGCTTGCAATAGATGCTAGAGGGTTTTTAGGAACAAAGCCTAAGATGATATTTAACAAGTTGCCTTTTTGAGCTTCTATTGTAGCAGCCACTTGAGCTTGAATATCAGCAGCCGTGTCAATATTTATATAATGAGCAGCTCCTAATCCCGGTTTTAACAATAATGCTAAAGCACCACCGATTGTAACAGCTGCGACAGTAATAATACCATAATACAGTATCATTTTAGAGCCAAGTTTACCGATTTGTTTGCTGTCACCAACACTTGTAATACCAATTACAATTGCAGAAATTACAAGCGGAATAACAACCATTTGAATCAATCTGATAAACACCTGTCCTATAAAAGTAAGCGTTGTCATTAAAACAGGGCTAGGTTCTCTATGAAGCCAAATTCCAACTAAAACACCAAGTACAAGTCCGGCAAAAATATGCCAGTTACGTTTAAGTCCGAGTCCAAGTGCAATCAGCACCTGCATGTGAAATTTCATTTAAAATCCTCTCATATACTTATATAACTCAACTATTTTACTATTTTTCAGGCAAATTGTAAAGTATGAATATTATAGAAGCTATTCTATTTTATTCAAAATCCGTTTTTACTAAAGAAATAAATTCTTCTGCCAGTTTAGCATTCCACTTCTTATTTATTTCGGCTTGAATAGTTTTTATTGCATCATCGGAACTCAACGCTTCTCTGTATGGACGTTTTTCAATCAATGCAAAATATGAATCAATAATCAATATAATTTGTGATTCTATTGGGATTTCATCGCCTGAAATTTTTCCGGGGTAGCCTGTTCCATTCCAATTTTCATGGTGCTTTTCAATTATCGGAATAATGTCTACAATATTAGAAATCGGTTTTAGGATTTCTCTTGCAGCAATAACAGGATGTTGCTTAATAGAACTTTTATCTTCTTCACTCAAAGGTTCGCGTTTATTAAGAAGTTCTTTTGGTAACATTGTATTCCCGATATCATAAAGCAATATGGCAATTTTTAATTTGTCGATTGCTTCTTTAGATAAATCAAAGCGTTTTGCGAGCATAGTCGCAAGCTCAACCTTCTGCTTCATTCCGCCGAATTGATGTTGAGGATTATATGACTGAACAAGAGTGTCTGCCACTTGGTAAAGCCTGTCATTATTCATATCCATCAATTTTTCAGTCAATAATCTTGAGGTTACGGCGTCCATTGGAATTCTATGTTTTGATAAAATATCAACAAAAGTATTAACCGCAACTTCTTGCCAAGACGTTTCATAAGATGGTTTTGCAATTGTTACACGGTTTCTGCCATTGCGTTTTGATTCATACATCGCTTGGTCTGTAAGTTCTAAAAGTTCTTCCAAGTCATCTGACTGGTCAGGATATGTCGCAACGCCTAAACTTGCGGTTATATGACCGATTTTTTCAAGTTCTATAGACTCAATGGCTTTTCGAATACGTTCCGCAGCTATACATCCGCCTTCTATATCGACAGCCGGTAGGATTAAGTTAAACTCTTCTCCGCCCATTCTTGCTGCAATATCAATTGAGCGAGCATTGTTTTTTAAAACTTCTGCAATAGCTTTAATTGCGATATCGCCGTAGTTATGGCCATAAGTATCGTTAATTTGCTTCAAGTGATCTAAATCTAAGCCTATAACCGTAAATTTTTGATTTTGACGCATTGCACGAATAGCTTCTTTTTTTATGTATTCTTCAAAGTAACGCCTGTTATACAGTCCTGTCATGCCATCGGTTATAGCCTGTTCTTTTACGGCTTGGAACAAATCTGCAATCGTAATAGCTAATTCAATTTGCTTTGCAAAAAGTCCTAAAAAGTTTAATTCGCTATTACTGATATTTTCTCTTGAAGAAAACACTATAAGCGAACCAAAATGTGTATGCTTGGAAAGAAGCGGAACCAAAATATAAGATTTCATTTTAGCTTCTTTTAGAAAACCTGCTACTTTATTATTATCAATTTCAGGAATAAAGCCTGAAATTAATTTCACAAGTTCTTTTGACTGATAAATTTGATTGTTTTTGATAGCATTTTTAACTTCATCAAACTCCGGAAAATGCATTCTATATTCGCTTAAATCACAATTAAAATATTCGCTGAACTTAGTTCCCATATCATCTCTCGAAGATGCAACTATTTGCAAATATTTGCCATTATTATCATTGCGTTCTTTTACAATAAAACTGTACAGATAACCTAATTCGCCTTGCAAACTGTTTACTATAGCATTTAGAACGCTTGATAGAGGTTTTGAAGAATTCATCATTTCCCAAATATGCTGTAACGTCAACATCTGACGGTTGGCTCTATCGAGTTCTTTAGTACGAGCAACTATTTCAGCTTCCAGTTTCGCATTCTTTTCGTAAACTTCAAGCAAAGAGTCCGAACCTGAATAAACGGTTGATTCCACCTTATCTAATTTATTTTTAAAATTTTTGAAACTTTCGAAAAAGTTCACTGTGCTATCCTATAAATCCTCTATTCGTACATAATAAGTATAACATATTATTCTAAAAATTAAACCTCCTCGATGGGAATCGAACCCATGACCTTAAGTTTCGGAAACTTACACTCTATCCGACTGAGCTACGAGGAGTTTTTATTGTATTTTAGCATATAAATAGCAAAAAAAATTTTTACGAGTTTTTGTTGTATTATAATACTTAAATTTAAGGAGTTAATATGAGAATTCAACCAATTTTTTGCACACCAATACAAAGAACAAATTTCAAAAGTTCAAATAAGGCAGAAGAACAAATAAAAAGACAAGAAGACGAATTGCACAAAGAGGAAGATGAAATCAAAAAGCAAATGGACTTCTTGAATAGAGAACAACATAAATTAAATAATGAAGAATATAAACTTGAACGTGAAAAGAACGAAATTGAAAGAATGGAACGTTAGTTTATTTCTTTACTACAAGAAGAAGGTAAAATGACAAAATATGTTAACTTTTGTAAAGACAAATTTGCAAGCTACAATTCAGTTGGTATAATAGTTTTAGACAATTAACACAAAAAATATCAAAAAAACATGCCGTTAAAATAGCAATTTTTAAACTGTTCGTGTGTTTAGATATATAAGACCTAAAGATTGTAGAATTTTAATGGGATTAAAAGTAAGACAAAACAAAACGGAAATTAAATAATAGTTGTAAAATATAGGAGTAATTAGTTATGTCAGATGAATTATCAATTCAACCACAAGTTCAACAAAAGCAATCCTCACCAATGCCTTATGTGGTAGGCGGTGCTATTGGAGGTGGTTTAGTAGGTGGTGCTACTGCGTACTATACAACAAAACCAAAGTATGCATCTCATGAAGACATTATCAAGGATTCAAAAGACAATTTTGAAAAAGCTGCTAAAGAAGTTATTTCCGAAGAAGCAGAACAAACAAAAGCAATCAATGCAAGACAAGCTGCTATTGATGCAGGTGCTAAATGGGAAGATGAGTTAAAAGCATTCAAAGAAGCGAACAAGGAAGGTGCAACACCAGAATTAGCTGCTGACAATGAACTAATGAAACAAAAAGCTGCTATTCAAGACGAAATCAAAACTATTGAATCAGCAAAAGCTACTACAAAAACTGTTACAAAAGAACCTTTAGCAGCTCTTCGTCAAAACGTTAAAGATTTGAACAAAGCCGCTGATGAACTTAGAACATTAAAAGCTGAAGGTGCAACAAAAGAAGCAATGGAAGGCGTTAATAATAGAATTAAAGCTTTGCAAACAAGACAAGAAGGTATTTATAATTCAATCTTAGAAAGTGCTGGTTTCAAAGGCACTGAGGCTGAAATTAAAGCTGCTCAAAAAGATTTGAAGGCAAAATTAGAAGGCTATACGCAAGAATATATGGCAAACTATGATAAATATGCATCTATCAAACCTAACAGAAACTATATTGAAGCAAAGACTAAAATTGCTGATAATAATCAAGTAATTGATAAAGCTTTAGCTGATATTAAAGAAGCTACTGGATATAAAGTAAAAACATCACCAGCCAAAGATTGTGCTAAATTCGCAAAAGAAGTTCAGACTTTGAAGAATATTGAAATTAGAAAAAATGATACATTGAAAAAAGTATTAGACAATTATTCTAAAATTGCTGACACTACAACAGGTGGTACATTCCTAGAAAGATTAGAAAATGCTCTTAAAGTACTTTCTGGTGGCACAATAGAACCTAAGAATAAAGATAAAGAAATTCAAGAATTTATCAAAAATCTAACTGATGCTGAAAAGAAAGTGTTAAACGGTAAAAATGTTACTAAAGAAAACTTAGAACAACTTATCAAGGATTCAGAAGGCAGATTGAATAAATTAAATGAAGCTGCTGGTAAAGCAATTAAGGCACAAGCTGATAACGTAGCTTATACTAAAATTACTAACAATGAATTAACTAATGCAAGACGTAAATATGGTAAAGGCGCTTACTTCAACGAAAACGGCGAAATCTGTGTAAAAGGTAAACCAGTAGAAAAAGCTCCAGCTGCACCAGCATTACCAAAATTAGACAAAGAAGCTTCAAAAGTTCTTCCTAAGGAAGTAAGTTATGAAGTAAAAGCATCTGGTGTTGATACTAAGGCATTAAATGAAGCTAAAGCTAAGTTATCAGATGTAGAAACGAAAATCACTGATGCTAGAAATGCTTTGCCAAAAGTTGAAGCAAAAACAGAAGAACAAATCTTGAAAGAATTTGTTGAAAAGAACGGCGAAAAAGCTGATGCTATGAAGAAAGCATTTGGCGAAGATGTTAAAGCTTTGTTAGAAAAGAAAATCCCTAACAAAAAATTAGCAGCTTACATCGGTGGTGGTGCAGCTATCTTAGCAACTTTGGGATATATGATTGCACCTAAACATAAAGATGACATTGCATAATACAAAATAACTAATAACAACTATTATTTTACAAACAAAAAGAACGACTAACTTCCGTTAGTCGTTCTTTTTAACATTTTAATTTTCGCCTCTGGCACGAACCCTCTCACGAAAATCTAAGTTTCGCACAGCTCAACTTGATTTTCAGCCCTCTCCCCAAAGAGAGGGCTGAAAAAGCGAACGATTTTAGGTTATTCCCTCTCCATAGGGAGAGGGCTAGGGAGAGGGAACTATAATACGTCAAACAAACAAATCAATTTTCCACCGCTTGTAAAATCATTTCATAAACACCTTTTAAATTTTTATCAATATCCGTGTTCCAAAATCTTAAAACTCTATATCCTCTATTATTCAAATATTTTGTTCTTTCTTCGTCATACGAAATATTATTAGGCTCATTATGCTGACCGCCATCAAGTTCTATAATCAACCATTTTTCTTTGCAAACAAAATCAACAATATAATTTCCAATGGGATATTGACGTTTAAACTTAAGATTATTTATTCCATGATTACGAAGTAATTTCCATAATATAAGTTCTTGTTTGGTTGAATTTTTTCTCAAGTTTCGTGCTAATTGAGTATTATTATTCATATTGATATTATAACATTGTTTTGTAATTTTTGCCTCTGGCTCAAACCCTCTCCCGAAAATCTAAGTTTCGCACAGCTCAACTTGATTTTCTGCCCTCTCCCAAAAAGAGGGGCTAGCGCTAACACCGAACGACTTTAGGTATTTCCCTCTCCAAGTGAGAGGACTGTCAATTTCACCTTCACACTATTTTCTTGTAAACAAAAATTTTTAAGTATACAATTATGCAAAAGACTTGTTGGAGAGAAATTTGATATCAAGAGAGCGAAAACATAAAATTGGATTAACTTATGGAGCATTTGCAGCCGCAAGCTATGGCACAAATCCATTATTCGCGCTACCTTTATATTCAGCTGGAATTGGTGTAAATTCTGTTTTATTTTATAGATACGCAATTGCTCTTGTTTTATACGGACTTTGGTTAAAATTTGTCAAAAAAATTTCTTTCAAAATTTCATTTAAAGAAACTATAATTCTTTTTATATTAGGACTTTTCTTCTCACTATCATCTTTTACTCTTTTTGAAGCGTTCAAATATATTGAAGTCGGCATTGCATGTACAATATTATTTATATATCCTGTTTTAGTTGCCGTAATTATGGCAATATTTTTTAAAGAAAAAATTACTAAGACAGTAATAACATCAATATCTTTAATAACAATTGGAATTACATTACTTTATCACGGAAAAGAAGGTGCTACGCTAAATTTATACGGCGTATTAATTGTATTACTTTCTGCACTTTTATATTCTTTATACATAGTAGGAGTGAAAAACATAAAAATAGTCCGTCACATGAACAGTGCCAAAATGACATTTTATGTAATGCTTTTCGGGCTTTTCGTATACATTACAAACTTAAATTTTTGTACTGAACTGCAACCGCTGGCATCACCAATATTATGGCTTTATGCAATAGGTTTAGCACTTTTCCCTACTATTATTTCTATTGAAACCATAAATATCGCTATAAAACTGATTGGCTCAACTACAACTGCAATTTTAGGTTCACTTGAACCTCTAACAGCTTTATTTTTCGGTGTTGTATTTTTCCATGAACAATTAACTCCAAGAATAATTTTGGGAATTATCACCGTTATTTCAGGCGTTATTTTAATCATCAAACGCAAACAAGAATACAATTCTTATCAATAAAAAGCAATTTTTTGCACCTGCAACTTATTTATGCTAGAATTGTTTCCATAGAAAATTCAAGGAGTTTAAATGGAAAGATTTATCGGACTTATCGGGATAGTAGTTATATTTTTAATTGTTTTTATGATGTCAAACAACAGAAAAGCTATTAATTATAAAACTATCGGAACCGGTTTTTTATTACAAATCCTTTTAGCAGTATTTATTTTTAAAGTTCCAATCGGTCAAAAAATGTTCCTTATGATAGGTCTTTTTATTCAAAAAATCCTTGAATTTGCGACTGAAGGCGGTTTATTCGTGTTTGGCGCACTTTTACAAAATGACCGCTTAATCGAATTATTCGGCAAAAGCGGAACTATTTTTGCGGTTCAGCTTATATGTACAAACATCTTTATGATGGTTTTAGTTAATATTCTTTATTATTACGGAATTATGCAAAGAGTTGTTGCAATTTTAGGCAAAGCAATGAACAAAATCATGCACATATCAGGCGCAGAAGCTCTTTCTAACGTAGCTAGTTCTTTTGTTGGTCAAATTACAGCTCAAATTATGATTAAACCATATTTAGAAAAACTCACGCGTTCAGAACTTTTAGCTTCTATGGCAGGCAGCATGGCTTGTATTTCAGGTGCTATAATGCCAATTTACATTGGCATGGGAATTCCAGCGCATTATATTTTAGCATCTTCTGTTATGGCGGCTCCGGGGGCAATGATTTTAACAAAAATCGTTTATCCTGAAACGGGTGAGCCTGAAACAAGAGATAATATAAGAATTTCTAAAAGAAAAACTTTTGCAAACGTATTTGAAGCTATTTCAAATGGTGCATCTGACGGTATGAAAGTTGCAATTAATGTTACAGCTATGATTTTAGCACTTGTTGCACTTGTTGCATTCATCGACTGGTTTTTAGGATTAGGCGGAATGTTCTGCTACAAATACATTCCGGGATGCTCACATTTAGCGTTCTTGTCACACTTGTCATTAAAATTAATTTTAGGAAAGATATTTGCAATATTTGCGATTATAATTGGCGTTCCGCTTCACGATGCTTCAACTGTCGGCGCATTAATGGGTACAAAACTTGTACTTAACGAAATGGTTGCTTATGTTGGATTAACTCACGTTGCTCATTCTCTTGATCCAAAGAGCTTCATGATTGCAAGTTTTGCGTTATGCAGTTTCGGGAACTTCGGTTCTATCGCAATCCAAATTGGTGGTATTGGAGAACTTGCACCTAATCAAAAGAAAAATTTAGCAAGGCTGGGCTTAAGAGCACTTATATGCGGAACTTTGAGCTGTTATCTGTCAGCTGCAATCGTTGGTGTTCTATTGTAGTCAAAATCTCGTCTTCCATGAGAAGCCCGATATTTATAATATTAGAAATTTGGTCAGACAAAATTTCCAACATGTTGATTAGATTATTCCTTTCTGCGCTCAAAAGAGCAATCGTTTCTTTTGGGACTCCGTAATATTGACCGCTAAATTCAATACTTTCGCATGTTCTTCTCGTTATCTGAACTAGCGAATCCATTTTGTATAACTCATTAAATGTTTCTTGATGAAATGATAATAATTTATTACCATGTTTTTTGCACATATCATACCCCTGTACTACTTTACAATTCTTCTTAATTCCTTTATACATCCAGTATAAAACGACAATAAAATTTGTCGTTCATATATTTTCCAATTACAAAAATTTACAATTGAAAATTTTTTTAAGTACGCTTTTGTGATAAAATTTGAATAAAGGAAGTATAATATTATGGATATAAAGAAAATATTATTTAGAACAAATTCTATTGATGTTGAAAAAGCTTTACCGGATGCGCTTGTTTTATGCGGAAAAGACGGTAAAATTCAATGGGTTAATGATGTTGCTGCAGAGATTTTTGAAACTTCAAAAATGCACCTTCTTACATCTAATATAAGCGATTTTATAGAAAATCCGATGAACTTAATTTCAAGTTCTGTTATTATGCACAAACCTGTTATCACTAAGTTTGTAGATAAAGAAATATATTTTGACATGACAGTAAAAGAAATTGCAGAAGGCTATGTGCTTGATTTTCGAGATGCGGTTCAAAATTCTGCAATTGCTCAAGATGATAAAACTGAAGAAATTAATAGAGAAAAAAATAATTTCTTGCTCAAACTTGCTAATGATTTAAAATCGCCAATTCAATCCATTGTTGGTTTTTCTCAAGCAATGGCAGATGGTTTGGGCGGAGAAATGAGCGAACAACAAGAGAAATATATCAGAATTATTAATAAAAATTCATCTGAATTAATGTATTTTGTTGGTAAACTTTTAGAACTTTCTCAAACTGAATCAGCGTTAAAAGAACCTGATAAAAAAACTTTAGACGTTTTGGCTTTAGTAAACTCGGTTGTAAGATTTAATGAACAGCTTTATAAAGGTAAAGAAGTTAAAATTTCAATTAAGCCGGAAGAAGATTTTAAAAAGACAATTTCTACTGATGAAGAAATTTTGAAAAATATATTGCAAGATGTTTTGGAAATAATTCTAAAATCAGTTGATATGGGCGAGGTTGCGATTACGTTATCAAATCCGAATGATGAATTTATTTCTTCTAAGAACTTAGCGCCCGCTCAATATACCATGATTTCGCTTTCTACAAGCGCATTGTTGCTTTCAGAAAACGACTTGGAATGTATGTTTGACCCGTACACAATTTTAGATTCTACGAATAGAAAGAATGTATTAAGAGCAATGGTTTTAGCAAGTGTAAAAAATCTTGTTCAATCATTAAACGGTATTGTTTGGGTTGAATCTCAAATATTGAAAAATACAAGTTTTAATATTATAATTCCTTCTAACTAAGGAGTTTACGGAGTAGGGATGAGCAGCGTTATTTTAAAAAATCTTGTCAAAAGTTATGATGGCAAGAAAAATATAATAGATAATATTAATCTTGAAATAAAAGATAAAGAATTTATCGTGCTTGTAGGTTCTTCAGGTTGTGGAAAGTCTACGATTTTGCGTTTGATTTCAGGTTTGGAAGATATTACATCGGGCGAAATTCTTATTGATGATAAGGTTGTAAATAATGTTCATCCAAAAGATAGGGATATTGCTTTTGTTTTCCAAAGCTACGCCTTGTATCCGCACATGAGCGTGTATGATAACATTGCATTTGGTTTAAAAATGCGCAAATACGATAAGAAAACGATTGATGCAAAGGTTAGAGAAGTTGCTGAATCTCTTAATTTAACAGAACTTTTAAATCGTAAACCAAAACAGCTTTCAGGAGGGCAAAGACAGCGTGTAGCATTGGGTCGTGCGATTGTTAGAAATCCTAAAGTATTTTTGATGGATGAGCCTTTATCAAACTTGGATGCCAATTTAAGAGTTCACATGCGCTCTGAAATTAAGCGTTTGCACCAAAAATTAAAAACAACATTTATTTATGTAACCCATGACCAAACAGAGGCATTAACAATGGGGGACAGAATTGTTGTTTTAGATAAGGGAAAAATCCAACAAGCAGATACTCCGGAAGTTATTTATAATCAGCCTAAAAATAAGTTTGTTGCAGGGTTTATAGGACAAATGAATTTTATAAATACTATTGTTCAAAACGGCTATTTTGAAATTGAAGGTCATGGATTTAAGACTAATAAAAATATTCAAGGCGAAGTGACGGTTGCAATTCGCGCAGAAAAGATGACTGCAGGCGATGTTTCAATAAAGGTTAAGCCAGAAATTATTGAAATGACAGGCGGTGAAAGAATTGTTTATTTTAATCTTAATGGAAGTAAATGCTCAGCAAAAGTTCCATTGGATTATCCGATAGGTGAAAATATAGAATTAAAGATTTCAGTTAATGATATGTATTTCTTTGACAAAGAAAGCGGAGACGTAATATAAGATGAAAAAGTATAAGAATTATATAATTATAGCGCTTGCCGTTATAGCGTTTTGTGTATCAATTTGTTTTGTGCCGATTGATGCGACCAGATTTATTCCTGCAATAGAATCTCAGGTGACGAAAGATTTGGGAATAAAAATTCATATTGAAAAATTAATTTTGCGCTTTGGACCGTCTTTAAAGGTTAAAGCACCCGTAATGCACATGATGTATGAAGATGGGCAGAAATTCGGTCAGTTTGATAATGTAAAATTCTTTATACCTTGGTCATCGTTGTTTAAAAACGATGTTATTGTAAAACGACTTTATGCAGATAAATTAATTGTAAAAGTTAAATCTAATGATAAATATTTACCTGCTTTTATAGAAAAACTTAACGCAAAAGATTTTAACGAAACACCTGATGTAACCCTAAAATCATATAGCATTTGTTATTATGATAAAGATTTAGAAAAGCATTTCAAGGTTGTCGGTTCAGGCTTAAATCTTACAAAACTTGTTAATTATAAGAATTTAAGCGTTAAAACAATTGGTGAATTCTTTATTAATGATAAAAAATATATTTCTTATGATGTTTCAATCATTCCAAATATTGAAATTACTGAAAAGAAAGATTTCAATATAAATGAGTTTGTAGAACAAATGGAAGCTCTTGATTTTCATTCTGATATAATTGCTGATTTGAAACTTTATAAAAATTTGACCGGAGAAACTCAAATTTCAGGCTTGGTTAATATCGATAATATTTCGGTACTTGATCCGAAAAAGAAAACGCCAAAGAGTTTTATTTATTTAACTTTCCTTGGCGATAAGATTGGAGTTTTATCTAATATTTACGCGTCTGTTGACAAAAAAGTTTATATAGACGGTGTTGTAAATAATTCTAAAAAACCTTCGGTTGATTTGAAAGTTAAAACGGATGAAATTAAGCTTGCTGATTTACATCAAAAAGTTAAATTGCTTGCGGATTTTTCAAAATTCAAAGAAATCAATTCGCTTGATGGTACTTTGAAAGCTGATTTTAGTATTAAGGGTGATTTGAACAAAATTAAATCTGCAGGTTACTTAAAGGTTAATAATGCTGCAGTTAAAGCAAACGGATTGGACATTAATAAAATCAATGCTGATGTGGATTTCTCAAACAACGTGATAAATATAGTCAATGCAATTGGTTATGTGAACAACGCACCAATCATGGCAAAAGGTAAGATTGACAAAAATCTTGATATTGAACTTTTGATGAATAAAGTTGAACTAAAACATCTTTGCCCTTCTGAATTTGGTGTAAAAAACGGTATCGCATCACTTGTAGCTAATTTGACAGGCACTTTAGATAATCCTATTCATAAAGAAAATTTACAGATAGAAAATTTTAGCGCACAGAATAAAGATGGAAATTTGTCTTTTGCAACTTTAAAAATTGATACTAATAAAAATAATATAGCATATATAAATAATTTGACATTGAAACCAAAAGCTACAGAAGCAATTAAACTTCCTCTTTTAAAACTTTATATAGAAAGAGATTCTATTAAAGTTCCTGAAACTAACATTTTCATGCCAAATTCAAAAATGACAGCAAAAGCTGAGATTACGAATTATAGTACCAATGATTTGACATTCAGTGCTGTTGTAAACGGATTTCTAAATTCACGAGATTTAAAAGTTCCTGTTCAATATGCAGCTGTTTATCCGGTTAAATTTGCAGTAAACGGCAATCGTGATACACAGAATATTATGGCGCAAGTTTTGATGGATAAAGCGCTTATCTTAGATGAACCGTCTTTAATCAATCTTGTTTCAAAATTAGAAAACAATACTTTGAAGATTGAAGATTTGTCAGTTTCATCATTTAATGGCAAGCTTTCGAATGATTTCAAGGCAAACTTGAAAGGTCAAAAGAAAGTTATCGTAACAGGTAATGTTGAAAACTTGCAAAATGCTGTATTCAAGAATGTAAGAGTATTTATACCGCAACAATTGAATGTAACTTTTATGGATAACGTTGCTCAATTGAAGGGTGATGTTTTTATAAACGGCAAATTCAATAAGCCTGAAATTGTGGGTCAAATTACGGTGCAGAACTTTATTAATCAGTTCTTACAGCTTGGCGCAACAAATATGACTGTTGATTTTAACAAAAATATTGCGGTTGTAAATGCACCAACTGTTAAAATCGGCGATTCTTCAATGGGAATTAATTCAACGATTTCAACTGATATGTCGAAAGAATTGTATGTAAAAAATATAAGTGTTAAATCAAAGTATATGAATACTGATACGCTTTTAATGTACAAAGACAGTCCTATTGCAAAAGCTTTGCCACTTAACGTTAATGAAGGCAAATTCTATTCGGAAAAAGCACTTGCTACTATTTATAATTCTCCGCTTTATTTATCAGCTTTGAATGCGGATTTTAAATTGAAGAATAATAAATTGGAATTGAAAAATATTTCTTCTGAAATATTTAATGGTAAATTAGCAGGTAACATTGATTTTAATTTAAAGGATGAAAACTTTAATTCAAGAATTCAAGCAAGAGGAGTGAGCGCAGCGCCAATTTTTGATATTGTTTCAACCAGAAAAGACACAATAAGCGGCGTTATGGATTTTGATGCTAATATGCGGGGTAATTTAAGCTCTAAACAATCGCTAGATGGTGATTTGAAGTTCATTATCCATAACGGCAGAATGGGAACTTTAGGTAAATTAGAACACTTGTTATATGCTCAAAACGTTATCGCTGATAACATGCTAAGAACTTCTTTGAGCGTTGTAACAAAGGCTATAACTCTTAAAGATACAGGCTTGTTCAAGTATTTAAGAGGCGATATCACAATGAAAAACGGCATTGCTAATATTAAAATGCTTCAATCTCAAGGTCCTTTAATGACATTGTTTATCAAAGGTCAATATAATCCTGTTACAGATTACGCAAAACTTGTTGTTCTTGGAAGATTGTCTGATGAAGTGGTGTCAGGGCTTGGCGCGTTCGGTGATTTTTCTTTCAATAAATTAATGGTAATGCTAACAGGCGAGGATACTAAGTACAATTTATTGCCGGAAGATTTTGAAAAACTTCCTCCGCTTCCTACAAAGAACACAAAAGAATTTAGAAGTGTGATTAATGGTATAGTGGACAAACCAAGTTCTGTATTGTTGTTCAACTGGATATCATACACACAAAAATCTTACAGACAAAAAGATGTACCGATGACGGATGTCAAAGTACCTGAATTTATTGAAAGCTTGCCTTATTAAGAATTTAGAAAAAAATAATGTAAAAAAAGATGAGTCAAATGGCTCATCTTTTTTTACATTATAACAATTCTTCTTTTAAATTATCTTGCTTATAGGCTGTAACAGCCAACTGATCACAACGTTCATTATAGGGATGTCCGGCATGGCCTTTTACCCATACAAAATCTATATCATGAGGTTTTAATGCTTTTAAAAGTCTTTGCCACAATTCGACATTTTTAACAGGCTTTTTATCAGCAGTTTTCCAACCTCTTTTAATCCAACCGTCAATCCAGTTCTTAGAAAAAGCTTCTACTACATATTTGCTATCTGACGTAAGAACAATACTACAAGGCTTTTTTAAAGCTTCTATGGCAACAATAACTGCTAAAAGTTCCATTTGGTTATTAGTTACATGTTTATAGCCTGCTGAAAATTCTTTTTCATGCTTAACCCCATTTGAGTCAACATGAACAAGAACCGCACCATATCCTCCAGGGCCCGGATTTCCACTGCATGCTCCGTCGGTATAAATGTTTACTTTAACTTTCTCTTCCACATTAAATTCTCAGAAACGACTATGCAGCAACACCTTTAATTTCAGAAATAAGGTATTTTGCAATCCATTCAAAGTCTTTATTGTCATGTGCAGCTTTTCTAAGATATTCAACAGAAGCTTCGCCAATTCTGATTAATGACATAGCAGCAACACCACGCTTTACACCTCTTACAGTTTGTAATTGGTTAACAAGTTCAGGAACAACAGCTGTACCCTTGTCTACTAAAATGTTTTCAATTTTGTTTTTAGTTGTATTATCTGCTGTTTCTAATTTGCCAAGCATTTCTTCTACTGATTGCATATCTTTCTCCTTCATATTTTTCTTTTAGCATTTTTATTATAGACTAAATTTTTTGAAAAACCTGATTTCCTTACATAATCTTAATATCAATGTAAAGATTTTTAATTTTATATAAAAATATATAAAAAACAAACGACATTCGCGCCGCGAGTGTGCAGCGTTTAGCTGCGATAGCGAGCGTGAGAGTGCAAGCTCTGCTTGCTACATCCATTTGATTAAACGCTCGTAAGAGCGTAGGAAGCGGTAGCGTGTTTTCTCTTTCTTTTCGTTCTTTTCTTTCTCTTTTTCTTCGCAACTAAAGAGAAAGAAAAGGACATTTCAAAAAACTTTTTATTTCAAAAAATTCTCTTACTTTTTCTTCTTTATTACGATAAAAGAAGAAAAAGTAAGCAAAAAGAAGAAATAACGCACTGTTTTCTACGCTCTTACGAGCGTGGTTCAAATGGATGTAGCAAGCAGAGCTTGCACTCTCTCGCTCGCTATCGCAGCTAAACGCTGCACGCTCGCGGCGCGATTGTCGTTCGTTATATATATATTCAAGGAGAGAAGTTTTTTACAATTTTTGTAACAATTTCTTAATACATAAAATAAAAAGTGTAAAATTTACATGTTTTTTGTTTTTATAGTATTATATTATCGTTAGTAAAATTTTGATTAGTGCAAAAAGCACTGGTAGTAAAGGAGGCACATGAATTGACAATTGTATCATCATCAATCGAAGAGCTTGAAAAGCAAAACTTGGACAAAGTAAACTTAGGACAACACGTCCTTGCAGAATTTTTTGAGTGTGATCCAAACATTCTTAACAGTAATGATAAAGTAGAAAAGTACATGATAGATGCGGCTCTAGAATGCGGTGCTACAATTGTACAAAAGTGTTTCCACATGTTCAACCCATACGGCGTGAGCGGTGTTGTAATTATTTCAGAAAGCCATTTAGCTATTCACACATGGCCTGAATTAGGTTATGCTGCGGTTGATTTATTCACTTGTGGTACAAAGTGCGACCCAAAAGTTGCTTACGAATTTTTGAAAAAGAAATTTAACTCTAAAAAGGCTTCTTTTACTGAATTAAAAAGAGGCATTATAGATAGAGAAACTCTTAAACTTTCTGAACAGCCTTTTGAAATTGCAGAACAGTTTGAAGAATAAATATTTAAAATATAGAATAAATAAGGTTATCAAAAAGAATTTGATAACCTTATTTTTTTTACAAACTTAATACTTTTCTTCAAACTTTGGCATGTTTATAGTATTATAAAGAAAAAGTTGGAGGGATTATTTTATAATGTCAGTAGCATTGGAACAAAAACAAGGTTTAATCGCAGGTGATGGTCTATTGCCTGTAAAAATGGCTCAATATGCTAAAGAAAACGGTTTTGACGTTGTTGCAATTTCTTTATCAAACGATAATTATGCACAACTAAAAAAATATTGTTCAAAAGTTTACTCATTCTGTCCGGGAGAAGTTCAAAAGATTGAAGATACTCTTAAAGCAGAAGGTATTAAGCAAATTACTTTTTTGGGCAAAGTTAGCAAAACGATTTTGATTAAACGTCCTAAATTTGATGCAAGAGCTTTAGACTTTATCAAAAAGGCTATAAGATTAAACGATGATAAAGTAATGCTAATGATTATAGAAGAATTGGAAAAAATTGGTGTAACAATTTTAGACCAAACTTTGTTTATCAAAAATTTAATGATTCCATCAGGAGTTTTGGGAACTGTTCAACCAACTCCGGAACAAATTGAAGACGTAAACTACGGTTACTGGTTAGCAAAAGAAACAGGGAAATTAGATGTCGGTCAATCAGTAATCATAAAAGATAAAATGGTTATGGCAGTTGAAGCAATCGAAGGCACAGACAACTGTATTAAACGCGGTTGCAAAATTGCAAAAAGAAATTCTAGAGTTATTAAAGTTGCAAAACCATCTCAAGATAAAAGATTTGACATTCCTGCAATCGGTTTAAGAACATTAAAAACAATGCACAAATATAAAGCCGACCTAATCGCCGTTGAAGCAGGTGAAACAATTATTGTAGATAGAGAAGAAGTTATTAAATACGCAAATAAGCATAATATTGTTGTAATGGCTGTATAATTTTATGAAAAAGATATTTATTATTACAGGCGAATACTCCGGGGATATCCATGCCGGCAAGGTTTTAGAGATGTTAAAACTCTCTATGCCTGATATAGTGGCTGAAGGTATTGGTGGAGAAAATTTAAAATCAGCCGGTGCAAAAATTTTTTGTGACCATTCAAAAATGTCAGGTTTTGGTTTAAATTTTAAGATGATTGTTGATCACTTATCTTTAGAAAAAAAAGTTGCTGATTATATTTTAAACGAATTTAAACCTGATTTAGTTTTGTTAATTGATTATGGCACATTTAATTTAAGAGTTGCAAAAAGACTTAAAGGAAGCGGAATTAAAGTATTCCATTACATTCCTCCACAAATTTGGGCGAGTCGCAAATGGAGAATTAAAGGTATAAAAAAATATGTAGACAAAGTTCTTTGTATTTTTCCATTTGAACCTGAAATCTACCAAGCAGAAAACATTGATGTACATTACTGCGGGCATCCTCTTGTTAAGCAATTACCACCAAGAGCTGATAAAGAAGAATTCTTTAAACAGCATGAATTGGACATATCAAGACCTTTAGTGTCAGTATTTCCTGGCTCAAGACCATTGGAGCTAAAACTCTTCGGAGAACGCTTTATCGAAGCTGCAAAAGTTTTACAAAAACGCCATCCTGAATTGCAAGTTTGCATTTCGCATGCACCAAACTTGAAGGATGATATTTTTGATAAGTACATTAAAAATACTGATTTTAAAGTTATTAAAGGCGAAAACCAAGCTTTGTTGAGCGTTTCAGATTCATTAATTTTAGCATCCGGAACAGTTGCTTTAGAAGCAAGTTTATATCAAGTTCCAATGCTTATTGCATATCGCGGACCGTGGTTGCTTTACTTGATTTATTTGTTAGTAAGATGTATCAAAAGAGTTTCTTTACCAAATATTATTATGGATGAAGATATCGTACCTGAATTAGTTCAGCATAAATTTAGTGTTGAAAATATTTGCTACGAAACAGAAAAAAATCTGTATGACAAAAAGCATCGAGAGTGGATGATTAATGAACTTGCTAAAGTTAAAGAAAGACTTTCTGGTAAATATTCTGCAGAAGAAGTTGCGAATTGTATAAAAGAAGAGTTGAATAAATAAAAGAAAGAGCCGGACATTTGCCGGCTTTTAAATTTCTACAACCTTTTTTCTAACCTTATATATTAATAAAGTTTTCTTTTGTAAAAAAATTGCTTTTTTATGTCGAAATGTAAAGTTAATTTATGTTATACTTTTTTTGAACAAATATAAATAGCAAAAGGAATGTTATGAGAAAGAGTTATTGTTTATTACCACTGGCTCTTGGAACACTCGGGCTTGGTTTAACAGAATATGTAATGATGGGAATTCTACCCGATACAGCATTATCTATGCACTGCTCTATACCTGAAGCAGGAAATTTCATTTCATTTTATGCTCTTGGAGTTGTTTTTGGTGCAATAATGCTCGTTATTGTAGCAAGAACCAAACCTTTAAAAACAATATTATTGTGGCTTATGACAATATTTACAATTGCCAATTTTCTAACAGCATTTGTAACAAACTATTATATATTTTGCTTAATAAGATTTATTGCAGGACTACCGCACGGTTGTTTCTTTAGCATTGGCGCAATTTCAGCAGGAAAACTTTGTGAAAAAGGCAAAGAAAATCAAGCTGTCGCTACTATGTGTTCAGGCATGACATTTGCAAACCTTCTTGGAATACCACTTGGGACAATGATAAGCCATAGTTTGTCTTGGCGTCTTATATTCCTATTCATTGGCTTATTCGGGCTTCTTATATTATATTCTATTAAAAAGCTTATTCCGAATTTAAAACCACTTCCTGATACAGGTTTTAGGGGGCAATTCCGCTTTATGAAACATATTGCACCTTGGTTATTGATTTTAGCTGTAATAATGGGTAATGGAGGTATATTCTGTTGGTATAGTTATATTAATCCGCTACTTGTTAAAGTTTCTGGGATATTACCACAGTTTGTATCGCTTATTATGGTATTAGCAGGTGCCGGAATGTGTATTGGTAATTTCTTAGGAGGGAAATTGTCTGATAAATATTCACCTTCCATTGTTGCAAGTTTGACACAATTATTAGCCTGTGTTTCGTTAATTTTTATATTTTTCTATTCACACAATCCAATCTTATCTATAATTTGTATGATTATATGCACCGGTTGCTTATTTGCTGTATCAGCACCGCAACAAGTATTATTAATTAACAACGCAAAAGGTGGAGAAATGCTTGGAGCATCATTTTCACAAATATCTTTTAATCTTGGTAATGCTCTAGGTGCGTTCATAGGTGGAATCCCAATCGAAAATGGATATAATTATAACTATACAGCAATCCCTGGAGCTTGTTTTGCTTTTATTGGTTTTCTACTGCTTTTTTATTTTTACAAAAGATATAAACAAATATAGTCAAAAAAATGGCGGTGTTTTTCACACCGCCATTTTTAAAACAAATACAAAAGCTTATTTTAAAGCAACTGTCATATCAGCTTCGATACAAACTTTGCCGTCTACATAACCTACACCATGGCTCTTGCAAATAGGGCCTTTTGCCTTGATTAATTCAATGTGCATTTCAAATCTGTCACCAGGTCTTACAATATTTTTGAATCTAACATTGTCAACTCCTGCATACAAAGTTAATTTACCTTTGTATTGAGGCAAGCACATCAAAACAGGTGCTGAGCATTGCGCCAAAGCTTCTAATTGTAATACCCCAGGCATTACAGGATTACCAGGGAAGTGACCTTGGAAAAATGCTTCGTTCATTGTTAAATTTTTATAACCCTTTGCATATTTCCCTGGAACACATTCTGTAATTTTGTCTACAAGTAAAAAAGGATATCTGTGAGGAATCATATCCATAATTTGCATTACGTCAAATGATAAAATATCTTCACCAGCTTCTGTTTCGCCAATTTTTACTCCTAATTCTTCTGTCATTTAATTTCTCCTTATATTTTTACTAATTTGTTTTTTAATACTTGAGCAACTTTTGTATGAACAGCATGTCCTGCTTCTTTTACCAAAATTTGCGCCTTCAGGTTTAATGGTGAAACACCAGTTAAATACAAATCACCAATCAAATCTAAAATTTTGTGTTTAATAGGTTCGTTTTCTGAACGCAATTCAGTTGTAAAACCTTCATCCTTCAAACCAACTGTATTATCAATAGTAACACCTTTTGCAAAACCTAACATTTGATATTTTTTTAAGTCTTTATAAAAACCAAACGTTCTTGCTTCTATAATTTCTTCCAAATTTTTATTGTCCATTGTTACCCAACGTCCGCGCAAATCAGGGTGGTCATAGTTTACAGAATAAGTTATTCTAAGTTCTTTATCCGGAACAATAACAAGGCTTGTTTTTCCATTCAAATAATAAACAGGTTCTGACACTGTATAAGCGTCTTTATTTACATCTTCTATACCGGCTTTTTTAAATAATTCCACCCAAACCTTTGAACTACCGTCAAAAATCGGCATTTCAGTTTCAGACAAATAAACATCAATTGAATCAATTCCACATATAGCGCAAGCTGCAATAAAGTGTTCACAAAGCATTACTTTGTATTTATAGTCACCCAACAAAGTTCTGTGTTCTTTACTGCACAGAGTTACACAATGATCTGTAGAATATAAATTTTCTATGCAAACATTAAACGGAACATCTGCGCCTTTTGAAAATATTCGAATTTGACCGCCACGTGAAGGTTTTATTAAAACCTCACATTCGCGATTTTTCATTAATCCTTTACCTGATGTTTTTATTTCTGATTTTATTGTTCCCATACCAATTATTCCTTAGGGGAATAAGCCCCCACCCTTTCCCTCCCCTGAGGAGAGGGAATACAAGATTTGTTTTCTTTATTGTAAGTTGTAGGTTGGGCTTTCAGCCCAACAATAATTACTTACCTTCGCCTTCGTTTACACTTTCTTCAAAAGATTTAAGAAGTGGTTCGTATTTTTTGAATTTAGCAATTAAATCGCCTGCATCTTTCATAATTTTCAACTGCTTGATAAACTCTTTTCTTGGAACTGCTGGAGCACCAACTACAATTGATTTTGCAGGGAAACTCTTTGTAACACCTGCTTGAGCTGCAATAATCGTATCATCACCAATTGAAATATGATCAGCCAAACCTGCTTGACCTGCAATAACTACTCTATCGCCGATTACGCAACTGCCTGCAATACCAACTTGAGAAACTATCATACAACCTTTACCAATACGGCAATTATGACCAATCATTACTAAGTCATCAATTTTTGTGTTATCACCAACTACCGTATTTTCAATAGTACCTCTATCAATTGCTGTATTAGCACCAATTTCTACATTGTTGCCAATTACAACAGAACCGATTGAAGGAATTTTGAAAATAACCTGTTGAACGTCGTTTTCTTTAATTTCACCATCTTTACGAGCTTGTTCTATGTTGTTTGGATTTTCTGTAACGAAACTGAAACCGTCAGCACCAAGAGAAACTCCGTGATGTAAAATTACTTTATTACCAACTTTTACTCTATCACCAATACAAACTGCAGGGTGGAAGAAGCAATCAGCGCCGATTTGAGCCCCGTTTCCGATATAACCGTTAGCTAAAATTTTTGTATTGTCACCAATTACAGCATTTTCTGCTACAACAACATTTGCGCCTAAAGATACGTTTTGACCGATTTTTGCAGAAGGATGAACAACTGCAGTTGGGTGAATACCTGAATTAACATGTGGTTCTTCGTAGAACATTGTAATTAATTTCATCATTGCCAATCTTGGTCTTTCTACTTCGATTGTTGAATAACCATCTATATTTACACCCAAAGGAACAAGAGCTGCTTGAGCTTTTGTTTTAGAAAGATTATTGATTTCGTCTTCACCTAAAGCTAAAGCCAATGTATTTTCATCTGCCAAGAGAGGTGGTGCTATATTTGTAATAGCAACATCTTTTGCTTTAGAAAGCATACCGCCTGTAATTTGTGCAATTTGTTCCAATGTAAAAGTTTTCATAATACACTCCTTTTATTATCCTAAACACTTTTTAATTACGTTTGTAGTTGATTTTCCGGCTACAAAGTCGATAAATTCAACTTTTATATTATTTTTGATTACAATTTCTCTCTCCGGAAGAGTTTCCAGTGTATAATCAGCACCTTTTGTATAAATATCAGGTTTAATCGCCTCTAATAAAGCTGCAGGCGACTTCTCTTCAAATAATACCACATAATCAACGCATGACAAAGCGCTTAATAATTCTGCTCTATCTTGTTCATTATTAATTGGTCTGTCATTACCTTTAATCATTTTAACTGATTTATCAGAATTAAGCATGACTATTGAATAGTCTGCTAGTGCTTTTGTTTTTTGCAAATATCTTACATGACCTACATGTAAAATATCAAAACATCCATTTGTTGCTACAAAAGTTGTACCTTCTGCCTGCCCTTTTCTTACGATTTCAATTATTTCTTTTTGTGAAACTAATCTTCCCACGTTTAACCTCTAGTCATATTATCTATTGAAATTTGAATAGAGTCCTTAATTCTTTCAAATCTATCAGCTTCTGACACATATCTAAAAGTTTTTTCTAATGGTAATTCTTTAGGCAAAATATTATCAACCAATTCCTTTGCTTTTCTCATCTTTTTATCAGTCGGTCTAATGTTTAAATTTGCTATTTTTTGTACATTCATCTAAAATAACCCCATTTCTATTACTCTTTTGCATATTCTAACAGTATTCAATGCAGCCCCGATTCTTAAATTATCAGCTACACACCACAATGAAATACCGTTATTGAACGCTAAATTCTTTCTTATTCTTCCAACAAAAACCGGATCAACACCGCTTGCATCCCTTGTTGTTGGGTATTCAAAGTCTGCAGGTTTGTCTATAACCTTTACGCCATATGCGTTTGATAAAATTTCTCTAACTTTTTCAGGAGAAACTTCTTCATTAAATTCAATATCAACAGCTTCGGAGTGACCGTTAAACACAGGAACTCGAGCCGCTGTACATGAAATCATTGTACTTTCATCCAAGTGTAAAATTTTTCTTGTTTCATTAACAACCTTCATTTCTTCTTTTGTATAACCGTTTTCACAAAATACATCAATTTGTGGAATCACATTAAAAGAAATTGGCTTTTTGAAACATTTATTTTCAAAAGGTTTACCTTCTAAATTTGCAATTGTATCTTCTTTTAATTCATTAATTGCAGCTAATCCTGCGCCTGAAACAGCCTGATAAGTTGATACAATTAGTCTTTTTAGTCCAAATTGTTTTAAAGGTTCAAGTACTAACATTAATTGAGATGTTGAACAATTTGGATTTGCAATAATGCCTTTATGTTTTCTTAAATCTTCATCGTTAACACCGGCAATAACAAGTGGAACATCTTTTTCCATTCTAAAAGCAGATGAATTATCAATAATTACGCCACCACGTTTAACGATTTCAGGTGCAAACTTTTGGCTTGTAGAACCGCCTGCAGATGCCATAACAATATCTACATCATCAAAGACTTCTGGTGTAGCTTCAATTACGGTGTATTCCTGCCCTTTAAACGTAACTTTTGAACCTGCACTTTTAGCACTTGATAAGAATTTAATGCTTTCAAAATCAACATTTAATTCTTCTGTAATTTTTGTAATTTCTCTACCAACAACACCTGTTGCGCCCAAAATAGCTATTCTTGCTTTTTTCATTAAACATGCTCCCTTAAGCTTAATCTAAAATATTTTCTAAACCATAAATAAATTCTTTGTTTTCATTCACAAATCTAACTGCTCTCAAAACGCCATCCATGTAACACTCTCTGTTCATCGAATCGTGCCTTATAGTTAAAATTTGACCGCTTGCACCGAATAAAACTTCTTGTGAAGCTATATATCCCGGCATTCTAACAGAATGAATATGAATATTATTATAAGAATTAGCGCCTCTTGCACCTTTTATGGTTTCAACTTCTTGGCAATTTCCAGTTGTAAAATTAGTATTTTCACCTGCCATCATTAAAGCTGTTTTAACAGCAGTACCGGAAGGTGCGTCCTTTTTCTGATTATGATGAAGTTCAATAATTTCTGCATTATCAAAATATTTTGATGCCATTTGAGCAAATTTCATCATCAAAACTGCACCTGTTGAAAAATTAGGTGCAATTAAACAGCCTAAACCATTTTTTTGAGATAGGTTCTTTAATTCATTAATTTCTTCATCAGATAAACCTGTCGTACCAATTACTATATTGATACCATTATTCAAACAGTATAGTGCATTTTCATAGATTGATTTTGGTTGCGTAAAATCTACCAAAACATCAATTTTTACAGAATTTTTTGCATCTTTTATTGTTGCAAATTCACCGTCTTTAATATCAATTCTCGCAACAAGTGACATATTTTTATCAGCCTCAACAGCCTTAATAACTTCCTGCCCCATTTTACCGTTAGCGCCACATACTGCTACATTAACCATTTAAACCCTCCTCTAGGTAAAGCAATAATACCACAAACAAATTAATTAATATACAGGCACATCAATCGGATTCAAAAGTTTTACAGTTAATACATCGCCCTTGTTGATGTATACGTCTTGTCCTTTTCTGAACATATCAGCTACGCTGTCGCCAACCCAATAACCTACTCCGCCAATAAAACCGCCAACAGCACAAAATGGAGTTGTTAAATATTGAATACCAGGAGCTGATTCACCAGCTTTTAAACCATAGTTTGTAGAATTTTTAGTAATCTCAACAGCTCTTTCATAATTTTTTTGAACAGCTTCGCCGTAGCCTAAGTTTTTATATAAAGACCCATCATAGTAAATGTTTTCAAATTGACAAACTGCTAAATCTAAAGGTATTTGTCTTCCATTTGGTGTTACTATATGGTCAAAATCAAGATATAGTTTTGCTCCACGAGAAAATCTCTTAGCAGTGTTTACTTGTGAAACGCTGCCTCTAACAACAGAACCTGAAGGTAAAATAATATTTGTGCCTGTTGAAAGTTCGTTTTTCATTGTTGCAACAAAAGAATCTCCTTCACAACCTGAAAAAGTGCTTACCGGTTGCAAAAATTCAAGTTTAAAAACTGTTCCTGCAGGAATACGTTTTGTTCGAGCGTCCGCTTTAAATGCGCCTGCAAATGCTGTATTTGAAACTAAAAACATTGCGATTAATATAGCTAATAATTTTTTCATGCTTCTCTCCTCCGTAATTGCTCCATCCTCGCCGAGAATACTCCGAGTGCGTTTTCAGAGAGAAATTATAACACATGATTTAGCGAAAATCAATTTATTTTAATATCGTCTACGACTTGAACCCTCTCCCGTAAATCTAAGTTTCGCGCAGCCAACTTGATTTTCTATCCTCTCTCTTGGAGAGGATAGAATGCGTGCTACAAACTCAAATCTATATCTTCGCCCTTCGTTTTTGCACACTTAATCATCTGCGAAGCTACTAGAGCTGTAATCGGTACACAAATAACAATCGCGATACTACCAATTAACGCTGATGCTATTTCTGTAACAACTTGATTTAAATTTATAAATTTTTGTATATCTATATTTTCCGCAAGTAAAAGCAACGGCAAAGAACCGCCCATATAAACCAAAATAAGAGTATTCGCCATTGTTCCGATAATATCTTTACCTACATTCATGCCTGAAACAAACAACTCTTTAGCCCCTTTGGTCTTATCTATTTCATAAATCTCATTAATAGTACTTGAAATTGACATTGCAACATCCATTACAGCTCCCAACGTTGCTAAAATCATTGTTGCAATCGTTATGCCGATAAAATCCAGTTCAGGATGCGCTGTATATAAAAACATTGAAGTTTCATCCGTAAAACCTGTTAAATGCGCTGTCATCATTGTTATAAAAGACAAAAGCCCTGCAAATGCCAAACTCAAAACTGCGCCTACAACAGCAGATGTACTTTTTGCATTAAATCCGCCAACCGAATACATAGTTACGGCGGTAGAGAGCAAGCAAACCAATATTGACGCAAACACAGGATTAATACCATGTAATGTCATAGGCGAAAGCAAATGCGTAATTAAAATTACAGTTACACCGATTGAGATAAGGCTGTATAATCCTTTTTTTCTTCCGACATAAACTAATAAACCGCAAAACAGTAGAGCAAGCCATGTTAAAGTACCTGAGCGTTTGATATCTTCAATAGAGAACTCAACTCCGTTGCCATTATCTTCTGCATGCAAAATTACTTTTGTATTTTTTTGCAATTTTATATCATAATACGGATTTCCCGTAAGCATGTTGTCAAGTTCAACAGTTTCGCCTTTAAATTGTCCCGTTAAAAGTTTTACCTCAATTGCCTGTTTTGTCTGAGTAACATTAGTGTCAGTTAAATCAACATACTCAACTTTTTGTACCAAACCGAGTTCAGAAGGCAAAATTTTTCCCTCGTCAGCAAAACAAGGGATAATTGATAATATCATTATAAAAAATATAACAAGTTTTTTCATCCTAATCCTCAAACAATCTTCTTTGTTCTGACGGCATTTTTATTCCCAAGTGTCTATACCCTTCAGGAGAAACTTTACGTCCTCTTGGTGTTCTCTGCAACAAGCCCGCTTGCAGAAGATAAGGCTCGCAAACATCTTCAATTGTTCTAACATCTTCGCTTAAAGCTGCAGCAATAGTTTCAATGCCGACAGGCCCGCCATCATATTTTTCAATAATCAGATTCAATAAATTTCTATCAGTATTATCCAAACCAAATTCATCAATTTTTAATATATCCAAAGATTCGTTCGCAACTTTTTCATCAATAACACCATCGTATTTTACAAGTGCAAAATCAGAAACTCTTTTTACAAGTCTGTTTGCAATTCTTGGCGTACCACGAGAGCGCATTGCAATAGCCTTTGCACCTTCTTCCGTTACTTCTGTTTCAAGAATTTTTGCCGTTCTCATAACTACTTGAGCAAGTTCTTCTACTGTATAAAATTCCAATCTATGAATCATGCCAAATCTATCACGAAGCGGACTGGAAAGTTCTCCAGCTTTTGTTGTTGCACCAATTAATGTGAATTTAGGCAAAGGTACTCTTAAAGTTTTTGCCGTTTGACTTTTACCTGTCGTCATATCTAGCGTGAAATCTTCCATTGCGGGATAAAGAATTTCTTCCGCAACTTTATTAAGTCTGTGAATTTCATCAATAAACAAAATTTCTCCGCCTTTTAAAGACATCAGAATACCGATAATATCACGCGGACGCTCAAGAGCAGGAGCAGATGTAATTCGAATTTCGACTCCCATTTGAGAAGCTATAACACCGGCAATTGTGGTTTTACCTAACCCTGGAGGTCCATAAAAAAGCAAGTGGTCAAGTGGTTTACCACGTTTTTTAGCTGCCTCAAGAGTAATCTTTAAAGTTTCTTTTAAAGCTCCTTGACCTATATAACTGTCAAAATCTTTTGGTCTGATTGAATTTTCGAAAGTATTATCGTATTCAATTGTTTCGGGCTTAATAATAGGGTTCTTTTTAACCCTTTTTCCCAATTCCTCATCGTCTGATATAATAGCCATAATTAAATTTTATCATAAAATTTAACTTAAAGCATGTAATTAACCTTCTTCACGCAATAACAATATTGCAGTATTTAGTTCCTCTAAAAGATATTGTAATTGCTGATTAATGTTTTCCGGATTATAAATAGAGCCACTTTCTGAATAAGCCAAATAACGTTGATAAGTTACAGCTTCTTTTCTTAATAATGAAATTGATTTAACATATCGATTCACTTCTTGCAATTTTCTAAAAGATTCATAATAACTTTCGGGCTTACCACTGTACTTTTCCGCCATATTATCAATATTCAAAGTTAATAAGTTAGCTTTTGTTATAAATAGTTGCAAACTTTCATTATCTTCAATACAATCCACAAGTTTTTCAAGCATTGGAATAACTTCATTTGCGTCATGCACAAATTGTGAAGTTTTGTCTTTTTTCTGAATAATATTAATAAATGCAGGATTATCTTTTGGAACAGGTTTAAGCTCTGCAGGATTATCAAAACCTTCTTGCGCCTCAAAGACAGGAGTTGTTACTTTTGTCTTTGAACGTTCTATCTTTTCACCTATATCAGGTAGATTACCCGCATATCCTTTCCCTTGAAGTTCTTGCTCTAAAGCTTTATTCTTTTTATTCCAAAAAGCAGCGTTGGAAGGTAATGTAATTAATAACAGTAAAAGACAAATTAAAAACTTTTTCATATTTATATTATAGTCATATTTTATAAAAAGGCAAAATCAATTTACTATAATAAACTGAAAACGGTCTTTATACAAAGCTTTGATTGTTAGTTATTTTATTAAAAATAAAATAACAAGAATATTTAATCTATGCTACATACTGCATTTGCCACTAAAAATGCAATGTCAATAAGTTTTCATGCTTTTGTAAATATTAAGTTTTGTAAACTTGGATTTTCTCTAATAAACTTAGGGAGCATGGTCTATTGTAAAACTTTTATTTAAATAATTTACTTGATTAAAAGATAGGAAAATTATACTATATATACATACCTGAAAGGAGTGATGGCTACAAGGCTCGGGGGGAGTCAAAGATAAAAAAAAGATTTAAAATTTTTAGAAAACATTTACCAAAAAAGAATTAATCACAAATCAAAAAAAAACAAAATTTTTTATTAATCACAAATCATTTTATTGACAAATCTTTGAGGAGAGATTTGAGGAAAGTATTAAATTTGGGGTAGGAGATTATTGGGTTAAGAAGGTTTCTTTATGCTTTAAGAAACCTTTTTTTATTTAAAAAAATTTAGAAACTTTTAGAGAAATTTCTAAACAGAATACAATTTTGAACGACATTCGCGCCGCGAACGTGCAGCGATTAGCTGCGATAGTGAGCGTCAAAGAGCGGGTTCACCCGCTACATTCATTTTGTCAACGCTCGTAAGAGCGTAGGAAATAGTGCGTTATTTTTCTTTTTTGCTTACTTTTTTCTTTTTATTTCGCAACAAAAAAAAGAAAAAAGTAAAAACTATTTTGAAATAAAAAAGTTTTTTGAAATGTCCTTTTCTTTCTCTTTTGTTGCGAATAAAAAGATTTTTCACTTCACTTCCAAGCTAGTAAGTGTTCCTACAAGCCGAAAGTATTTACCCCAGAAAAGAACGAAAAGAAAGAGAAAACACGCTACCGCTTCTACGCTCTTACGAGCGTTGATTAAAATGGATGTAGCAAGCAGAGCTTGCACTCTAGCGCTCGCTATCGCAGCTAAACGCTGCACGTTCGCGGCGCGAATGTCGTTCATTTGATGAAAATTGTTATGGACAGTTATGCATTGGCATTTATGCCAAATTATAGATTGAAACAAATCCCTCATGTTATAATTTAAACTATGGAAGAAAAAGAGCCTAAAAAAATAATCGGTTTAATGTCTGGAACATCCTGCGATTCTATTGACGCAGGACTCTGTGAAGTTTATCCAGACATGTCTGTTTCACTTCTAAAAGGAATTAATTTTCCATATCCGGAGCATATTAGAGAAAAAATATTTTCTGCATTTAGAGGTGAAATTTCAATAAAAGAATTGTGTCAGCTTAATTTCGCAGTCGGAAAATGCTTTGCGGACGCTTCTAACATTCTTATTAAACAATTTGGGAAGCCTGATTTCATTGCAAGTCATGGTCAAACAGTTTTTCACTATCCTTTTGATGAAACTTTAGACGGAGTTTCTTTAAAAAGCACATTACAAATTGGTGAAAGTTCTGTTATAGCAAAAGAAACAGGCTGTATGGTAATATCAAATTTTCGCGAAAAAGACATCGCATACGGTGGCCAAGGCGCGCCGTTAGTATGTTTTGCAGATGATAAGTGGTTTAAAAATGCACTGGTTCAAAATATTGGCGGAATTTCCAATGTAACAGTTATTTCAGACGATTGTGAAACCTATGGTTTTGATAACGGTTGCGGAAATATTATGATTGATTATTGCATGCAAAAATTCTTCAATAAAAAGTATGATGAAGATGGAAGAATTGCATCAGAAGGTAATGTTTGTGAAAGTTGGCTTGATTGCCTTTTACAGGATGAATACTATTTTATAGATCCACCAAAAACAACGGGACGCGAATATTTTTCAAATAAATATATCGAAAACATTTTAAAAATAGCACCTTCCGATCCAAAAGATATCATTGCAACACTCACAGCACTAACAGCCAAAGCTATTGCACAATCTTATGAAAGATTTGTTCATCATAGATATGACACCGTTGTTATAGGCGGTGGCGGCGCTTACAATAAAACAATGATGAAATTTTTAAGAAGTTATTTGCCAAAACATATAGCCTTAAAAACGCATGAAGATTATGGAATTTCCAATAATTATAAAGAAGTCATGGCATTTGCTCTGCTTGGTTATTGTAATTATTATAATATTCCAAATAATTTACCATCCTGCACAGGCGCAGAAAAGCGTGTAGTTTTAGGAAAAGTTACTTATTAAAAAATGTGCGTCACATCGGCGCACATTTTTTAATTATTTTTTTGTAATATCTATTTCAAAGATTCGATTAAATCTTTGATAACGCCCTCTTGAGCAGTAATTTCTTCAATTCTGGCATTTGTTTGTTCAACAAGTTCTTTAGGAGCGTTTGCAACAAATTTTTCGTTTTTCATTCTGCCCATCAAAGAATTCTTTTCGTTTGTCAATTTTTCCAATTTCTTTTCTTGACGTTTTACTTCTGCTTCTAAATCAATCAAATCTGCAAGAGGAACAATTAACTTAGAAGTTGAAACAACTGCTGTTGCTGATTTTGGAGGAACCGGGGTATCAAGATTTGCGTAAGTAATATTGTTAACTTTTGCAAGTCTGTGAATATAAGCTTCGATTTCACCAAATATTTCTTTTTCTTTGCCTTCAGCTCTAATTTCCACATCAACAGTCGCTGAAGTTGGAATGTTGAAACTTTGTCTTACGTTTCTCAAAGACTTAATGGTTTCAAATACCAAATTCATTTCTTCTGCTTCCTTAGGGAATGCCCATTCTTCATCATATTTAGGGAAGTTAGCAATTATTAATGCGCTTGGAACATCTTCATCAGCACCAAATCCACTGATTGCCTTAATATCTTGCCAAATTTCTTCTGTAATATGTGGCATAATCGGATGAAGCATTCTTAATGACATATCAAGAACGTATCTTAAAACTCTTTGAGTATTAGCTTTTAATTCAGGGTCTTGAAGTTGAATTTTAGCAATTTCAACGTACCAATCGCAATATTCACTGCGGAAGAAATCATATAATGTGTGAGCAATTTCACCAATTCGGTATTCCTTCATATTTTCGTTTACAATTTTAGCAGTTTCGTTCAATTGGTTCAAAATCCATTTGTCTACAAGAGTCAATTTAGATTTATCAATTGCTTTATTATCAACACCTTCAAGGTTCATCATAACAAATCTTGATGCGTTCCAAATTTTGTTTGCAAAATTTCTACCGTATTCAAATCTTTCATCAGAAACCTTGATATCTTGTCCGCCATAAGTACAAAGAGAAGTCATTGTAAATCTTAAAGCATCGCAACCGTATTTGTCGATAATTTGAACAGGGTCGATAGTGTTGCCCTTAGATTTTGACATCTTTTGACCTTTTTCATCTCTAATTAAACCGTGGATGTAAACTTTAGAGAAAGGTGCTTTTCCTGTGAATTCCAAGCCCATTGTAATCATTCTTGCAACCCAGAAGAAAATAATATCAAAACCTGTTACAAGAACTGATGTTGGATAGAATTTCTTATAGTCATCCGTTTCAGCATTTGGGAAGCCCATTGTTGAGAATGGCCACAAACCTGATGAGAACCAAGTATCAAGACAATCAGTATCTTGTACGTAATTTTCAGGATCAGGATTTTCCTTAGCTACAACCATTTCGCCTGTTTGTTTATGGTAATAAGCAGGAATTTGGTGTCCCCACCACAATTGACGAGAAATACACCAATCGCGAATGTTTTCCATCCAGCCTAAGTAATTCTTTTCCCAACGTTCCGGGATAAATTCTATTCTGCCGTCTTTAACTGCAGCAATAGCTTCTTTTGCCAAAGGTCCCATTTTTACAAACCATTGTTCAGAAAGAAGCGGTTCAATGGTTGTATTACATCTTTGACATTTACCAACGTTGTGTTCGTGGTCTTTTACTCTTAACAAGAAATTATTGTAGCTTAGCATATCAACAACTTTCTTACGAGCTTCATATCTGTCTAGACCTTGATAATCAAGAGGAACTTCCGCGCAAGATTTCATCTTACCTTCTTCATCAATCACCCAAATTGGTTTGAAGTTGTGACGTTTGCCTACTTCATAATCGTTAGGGTCGTGTGCAGGAGTAATTTTTACAGCACCTGTACCAAATGATTTATCAACATATTCATCAGCAATAATAGGAATTTGACGACCTGAAAGCGGTATCATAACAGTTTTACCGATTAATTCTGAGTATTTTTTATCAGAAGGGTTTACAGCAATTGCAACGTCACCGAACATTGTTTCAGGACGAGTAGTTGCAACAATGATTGCACCTGATTCACCTACAAGCGGATAAGAAATTTCCCATAAATGTCCTTGTTCTGTTTCGTATTCTGTTTCAATATCAGAAATAGCTGATTGACAGCGAGGACACCAGTTTACAATATATGCGCCTTTGTAAATCAAACCTTTGTTGTAAAGTGTTACGAAAACTTCTTTAACTGCTTCTGAACAACCTTCATCAAATGTAAATCTTTCTCTTGAACGGTCAAAAGATGCGCCTAAGCGTTTGAATTGGTTTAAGATTGCAGATTTGTGTTCGTTAGCCCAAGCCCAAGTTCTTTTTAAGAATTCTTCACGTCCTAAATCATGACGAGTCAAACCTTCTTTTCTCAATTGTTTTTCTACAACGGCTTGAGTAGCAATACCTGCGTGGTCAGTACCCGGAACCCAAAGTGCTTCATAACCGCTCATTCTGTGATAACGAGTTAAAATATCTTGTAAAGTTCCATCTAATGCGTGTCCCATGTGTAAAACACCGGTTACGTTTGGCGGTGGAATAACGATTGTGAAAGGCGGTTTCTTAGAATGAGCATCCGCTTTAAAATATTCGCCGTCTTCCCAAAATTTATACATTTTTTCTTCTGTCGATTTTGCATCATAAACAGTAGGTAAATCTTCTACTTTTATTTTTGTCTCTGTCATAAAAAAATCCCTCGCTAGTATTTACAATAAAATATAATATTAGAATAGCACAAAAATAAAGGGGAAATAAGTTATTATTTTTGCTTAATATTTCGTAAAAAAGACTTTAGAAAAAAACATTTTAGTAGTAGAATGAACATGCTCAACTATAACAATTTTTACATGAAAGGATTTTTCAAATGGTTCTTGAAATGACTTATCCACAGTTGGAAAAAGCAGTAAACCCCACTCACGACATTAAATTATTTGCAGGTCGTTCTAATCCGAAATTAGCACAAGAAATTGCTGATTATCTTGGAACAACTGTTGGACCGATGGTAATTAAAAACTTTGCTGACGGCGAAATTTATGTACAAGTAAAAGAAAGCATCAGAGGTGATGATGTATTTATTATTCAACCTCTCTGCAATCCTGTTAATGAAAATTTAATGGAACTTTTAATCATCATTGATGCGTTTAAAAGAGCTAGTGCAAAAACAATTACGGCTGTTATTCCTTATTATGGATATGCTCGTCAAGACAGAAAAACTTCAGGTAGAGAAGCTATCACTGCTAAACTTGTAGCAGATTTATTAACAACAGCAGGCACTGACAGGGTTTTAGCAGTAGATTTACATACAGGTCAAATTCAAGGTTTCTTCAACATCTTAGTTGACCACATTTTTGCAACACCAATTCTTGTTGACTATGTTAAATCATTAAACATTGATCCTGATGAAATGGTAGCAGTAAGTCCTGATATGGGTGGCGCAAACAGAACAAGACATTTTGCAAAAAAATTGGATTGCCCGATTGCATTGATTGATAAGCGTAGAGATAAACACAATGAAGCTATTGCTGCAAACATTATCGGCGACGTAGAGGGCAAGGTTTGTTTAATGTTTGATGACATTATTGATACAGCCGGTACAATTTGCGAAGCTGCAAAATTACTTAAGAGCAAAGGTGCAAAAGCTGTTTATGTTGGTGCAACTCATCCGGTATTTTCAGGTCCTGCAATCGAAAGACTTAAAAATGCACCTATTGAAGAATGTATTGTTACAAATACAATTCCTTGGAAAGCAGAAGATTTGCCAAGCAATGTTAAACAGTTATCAATCGCACCATTACTTGGCCAAGCAATTTCCAGAATTCATGACGACGAATCAATCAGTTCTTTGTTCGGATTTGAAAAGGAAATGAAAGTTTAATAAAAAATAAAACAATATTTTAAATAAGTTGTTTGATAATATTATCAAACAACTTATTTTTATGTCATGCCATTTTGACATTCAAATTAATATTTACCCCATATAGATGATTTAATTTAAAAATTGTTAAAGAAAAAATTTTCTTTACCGAGAACATGAATATAGACAATTTTGGTTTGGAGAGAAAATGACAAATACCCCTACAATAACACTGGCAAACGATGCAGGTATTCTTTTAAAAGAAGCTCGCGAAGCACACGAAAAGTTTTTAATTAAACAACAGGATGCGGATTTGGAAAAAGCTATCGGATGTTATATTGATGCAATTAAAGCGAATCCATCTTTATCTGAATCATATTATAGATTAGCAAGCCTATTGCTTATAAAAGGTCAAATTTCTGTAGAAGGTGCATTAGAGCAATGCAAAACTGCAATTAGCTTAGAACCTAATAATGTTAATGCTCATATTTACTCCGGATATTTTCAATGTCTTAATGGTAATTTTGAAGAAGCAGAAAAAGAATTCCATCTTGCTATTACTAATGCTGGTGTGAATTCTGCTCGACCAAGATTGTTTTTATCAAAAGTTTTATTCTCTCGCCTTAAAAGTAATAAACATTCCGTTAAAGATGTCATGAAATTTTTGTATTACTTTTTATCAGGAAGCATGATGATTATGTGGGATTGTCCATCCATTAAAATGTTTTGCAAGTTTTTAGCAAACGATTTTTCTGTTTTTTCTTATAAAGCATTGGGTGAAACTTTCGAAAAAATGAAACTTTTCCCTTCTGCTTTAGAAGCTTATTCAAAAGGTTTAGAAAAAACTTCACAAGGAAACCTTTTTTATCAAAAAATGGGCGATTTATCGCTTGAATGCAATGACATTGAAGCAAGCTTAGAATGTTACAAAAAAGCTTATGAACTTAATCCTAACGATAGAGAAGTTTTGATTAAACTTGCGACAATTAATCAAACTTATTACCCTGAAAATACTGATATCACAATCGATTATTACAACTCGCTGCTTGAATTTGGCGTAGATTTAGACAAAATTTATTATGAACTAGGTCATCTTTATTTAAATAAATCTGACAAAATTCATGCTGTAACAGCATTCAAGTTAGCACAAGAATTAAACCCTGAAAATCCATACTATAACAATTCATTGGCTTATGCTTACATTAAAGCCGAACTTTATGACGACGCAATTGAATATTATCAATTAGCTATCAAATTAAATCCTGATGCAGAATGGACTTCAATTGTATGCCATGCGCTTGGTGCAATTTATGCAGAAATCAAAAATAATTTTGAAGCGGCAGAAGCTACATTCAATGCAGGTATCGTACTTGACCCAAATAATGTTGATATTCAGCTTTCATTGGGTGATTTGTACATGGCACAAAACGATTTAGACAGAGCTCTCAAAACCTATTGCGATGCAATTGCTGTTGAGCCTGAAAATTATTTAACTTACGCAAAAACAGGTTTGGCTTTGTGGGAAAAAGACTATTTGGAAGAATCAATTGTAGCTTTCCACAAATCAATTGAATTAAATCCTAACTTTGAAATTGCTCAAAACAATTTAGGCGTAGTTTATTTGGATGGAATTGGCGACCCTAAAGAATCTGTTCAGTACTTTAAAAACGCAATTGATATTAATCCTAATTATACATTGGCTTATTTCAATTTAGGCAGAGCTTACCAGTCAATCGGTGAAAAAGCTCTCTCGGCAGAATATTTTCAAATGACATTAGATTTAAATAAAATCACTCAAGAAATGTCGGAAAAAGAAATCAGACAAAGATTATATGACTTATTTGAATAATATAAGAGAGGATAGACTTAGTTCTATCCTTTTTGTTGTATAATTTATGTAGATTAAGGAGGAGCTATGACAAAAAATATTGATTGGGCTAATTTAGGATTTGGTTATATGAAAACCGATTACCGTTTTGTAGCAAATTATAAAGACGGCAAATGGGATGAAGGCGCTATCACAACTGATGAAAATATTGTAATGAATGAATGCGCTTGCGTTTTACAATATGCACAAACTTGTTTTGAAGGAATGAAAGCTTATAGAACAGCTGATGGAAAAGTTGTTTGCTTCAGACCGGACTTGAATGCTAAGAGAATGGCTGATACTTGCAAAAGATTAGAAATGCCTGTATTTCCGGAAGACAAATTTGTAGAAGCAGTTGTAGAAGTTGTTAAAAAGAATATTGAATATGTTCCTCCGTTTGGCTCAGGCGCAGCACTCTATATCAGACCTTATATGTTTGGTATAAATCCTGTTATGGGCGTTAAACCGGCAAGTGAATATCAATTCAGAATATTTGTTTCACCTGTAGGACCTTACTTCAAAGGCGGAGCTAAACCTATTACATTAAGAGTTCCTGATTTTGATAGAGCTGCTCCACACGGAACAGGTCACGTAAAAGCAGGGCTAAACTATGCTATGAGCCTTCATGCAATTGTTGATGCGCACAATCAAGGCTATAACGAAAATATGTATTTAGACTCTGCAACAAGAACAAATGTTGAAGAAACCGGTGGAGCTAATATTATATTTGTAACAAAAGATAATAAAGTTGTAACACCAAAATCAAGCACAATTTTACCATCAATTACAAGACGTTCGTTGATGTACGTTGCAGAGCATTATTTAGGCTTAAAAGCAGAAGAAAGAGAAATTCCGTTCACGGAAGTTAAAGATTTTAAGGAATGTGCATTATGCGGAACAGCAGCGGTTCTTTCTCCTGTAGGTAAAATTGTTGACCACGGAAAAGAAATTTTACTACCTTCTGGCATGGAAAAAATGGGTGAAATAACTCAAAAACTTTATGACACTTTAACAGGAATTCAAATGGGGAAAATAGAAGCTCCGGGAGGTTGGATAAAAGTTATTCAAGAATAAAAAGCAAAAGGTAGGTTTTAAAACCTACCTTTTTTAATCTATAAAATAATCTATAATTATTTATGGCGTATCTTTTCCACAAGGTTTTATTACAGAAAAAGCATCCATCATTTTGGTATACTCTTTAACTGTAATTATAGAACCTCCGTCACTTCCTGATTTTGTATATAGTTGAAAAATCTTATCAAAATAATCAGATAATCTTGTTTTAAAAACATTTTTTTCTATTCTTGGTTGAACCCACATATTTTTATCATCACGATCAGCTTGTATGTTTTTTTGAACTTCTAAATAAAAATCATCTGTGTCAGAGATATCAGGCTTCTCCTTTGTTGACATTTTTGAAATAGCATTATATACAGCTGCTACCTCTCTTGAATTGATAGCACTATTAAGTTTTCCATCCAAACCTAAATAATAAATAGAATCTTTATTCATAACAGGAAGATTAGGTTTGGTTATATCTATACTATCCTTACGTTCTTGAATTGGCTTATCTTCTTGTTGTTGTTTTGAGCAACTGTTAAATGCAACACAAGCCAGGGTTGCTACACCTGCAGTCATGACAATACCCTGCTCTATGGTTCTTGATATATTCATGTTTTCTCCTTTATACTGTTTCTCATCAAAACTCGTGAAATTATTTTTTGCTAATCGGCTTTAAAATCTTTCTGAGCTTCTCCTAAATTGTATGTATTATAAATATTTGAATACAATTTTGTTGCAGCGGCTATATTACTTTTTTGTGTATAAGACAAAACTGCATCAAAACCTTTCTTATTTATTGTACCATCAACATTGGCAGGATTTGGTGTTTCAGATTTGCTGAGCATATCAGCTGCTAAAATACTTGAACCATATTCTGCTACATCGACTTTCCCGTCATTATTTAAGTCCAATGCTTTAGATGTAAAATTATCATCCGGCGCGAATCTGCTATCTAATTCTTTTACCGATAGTTCTTTGTTTCCACCCATTTCTTCATAAGCTGCACCTAACACCGCTTTTGTATTTACAGAACCTTGAGGCATGTAACGATATTCATATTGTAGAGGAGGTAAAGCATTTAAATATTCGTCATTTTCTTTTAAGAACTTGTTTAATTTATCTTCATTATTTTTTGCCGCATCTGTATTTAAACCAAAATCTAAAATAGGAGCTGTTGTCATTTTATCGTCTAATAACGGTTTTTCTAAATATGTATAATAGTTTTCAACGGCATTTCTTCCATATCTTACCGATGGATCCGTAACTTTATTATCATATTTTCCTTTAGAACCGTCAATTTTTGCTACACCGTTATTAACTTCAAACATAGAATAACCTCCACACTATATTTATATAAAAACATCAACAAATAAAAAATTGCCTTTTATTTACAAATATTAATATTTGTAAATAAAAAAACTCCCTACCTTTTGAGATAGGGAATTTTTTTATTAATCTAATCTGATTTCTGCATTATCTGAATTTGTAACTTCACTTTCAGTTTCATAATATTCTTGCGAAAGCTGAGTATCGGTAATTTTTACATCAACAAGTTTCTTTAATACATCAATATAATCCAAGCATTTTTTACCTTTTACACCTTGTGTTTCCATTTGAATTTCACCGTTTGGTAACAATTTTATTTTTAATTTCTTTCCGCTCATAAAAACTCCTTACTCAAGATTCACTGTTAACACGATTGTGTTATCGTCCATCACTTCTTCATCTTCAATTTCCATGTTGTTGGCTTTTAGTTTTTCAACAATATTCAAGTACGCATCTTCTTGAACATTAAGTGCGTATTCAGAACTTAAATCTCCAATTTTTTCTTCTGCGTTATAAGATTCATAACAAGAAATTTTAAGAGAATAAGGTTTATCTGTTTCTTGTTTTTCAAAACTTAAATTATAATTATCCACTTTACCGCTGATTTTACCAAAATCATTTTCTTGAATATCAGTTACTCCGTGTTCTTCGAGAGTTTTAATTAATAAGTTTTTATCAACAAATGGAGTTTCAAATGTTTTTTCAATTAAAGATTGAGTATTTATAATGTTAATATCGTCACAATTATTATTAAGACGTCCGTATTCTTCTATAATTCTATCTGTATCATAAGTGCTGGTGTAATTATTTTGATTATCACGCATGGATATTGCACCTGTTATAACTGCTCCAACCACCCATGCCAGTGCATAAGGTACTGCAAAAACTGTACAAGACATATATTTCTCCTATTTATTCTTTTTTACTTGTAGTTTCACCATCGAGGCTGACTTGTAGTCTTAATTTAAACTTGTAGTATTAAATTGTCAGCCGACCAAGTATCTACGTGCGTAGCACCGTAGCACCTAGAAGTCGAGTGTGCGTCCGCCACGACTTGCAGAGATATTATTTTCGTTAATATCTTTTGCGTATTCCTTCAGGTTAGAAGTTTTTGTAGCGGATACTGCTCTAACATTCGCCCATGCTCTAAGTGATAAGATTTGCTCTCTTTGTGTTGTAGATAATGGAACTGTGTTAGAGATATTTTTTGCTAAATCATCAAAACTCAATGCTCTATTTTCAAAAAACGCATCACATAGAGAAGATATAACAACTTGTTCAATTTCAGAACCGATGAATCCTTCAGTCATTTTTGCGAGTTCTGAACATAAGTTTTTTATACCAATAACTTCACTTGCGACTTCTTTGCTTTTTAAACGTCTTTCAAGATGTAATTTGAAAATTTCTTTTCGTTCTTCAAAAGTTGGTAAATCTACGAAAAATATTTCGTCAAAACGTCCTTTTCTTAATAGCTCTGGTGGTAGTGAACTTATGTTGTTTGCGGTTGCAATTACAAAGACAGGGGATTCTTTTTCTTGCATCCAAGTAAGGAATTGACCAAAGATTCTTGAAGAAACACCGCTATCTCCATTTGAACCGAGCCCGCTTAATCCTTTTTCAATTTCATCAATCCAAAGTATTGATGGAGCAACTGCTTCTGCTGTTGCCAATGCTCTCCTCATATTTTCTTCTGAACTTCCAACGAGTCCTGAAAAAACTTTACCGAAATCAAGCTTTAATAAAGGTAATTGCCAAATTGTACTCATTGCTTTTGCGGTTAAACTTTTACCACAACCAGGAACACCAGTTACTAAAACTCCTTTTGGAGCAGGAATGCAATATTTTTTAGCTTGTTCAGACCAAGAGTTGTTACGCTTTAGAAGCCAATTTTTCAAATTATCCAAGCCACCAATATCCTTCATTGAATATTCTGATTTTATAAATTCTAGAATGCCTGTTTTCTTGATTACCTGAACTTTTTCTTCCAAGATTACAGGCAAATCTTTCATGTCGATTTTGCCATCATTTACCATTGCAAGAGCAAATGCACTTTCTGCTTCTTGAAGCGTTAAACCGAGAGCGGCTTTGCAAAGTTTATC
>CAKVGW010000001.1 GCA_934747325.1 uncultured Candidatus Melainabacteria bacterium | reverse complement strand
AAAACACCGGCACCTATGACTCAAGCAGAATTGGATGATTTGATTAATAATTTTGATAAAGATATTATTTTAAAAACTGCTGACAGTGCAAAATCATTGATTTTGAAGTTGGAAGAGTTTAAATCAGTAATCGTGCTTTCTGCTCAAAATAGAACTGTTTATACAATTTGCAGATATGTTCAAGAACTTGCTGCTGAATTCCATTCATTCTATAACTCAAATAGAGTTATTTGTGATGATACGGAGTTGATGAAATCAAGATTAGCATTGATGGTTGCAATCAAGACAACATTAAAAAATGCGCTTGATATTTTAGCAGTTTCAGCACCTGAAAAAATGTAAAAATAATTATATATAATATAACAACAAAAAATGCGCTCATAAAGCGCATTTTTTGTTGTTATAGATTTTCACCTCACCCTAGCCCTCTCATTAAGAACAAATTAATCCGCATAACAAGCCAAAACCAAATTGTTTCTTAATTTATTCAAAGCTCTAGCTTCAGTTTGACGAATACATTCTTTGGTCACACCATACATTTTGCCGATTTCTTCCAATGTTGTTTTTGCAAAATCACCCAAGCCAAAACGCATTTTAATAACAGTTTGTTCTCTATCCTTCAAAGTTGAAACAACATTGCTCAAATCATTTTTCAACTGTTCATATTCAATATCTTCTTCAACGTTAGTGTTTTCATCTTCCAAAATATCAGCAACATTTAATTCACTGCCATTTTTGCCGTCAAAATTACCTTCAATTGAAACTGTTGTCGAATAAGCAGATAAATATGTATCAATTTTTTCAGGTTCTAAGTTCATTTTTTCTGCAACATCTTTATTTGTTACTTGGCAATTGTAAGCTCTTTCCATTTCAGCTTTTACTTTTGAAAATTTTGATAAAGTTTCTTGGATATATACAGGGATTTTCATACAGTATGATTGTTCTGAAATTGCCTTAAACATAGCTTGTTTAATCCACCAGCTTGCATAAGTAGAAAATCTGTAACCCAATTCAGGGTTAAATTTTTCTACAGCAACCATCAAACCTAAATTTCCTTCTTGAATCAAATCAATCATAGGTAATTTGGCAACATGGATAACTTTCCTTGCAATTGTCAAAACTAATTTTAAATTTGATTGAACCAAAACTTTTTTTGCGACTTTGTCACCGGCTTTTGCTTTTGTTGCAATTTCTTTTTCTTCATCTGCACTCAAAGATTTGAATGAGTTTGCTTTTCTTGAATAAGCACTGATTTCTTCACAGCCTGAAACGAATTTTGCAGGGTTTGATGTTGTTTTCATTGAGATAAATTGTTCTTTCATACTATAAGCTCCTATGGGTAAATGGGGGAATAATTTTTTAACGGGGAAACGATACACGAATTAAGATAAACACATAACAACGTTTTCTTATATACTTATGATATATCATAAGTATATATTTCTCAATACATTTGTTAAGAAATATTACACAAAACGCCGTTTTTTTAAGATATTTTTACAAAACTTAACAATTAAGCAGCATTTTGCAAATACAATTTTAAGTCTGTAATTCTTGTGTCAACAGTCATTATGACATCTTTCATTTGAGCCTCAAGTCGTTTTGCACCTTTAAAGCAAGTATGGAAAAACAAAATTGTTGAAGTTGCTTTGACTAAATCATTTTTTAATTCCTTAATTTTATTGTAAATTTGTGGATCAACAATTTCTTTATTTTCGCATAAAACAGTAAAAATATCCCCAAACCACCATTGAACTTCTTCAACATTATTGGCTTTTAATCCCTTTAATGCTTTTTTTAGATATGTTGAAATCGGAGTATAAACTTCTAAAAGCTTTTCTTTTTTCTTCGGCAAAACATTTTTAAAATAATTCATTGTTTGCTCGTAACCAACATTTATCAAATTGCGTCTAGCGTCTTTATTTAAATTAAAATCTGCAAAAAATACATCACCAGTATCAATCCTTACGCAATCATAACGGTCATTTAAACCGAACATTTCAGTTACAAAATCAGTCGCAACATCAGTTACACAACTATAAATAGTATTAATAAACGAAATCGGATTAGATTCATCTTTGCTGTAATCACCTTCTAAACGAAACTCCAAAATTCGGCTTTCAGAGCTGTCTAAATTTTCTGATAATTTCCACATAGGAGAAGCCTTTTGTAAATCTCCATCAACTAAAAAAGAATCGTCATATTTATATGGTGCCATAAGCCCCGGCATGCTTGAAGAAATCTTAATTGCCTGCGCGATTTCGAATTTTGGTGTAACATTTTTTGAAAATTCTTGAGAAGAAAACTTCGTTAAATTTGTTGTTATTATTACAAGATTTTTTTCTAAGTCTTCAAAATCAATATTACGTCCTTTAACATTTTCAACTTTTTTTGACAAAAGTTCATTTAACCAATCTTGGAAAATTTCACCTTTTGATAGCGCAAAAGCTTTACCAAAACCCAAGTGAATATCTTTAAACAAGTCAAAATTAACCTTCATAAAAATATTTTCTAATTCATAAGATTTATAACCGCAAGCAACAAGAGATGCTATAACGGAGCCAACTGAAGAACCGCCGATTATATCATATTCAATACCTAACTCTTCTAAAGCTCGAATTGTTCCAATATAAGCCATTCCTCGAATAGCACCACCGCCAAACAAACAAGTATATTTCAATGGATTAGTCATTATTTTTCACCATAAATTTTAGTTTCTTACCAAATGTTACACTATCAAACATTGTTCTTTTATAATAATTAATATCGTGATTTGGTTCAATATATGAAGTTTTTTCACAACCTTTCTTTACAAAGATACCACAAACATTTCCTTCATAAATTTGTACCCAATCAGAATCTTGTTGTAAAACATTGTAAACTTCAATTGACTTAAGTGGCATTAAAATCTCTGTCTGATAATTTTTAATAATATCGCGCCAATTATTTTCTGCAAGTTCATAATCACGAAGAGTCAAAAACTCTTTATCGTTATAAACTTCTTCATAACGGCCATCCATATAAATCAGATTGTTTGGATAAAGTTTGTATGAAAAATAACTCCCTAAACCGAATGGTACAACTACATTACCTTTAATATCATTTATTTTTAAGAATTCTGTTTCCATTAAAGGGTATTTTTTTGCGTCACATCTCGGATAAGCAGGTGATGAAAGTGGAATTACAAACAAAGCAAGTACAATAACTGCAGGATAAAGAGTTTTTTCAATAGTTTTGAATATTTTGTGAAAACGATTAAATAATCTTAAGATGTCGTTATAACATAATGCGCAAACAGTAATTAAAGATAGAGAAAGCAATTTCACATGCGCTAAACCTGAATATAAGGTTACTACAAGTACAATTGTTTTTGTTAGGTCTAATTTCTTTTTAGAAATAAAGTTTGTTACTGTTCCAAACATACAAAATAAACTAATCGGCAAATAATGCAAAAAATGTCTTTTTGCTAAAAAGCTCCACCATTCAACAACGTATTTACGATTCATCGTTGTTGCACTGAATAAAAAGTCTAAATACTTTAAGCCATAAGGGTTAATGATTAATAGTGGAGTTGAAATTGCAAGCAAAGCAAAGTATTTTTTCCAAGGGCGTTTGCTCAAAAATTCTCCCGCTAGATACATAAAAATTAAACCTAAGCCCGAAACAACTCCGCCATGAAGGTTGTTCCATAAGATTACGATAGGGGGAATGAACCAAATAAGTTTTGTTGAATAATTTTTTCTTAGCTTTTCCATTAGGTATAAAAACAAGCTAAAAAAGAAAAAGCTAAAAAGCTGACAACGAACTCCTGATGAATTAAGGTGATAAAACATCAAAAGAAAAGCTGAAATGAAAAGTAATGAAGTCGGATAAGTGTGTTTTTGGAGTTTTTGAGTTTTGATTACAAAAAGCGCAGTTCCAAACATTAAAATTGTTTGAAGAAGAATTGTTCCGAATGCGCCAAAATATTTTAGTAATAAATAAAATACGACGCCAGAACCCCATTCATGGTCATACCAAGGATGAGTCGGTGTGTAAGATAAAAAATCTTTGAACGGCAAAATGCCTTGTTCGATAAAACGTTCGCCAACGATTATGCGAGCGAAAAAGTCATAATCATAGTTTGTGGTAAGGCAGGAAAGGATTAAGCAGATTAGAAAAATTGTTGTAAATAATAATATTGTCTTTTTTTGTTTCATTTTACCCTACCATTCCCTCTCTGTCACTATCGTGACATCTCTCCCACTAAATGGATATTGTGGGCGAGAATTAAGTTTTAATTCTATCTATACCTCCCCCGTGGAGAGGGAATGCGCTTACTATGCTCGATTAAAGCTGATTTTGTGGATTGCTTCGTCGCTAATTTTAGATGTTGCTCCTCGCAATGACTTGGCGTCAGACCTTCAAGTGTACTGTCATTGCGAGGGCGTTTTGCCCGTGGCAATCCATTTTAAGCAGGTTATTTTTACCCATTTATACTTCAATTATTTTAACATAAATACACCTACATATTTTTAATTACCTCTTTTTATGCTAAAATAATTAACGAGTTTAGGAGATTAGAGTATGGGATTAACATTAGTAGAAAAGATTATTTCAGAACACGCAGGTAAGCAAGTGCATGCAGGTGAGCTTGTTATTTCTAAAGTAGATGTTTCTGCTGTTCAAGACGGAACCGGGCCTTTAACGGTTCAAGAATTTAAAAAACTTGGTAAATCTAAACTAAATAATCCCGAGAGAACTATATTATTCATCGACCACGCTGCTCCAAGTCCGAGAAAAGAGCTTTCTAACACACACATGGTGCTTAGAGAATTCCATAAGGAATATGGCGCTGTACTTTCAGACGTTGGCGCAGGGGTTTGTCACCAAAGATTAATTGAAACATTTGTTAACCCCGGTGAAGTCCTAGTTGGTGCGGATTCTCACACTTGCACGTCAGGTGCTTTAGGCGCGTTTGCGACAGGCATGGGTTCTACCGATATTGCAGTCGCGATGGCTCTTGGCAAAACTTGGTTGAAAGTTCCTGCTACATTTAAAATCGTTGTAACAGGAAAATTCAAAGAAGGTATCTGTTCAAAAGATTTGATGCTTCATCTTATCGGAATGATTGGCGCAGACGGGGCAACTTATAAGGCATTGGAATTCACAGGTGACACGATTGACAACATGACAATGTCAGAAAGATTTACGCTTGCGAATATGGCAGTAGAAGCAGGTGCAAAATGCGGTTTGTTCATTGCAGACGATAAAACAAAAGCATTTTTGAAGGAACGCGGACGTGAAGATAAATTCAGACAAATATTACCTGATTCAGACGCTGTTTACGAACGAGTTATTAATATTAACGCAGAAGATGTACCGCATACGGTTTCTTGCCCTCACACAGTTGACAACACAAAACGCGTAGAAGAATTAAAAGATGTTAAAGTTAATCAAGTTTATGTTGGGACTTGTACAAATGGCAGAATTGAGGATTTGAGAGTTGTTGCCAATATTTTGAAAGGTAAAACCGTTCATCCTGATGTTAGAATGTTAATTTCTCCTGCTTCAAAAGATGTGTTTAAACAGGCTTTAAAAGAAGGTTTGATTGATATTTTCGTAGAAGCTAACGCAGCTATCTTAGCTCCGGGATGCGGGCCTTGTGTTGGTGTTCATGCCGGAATTTTAGGTGATGGAGAAGTTTGTTTGGCTACTCAAAATAGAAATTTCCAAGGCAGAATGGGAAATACAAAAGGATTTATCTATTTGGCTTCTCCTTATGTAGCAGCGTATACTGCATTAAGAGGTTATATTTCAGCAGAATAAAGCAAATCCCCTCTCCTAGGGGGAGGGTATAATTTCTTGTTGACAGCCGTAAGGTTGGAAACTTAGAAATTCGGGTGGGGGCTTGATAAAAAAGGAAAAACTATGAACTTACTACTTTTAAAACAATTATCAATCCTAAGCGCATTTGCAGGCGTTATTTTAGGACTCATAACAATCGTACCTTACGTAAGCTTTTTAAGCTTTATGGTTTTGATATTGTGTTTATCAGCATTTGTACTTGCGTATCTTAAGCAAAACGAATTAATCGGAATTATTAGCGTAAGAGAAGGCTGTATTTTTGGAGCTGTAATCGGATTTGTATCATTTATAGCGTTTTCAGTAGTTTATGCGCCGATAAGTATGCTTTTAGGATGGCTGATTCCATCATATACACAAGGTTTTTTAAGATTTTTTATGGGAAGTTTTGGTTCTTTTATCGTAATGTTGCTTCTTATGATTCTTATGGCAGGTATAAGTGCGTTATTTAATGGATTTGCAGGTTTGGTAACAGCTTATGTTTACGAGCTTATTACAGGTATAAAAAAAGAAAATAATCAAAATACCAGTGTGGATTTTGAAATCAAGTAAAGTTATTGGTGCAATGAATTGCACCCTACATTATGGATAGCCCTCGCTCCTTGCGGGAGATTGAAATAAAAGGGGCAAATAAAATAACAGGAGAAAATAATGGAATTTAAATCTAAAATAAAAACAATCGAATGGGTTGATACGTATTCAAAAATGGTAGATCAAACAGTTGTACCTTATGAATACAAGTTCGTAAATATTACAACGGGCGAAGATATGTTTAATGCAATCCGCAACATGATAGTTCGCGGCGCACCTGCTATCGGAATTGCAGGCGCACACGGCGTAATTTTGTTTGCTCAAGAAGGCGCAAAAGAAATCACATCAAGAGAAGAATTTGTAAATTGGTTGCTTGAAAAAGCGGAATACATGAAAACTTCACGTCCTACTGCCGTTAATTTGATGTGGGCGGTTGAAAAACAAGAAGAAGTTATCAGAAATTCTAAATCTGATATAAATGGAATTATTGCTGAATTAAAAACAAATGCAATTAAATTAGAAAACGAAGATATCGAAATTAATAAAAAAATTGGCGATTACGGTGCTGAAGTTGTTCCAAAAGGTGCAACAATCCTAACTCACTGTAATGCGGGTGCTTTGGCAACGGTAGGATACGGTACGGCTCTCGGCGTTGTTCGTTCGGCTTTCGCTAAAGATAATACAATTCAAGTTTTTGCAGATGAAACTCGTCCGCGTCAACAAGGTGCAAGAATTACCACTTTTGAACTTGCGATGGACGGAATTCCAGTAACATTGATTACAGACGGAATGTGTTCATATTTTATGAGCAAAGGCATGATTGATATGGTTGTAGTAGGTGCAGATAGAATTGCCGCAAACGGTGACACTGCAAACAAAATTGGAACTTACACGGTAGCGATTGCTGCAAAATATCACAATGTTCCATTCTATATAGCAGCTCCTCTTTCAACAATTGATACATCTATTAAAACAGGTGCGGAAATTCCAATCGAAGAACGTTCGCACGAAGAAGTTACTCATATCAATGGCAAACGAATTTGCGCAGAAGGTATTAATGTAATTAACCCAGGTTTTGACGTAACTCCGCACGAATTAATAGCCGGTATCATTACAGAAAAAGGTATTTTAAGACCTGATTATAATAAGTCTATTGCAGAAGCGTTTTTGAAGTAGTTAATTGTAAAAAACAGTTTCGTTTTTGTGCTATTAGCACCGAAACGAAGACGCACGATAAATAGCTTTAAGCTACACTATTATTGTGGAATTATATTATTCGTACCTCAAAGCATCAATTGGGTTCAACAATGATGCTTTGTAGGCAGGATAATATCCAAATCCTACTCCAACAATGCCTGAAAAACCAAGCGCCAATACTATTGAGAATAAAGAAATTGAAATTGTCATTGATGGTGCAAACACTGTTATTAAATAAGAGCCTAGGACTCCTATTACAACTCCAATAAGTCCTCCAATCATTGAAAGTAAAAATGATTCAACCAAGAATTGCCATCTTATATCGCTTACTCTTGCGCCAATTGCCATTCTTATACCTATTTCTTTTGTTCTTTCTGTAACCGATACAAGCATGATATTCATAATACCTATACCACCTACTAATAAAGAAACAGACGCGATAGAGGCTAGTAGAATTGCAAAAGTTTGCACTGTAGATTTCATTTTTTCTTGGAATTCTGCAGAGTTTCTGATTTCAAAATCTTTGTCTTGATTTTTTCCGATATTATGCCTGTTAGTTAATATTTCATTAATATCTTCCACTGTAGCATCAAGCATATCAGCATCTTGACCTTTAACAACAATTTGCCCTACTGTTCCCGGGAAATCCGTTCCAAAAACTTTCTTCTGAGCAGTTGTTATTGGAATAAAAATTAAATCATCTTGGTCAAACGGACCTGATTGTCCTTTTTCTTCCAAAAGTCCGATTACTTTAAATGGAATATTGCCAACTCTGATTACTTTCCCAACAGGGTCAACATCTCCAAAAAGTTCAGTTGCGACCGTAGCGCCCATTAAAGCAACTTTTGCGCTGTTTTGTAAATCTTCTTGAACAAATCCTCTGCCTGAACCTACTTCATAGTTTTTGATATATAAATAAGCCGGCTGAATGCCATAGACTGTTGTCGACCAGTTTTGGTTTCCATAAGTTAATTGTTTGCTTTCAGAAGATAAAGTAGAGATTGCCAAAACGTTTCTTGCATTTTTTTCGATTGCTAAAGCATCTTTTGATGTCAAAGTCGGTTTTGTTCCTATTCCCATGTGAACACCGCCTGATTTTGCTGATGCAGAACGAATGGTCAATAGATTTGTACCCATAGATTCCATATTCTGAGTAACTTTTTTACTTGCCCCTGAACCTACTGCTAACATAATAATTACTGCACTGACGCCAATAATCACGCCTAAACTCGTAAGTGCAGAGCGTAACATGTTTACTCTGAGTGAATTTATAGCCATTCTTAAAGTGGATTTGAAATCTAGCATGATTCTCTCTTGTTGTTAGTTATTGTTGGGCTGAAATCCCAACCTACATTCTATAAAAACCTCACCTTCGTTTTGAATTAACAAATTGTGGTTATTCCCTCTCCTTACAGGAGAGGGCTAGGGTGAGGTGTCAACCTTATACCTATCAATAACTACTTCTTTTCTACAAACAATGAATCACAAATATTTGTTTGTGGAACATAATCATATTCACCGTCCATAGAAATTTTATTAATAATCTTAGAACGTTTTTTACGGTAAAGCATATCAATAAACGCTTCCAAACGAGTAATAAATCCAGCTTCGCCAGTGTGTTCATCAATAGTAAGTGAAAGAATCGGTTTTCCTGCTTCTTTTGCCTTTCTTGTAATTCTTTCAATCATCAACGAATCAGGGCCGCAACCAAATGCGTTTAAAGTTACGATACCATCAATTTTGTTATCTTTAAGATAATGACCTGCTGTACCTGTCATTTCGTATTCATTAGCCCAATAACGTTTTTGACCGAGAGAGGCAATGCCTTCTTCCATTTGTTCATCAGTTAATTGAAGCGATGTGAACACTTTAACGTCCATTTTTTCAAGCTTTTCAAAAATCTTCATACAAGCTCTTTCGTCATAAATGTTGTAGCCGTGAGATACGAGCGCAACATTAATTGGCGCAGAGTTAGAAGGGTTTTCAATGAACACTTTTCCTTGTAGTGCATAGTTCATTGCTTTTTTGTAACTCATGCCTGAACGCATCATAACCAAAAAGTTATTATAAACCTTCCAACCTTGTTTAGAAGCTTTTTTAATTTCATCAACATTTGTAATACCGAAAGGTTTAACCGCTTCTTCCAAGAATGTGTAAAGACCTTGGTTTTTTGCAGATTTATCCAATGTTGGTTCAATAATATTAATATCACCTTTGATAACGTTTCTAACCAAATCAGGTAATCCTCTGATTTTAGAGCAATTATAAATTTTAGGTGCAATAGATTGAAGTGATGGAACAAAAATGTTTTTAACACCTTTTGACATCAAATTCAAAATATGTCCCAAATAAATTTTTATAGGTAAACAAGTTTCAGTAACTACTAACGCTGAGCCATCAGACATAGTTTGCTTTGTAGTCGGATCAGATAACACGATTTTAATCCCTAAACTTGTAAAAAAACCGTACCAAAACGGATAATTGTTGTAAAATGACATTCCTCTCGGAATACCGATAACCATTTCTTTTTCCATGAAAAAACCTTTTCTTTTAACATACGTACTGTTTTATCTTATCGCAAATTCTTTATTGTGTCACAAAATGTGTGCAAATGTTAAGCTATATTGTGATATAATTATACTTATGAAGATATTAGGAATAGACCCGGGAATGGCAATCGTCGGATACGGGTTAATTGAAATTGATGGCGAGAATATAGAACTATTAACTTCCGGTTCTATTCAGACAGACAAAAATTTGCCAGATTCAAAAAGACTGCTAGAAATCTTTAACGATTTAACAACTGTTGTCGAAAAATATCAACCGGATTGTGCATCAGTTGAAGAACTATTTTTCTTCAAAAACCAAAAAACAGTTATCCCTGTAGCAGAAGCACGTGGAGTTATTTTAACAGTGCTCGAGAAATTTAATATCCCAACTTTTGGATATACTCCTATGGTTGTAAAACAAGTTTTAACCGGCTATGGTAGAGCGGAGAAAAAAGAAGTTGAACAAATGGTAAAAATAGCACTTGAACGTGACAATCTTCCAAAGCTTGATGATACTGTTGACGCAATCGCAATAGCAATTTGTCATTCTCGTTCTATTAGATAGCAAATTTTATTTTTACGTGTTTTATAAAAAATACTATGAATATATTATCTTTAACTTTTTCTAATTCAAAAAATGTTGCCGCAGTTAAGGGAACTACTTTCAGACAAGCTGCTCCGAACAATTACAATGAAATTCCTGCACACGATGAATTTGTAAGAAGTACAGGAAGTCTTGACATTGCCAGACTTAAAAACCTTGGAATTTCTCATTTTCGTCTTATAGATTCTAATTCTGTTAGAGGAGTAACGCTCGCTAATCAAGCTCCGACTTTGCTTACGGAATTAAAAGAATGTGGAATTAATACAATTATTGATTTAAGACCAGAAGGTAGTGAGGATTCTAAGTACGCTCAAAATTGCAAGAAAAATGGCTTAGATTATTTTAACTTAAAAATTAGAGATAATATTCCAATCTTTAATGCACCATTTTCTGGAAAAATGACAGCTGAAGAAAGAAGGGCATCTATAGAAAAGTTTGTTAATCAGCTTGGAGATTTTTTCAAGCTTTTGGACAATGGAAAAAATTATATGGCTTGTCTTTTAGGACTTCATAGAACAGATTTAGCAGTAACCATGAACTACTTATTAAACCCTAAAGAACCAACTACACCTCCAACGTTGTCACACATGTTTTTCCCACAAGAAACAAATCTTACGAACAAATATATTGGCAAAGTCAAAAATATGTTAAAAAATCTAACACCAAAAGATAGAGAATTTTTAAAAATGCCAGATTGTTTCTCCGACATTTTTGATGCAAGGGTTTTGAAATTGCGATTAATGAATAGGGCAAAATAAATATTATTAAAAAGAAGTACCAAATGGTACTTCTTTTTATAATTAATAAACTAATCAACAGAGAAGATTTCTTTAATATCATCCATTGTAAGTGATTTTGTAATATTTCTATCAATTGAAACTACGCTGTCAACAAGGTCACGTTTTCTACCTTTGATTTTTTGAATCTTTTCTTCAACCGTATTTTTTGTAATAAGTCTGTATACAAATACTTTCTTCGTTTGTCCGATACGATATGCACGGTCAGTAGCTTGATCTTCAACAGCAGGGTTCCACCAAGGGTCATAGTGGATTACATAATCCGCACCTGTTAAGTTCAAACCTGTACCACCGGCTTTCAAACTGATTAAGAATATTGGTATATTCGGATTATTGTTGAAGTTTTCTACTGCAGCTTGACGGTCTTTTGTCTTACCAGTCAAGTATTCATAAGGAATTCCTGAACGTTCAAGCCACCCTTTAATAATATCAAGCATATCAACAAATTGACTGAATAAAAGGACTCTGTGTTTTTCTTGAATAATTTGTTCCAGCATGCTCTTCAAGTATTCAAACTTACCTGATTTCATTACACCTTTAACATGCTCTTTATCATAGAGTTTAGGGTGACAACAAATTTGACGCAATCTAAGCAACGCAGAGAAAATTGACATACGACTCTTTTCAAGTCCGTTAAGTTCAATACTCTTGAACAATTCTTCTTTTGTACTGTCAAGTACATCCAAGTAAAAGTCGCGTTGTTCGTCCGTAAGTTCGCAATAAGCCATGTTTTCTACTTTATCAGGCAAGTCTTTCGCAACATCTCGTTTCATACGGCGCAAGATGAATGGGAAAATTTGAAGTTTAAGACGTTTTTCAACAGTCTTATCTTGTCTTTCCATAATCGGTGTAACATAGCGGTAATTGAATTCTGCAACGTTAAACAAGAATCCCGGCATTAAGAAATCGAATACAGACCAAAGTTCTTCCAATTTGTTTTCAATTGGTGTACCTGATAAAGCAAGTTTATGGTCAGATTGCAATTCTTTAACCGCTTGAGCGGTCTGAGATATAGCATTCTTAATATTTTGAGATTCATCCAAAATAATATATCTAAAATTATATTTCTTTAATTTTGCAATGTCACGCCTTACAAGCGCATAACTTGTAATTACAATATCGTATTCAGGTATGTGTTTAAATAAAGTTTTTCGTTCTGGCCCTGAAAGTTTTAAACAAGTTAAATCAGGCGTAAATTTTTGAATTTCAGCTTCCCAGTTAAATACTACAGTCGTAGGCGCAATAACAAGTGTCGGTTGAGGACCGTCAACTTCTTTTGCTTTTTGCAATAAACTTAAAGCTTGAAGCGTTTTACCTAACCCCATATCATCAGCAAGAATACCGTTCAAGCCATATTGATATAAGAACCATAGCCAATGGAAACCTTTAACCTGATATTCACGAAACTCTGCATTAACTCCTTTAGGAATTTCAATTCCGTCAGATGTTGTAGAGAATGTTGAAATTTGTTCCCAAAAACCTTTAAATTTGTCACTCATAACAAGCTCAAATCCTTGGTTTTGAAGTTCTGTAATCAAACCTACACGATAAGTTTTAACCAAAAACGTATTATCACTGTTTCTATATGCATCAAACGAGTTAAACGAGCGCATAATTTGATAAATATTTTGTGCCGGATATTCTACAAATCCTAAACTGCGAACACGTGCGTATTTTTCACCACTTTGAATTGTTTCGTATATATCGTCAAAATTGATTACTTCTTCACCAACTTGACCATACAATTGAATTTCCATGCTATCTGCAGAATCTTCAGAAAAGTCGATTTTTGCACACATTTTGAAAGGTTCTTCCAACAATTTAAAGAAGCTCATATCGTCACGTTCTTCAAAAATCCAACCTTCGCCGGCTTGTTGTTTATAATAGTTATAAAAATCAATTGCAGTTTCTTTTTCTAAAGCCAAGTTATTCGTTTGCATTGGAACAAATTTACACGCTAGCAACATATTATAAGCCATTTGTTCATGTTCGTAATCACGCTTAATCCAATAAACAAGCCCTTCTTCCTCTTTACTTTTTACTGAAAGATAAGGTGATTTGTCTTTGCTCTTTGAATAAGGAACTCTTACACCCGAATAATCAAATTCCAGTGATGCTTTCAAAGATTGGTCATAATCAATCCCAAGAGTCACAATATTTACAGGTGGTTTATGCTCAAGTAACAATTTAGAAATATTTTCTGCAATTGTTACGTTCATAATTTCTTGAAGATGTGGAAGTTCTTCATAAACAAATTTTCCGCCATCAGCTTCTTTTAAGTCAGTGAAAGTTGATTTAATTATGCTTTGTGGAAGTTCATTCATCGCAATATTAATCGGGAAAATAATATTTTCATATCTTCCCCATTTGATTTGACGTGAAAAATACTTAACTTCTTCAAACGGATAAATTGCATCTTTATCAGGACGAGTCCAAAAAAGTTCCAATACAATGTTTGTTCCGCCATTTAGACTTGTCGTTGAAACATCTAAATTTAAATCCCAAACTTTATCGGTAAACTGTATTCTATCCTTTGTTTTTTCATCCAAAACTTCTTCTAATTCTGCCATTAAAGGAAATACCGGTGCAAATTTCGTAATAGGAATATCATACCAGCCTGCTTTTTTATCTTGTTTTGCAATTTTTAAAAGCGTTTGAAATAAAGCTAATTCAGCTTTTTGGGCATCATTAAGTTCAAATGTCGGGTCATTTTTTTGAACATCAATTAATGCTCTTAAAATATTTTCTAAAGAACGTACAATCTTATTAGTCGCTCTATCACGAACTAAGATTGAGAAAAAGTTTTGACGTCTTTTAGGATTAAAATGAAATATATAACTGCCTTTTGGCGATTCCTTCAATGTTGTATCAACATCTGATAAATCAGGTTCAACGCAATATTTTTCATACATCCAATTATCATACGCGCGTGTTTCGATTGCTTTTAGGCCGATTGCAACAGCGTGTTTACACCACTCCTCTTTCAAAGGACAGTTGCATCTTGCTTCCACCTTATTTTTCTTAAAAATTAAATCGGTAACATAAAAATCTTGATAGTTACCTTTTACTTTTCCTTTAAAAAAGTTCTTTTCAGGGTAAGCTTCAAGAATCATGTCTTTTTGGTAATACTCATAACCACGCCTCCAGCTTCCGGGCGTTGCATTTTTCTTCAAAAATTTATAATCGAACATAAAATCACTCATTAATGTGAGGTACTCATCCTTTTCGGGTTTAAAATGTTAAAATAGTAAATTCTACAAATTCACTACGAGGTTCCCGACCTCAAGGCTCCCAACCTTGATTTAATTATGACATAGAATTATTTTTCATGCAACAAAAAAATAATTTACACTTGCAATTGTTTAATATAATTATAATATTCATTATTCTTATACGTTAAAATATTTTGTAAGATTTCATCTTTACTCAAATATCCCATTCTTATTGCAATTTCTTCTAAGCAGGCAATTTTAATTCCTTGGTTTTCTTCTATAGTTTGAACATATTGACCAGCTTTTAATAAAGAATTGTGAGTTCCTGTATCTAACCACGCAAATCCACGCCCAAATAACTCAACATTCAATCTATCTTCCTCAAGATAAATTTTATTTAAATCGGTAATTTCTAACTCTCCGCGTTTAGAAGGTTTTAAGGATTTTGCTTTTTCTATAACACTGTTATCATAAAAATATAAGCCTGTTACAGCATAATTTGATTTAGGTTCTGTTGGCTTTTCTTCGATAGAAACAGCTTTTCCGTTTTTGTCAAACTCAACAACACCAAATCTTTCGGGGTCTTTTACCAAGTACCCGAAAACAGTTGCTTCTTTTTTATCTTTTGCATTTTTAACTGCATTTTTTAACTGAGCAGAGAATCCTGCACCATAAAAGATATTATCGCCCAAAATTAAAGCGACATTGTCGTTCCCAACAAATTCTTCTCCCAAAATAAAAGCCTGTGCCAATCCGTCAGGACTTGGTTGTTCTTTATAAGAAAATGTCACGCCAAACTGAGAACCGTCTCCCAAAAGCGTTTTAAAGTTTGGTAAATCGTGCGGAGTCGAGATAATAAGTATTTCACGAATTCCTGCTAACATTAAGACTGAAATCGGATAATAAATCATCGGTTTATCATAAACCGGCAACAACTGTTTAGAAACTGTCATTGTACTAGGATAAAGTCTTGTACCGCTTCCTCCGGCTAAAATAATTCCTTTCATTACACCAAACTCGCTTTCTTATTTTCTATACTTTTCATCCAATCTTGGTTGTTTAAGTACCAGTCAATAGTGATTTTTATACCTTCTTCAAACGTTAAAGACGGTCTCCAACCAAGTTCAGATGTAATTTTGTCGTTAGAAATCGCGTATCTTCTATCATGACCGAGTCTATCTTCTACATATTTTATTGAACTTTCGTCTTTTCCCATTGCATCTAAAATCAGGCGAGTAATTTCCATATTTGTTTTTTCGTTATGTCCGCCAATATTATAAACTTCACCAACTTTACCTTTATGTAAGACAACATCAATAGCTTCACAGTGATCATAAACATATAACCAATCACGAACATTCAGACCATCGCCGTACACAGGAACTTTTTCACCTTTTAACAATTGCGAAATAAAGAACGGTATAAGTTTTTCAGGATATTGATAAGGCCCATAGTTGTTTGAACAACGTGTATTTAGAGTTGGTAAACCGTAAGTTTCTCTATACGCTCTTACAAGCATATCAGCACTTGCTTTACTTGCTGAATATGGGCTGTTTGGTGCAAGCGGTGTTGTTTCATAAAAATATCCTGTTTTACCCAATGTGCCATAAACTTCATCTGTTGAAACTTGTAAATATCTTTCAACACCAAGTTCTTTTGATGCCTGAAGCAAGTTTAAAGTCCCTTGTACGTTTGTTTCAACAAATATTTCAGGATGTTTAATAGAATTATCAACGTGAGATTCTGCGGCAAAATTTACAACCAAATCAGCTTCTTTAACTAAATCTCTAACAAGGTTTCTATCACAAATATTTCCATGTACGAATTTATAATTAGGATTATTTTCTACATCTTTAAGATTTTCTAAATTACCACAATAAGTTAATGCATCAAGGTTGATAATTTTATAATCCGGATGCTTTTTTAACTCATGACGCACAAAACAGCTTCCTATAAATCCTGCACCACCAGTAACTAAAACAGTTGTCATATCTTAAACTCCTACAATTTCTTTAAATGTTTTTTGCGTCATATCTTTTTCAGACAAAATTGGCTCAAAATCAATATTCCAGTCAATATTTATATCTTTATCATTCCAAATTATACCACAATCAGCATTAGGTGCATATTCTCCACTTGCCTTATAAATTAATTCTGCTTCATCTGACAAAACAACAAAACCATGTGCAAAACCTTCCGGAATAAATAACATGTGCTTATTATCTTCTGATAATTCTACTTTTACATACTGTCCGCAAGTCGGAGAATCTTTTCTTATATCGACTGCTACATCGTAAATTCTGCCACGTGCACAACGTACAAGTTTTGCCTGAGCATAAGGTGCTTTTTGGAAGTGTAAGCCTCTCAATACATGTGCAGATGATTTTGAATGATTGTCTTGATTGAATTCTACATCAATTCCGTTTGCTACAAAATCAGATTTTTTGTAAGTTTCCATAAAAAATCCGCGGTTGTCACCAAAAACTTTTGGTTTTACTAATATTACATCTTTAATTTTTTGTGGTTCAAATTCAAATGGCATATTAACTCCTTACTTTCTCCCTATATGGAAAGTTATTCCTAAAATTGTAATACGTTTTAAGTTTTTACCGTTTAGAATACTTGTTTTACAAGAAAAAATATTTTCAAAAAAAGAATTTTTACCATAACTACTTAACGTTTTATTATATAAACCCAAAAGTTCTTTTGTTAAATTATGTTTTTTAAGTATCCTTAACACTCTTGCTCTATAAATTCTATCTTCCTTCGTTTTATCTTCTTGTACAGTATCTTCCCTAATAGACAGGCTTCCAAAACGAATCAGATAATTGTATAAAGTTTTAGGGCAATACACTATACTTTTTGCAGATAAAACTGCGTCTAGAGAAAATGGATAATCTTCACACTTTCCATCAGGAAATGTTAAATTATTGTCAAATATCAAACTTCTTTTGTATAATCGATTCCAAACCATACAACGCAGACCATTGAAAACTTGAGTTTTTACATATTTCCAATCAAAAATTTTGCCACAAGCAATCGGAAATTTTTTCCAAGTATGCAAAGAACCAAAAAGAGTTCTATTTTTAATTTTAGTAGAATTTTCAAATACCATTCTATAGTCACATTCTACAATATCAACGCCTGTTTTAACAGCTTTTTCATAAAGAATTTTAAACATATTCGGCTCTACCCAATCATCCGGATCAACAAAACCGATATAATCACCTTGTGCTTTATTTATTCCATTATTTCTGGCAATGCTTACTCCTTGATTCTCTTGGTCGATAACAATTACGTTAAGATGTTCACTGGCATATTCTTGCAAAATATTTAAAGAATCGTCTGTTGAACCGTCATTAATGCAAATAATCTCAATATCTTTGAGCGTTTGATTAACTAAAGAATCCAAACATTTTCTCAAATATTTTTCCACATTGTAAACAGGCACTATTATAGAAACCTTAACAGCCACGTTTTTCTCCTTCTAATTTTTCTCTGATTTCAGGAAATAGGCTACAAACTTTATTTAAAGCTTGACGACCTGTCATACCGACAGTAGAAGTTGAATTAATCATATTCTTTTGCCACAAAGAATCTTCTTGCGAACCGTCAATTACCAAATTTTTAAGCTTATAATTATCTTTTATTACATTAATCTTTGTATTATTCCTAATTGCATGTCCCCAAAACCATAAATCATCATGTGTAGGAATTTCTTTTATAAATTGTTCTTTATTCAAAACATTTTCATGCAAACTGTGTGGCGGATAAAGAACTCCACCACAACCAACAGGCTCATTCCAAAAACTCGGAAGATAAGTTGAGTTATAAGTGTAATTTCTTGCTTGCATAAACAGTTCATTATTTTTTTTGTCCAACTTTAAGACAAACGCTTGTCTTGCGTGGATGCAATTTGGGCGATTTAAATATTCTTCATACAATCTTTCAATTAAATTTTTATCGTAATAATTGTCATCGTCTACAGTTATAATTATGTCATTTGGATATTCAATAAGACTTGGAATAAGTTTTTTAAATGATTTAATATCTTCACACCACTTAATCGTTAAGCCAAATTGCTCTAAATCCGTTAGAGATTTAGGAAGTTCTTTGTTCGGGAATTGACTTTCTGCAAGCCACAAAACGACAATGTCAGGCTTTAGAGTTTGTTCCAAAAGCGTAGAAATTGTTTTATGCACCACGTTAATTCTAGCGGGAAAAGTTGTCAAAGACACAATAAGCTTTGGTGTTCTTTTTTCTTTTGTTAATCCGTATTCCGTTACAGGAATAAATTTATAATCAAGTTTATGTTTTTTACAGAATTTTATTCCAAAAAATTTTATAACAAAATGTTCGTCTATATCTTGATATGAAAACAAAAAAGATAAATGACTTTTTAAATCTTGCCAAAAACTCACTTTTGATTTGTGATCATACTCTTTCATATAAAACTCCCAATGACTAAACTTTGATACAAAAAAACTCTCACTAAGAGAGTTTTAAATTAAATTGCGCTTGGAGGGATTCGAACCCCCGACCTTTTGGTTCGTAGCCAAACGCTCTATCCAACTGGGCTACAAGCGCAAAATTCATTGAAAATAATTTCAACATGTCTACTATATCAACAATATAAAAAATTATCAAGTAAAAGTTATAAAGAACTTTTTCTACAACAAGCGTAAAAAATACAATTATTATTTTTAAGATAAAATCTTGTTAATTTGTTAAGAATTGTAAACGGTGCAATTTTGCATTATCACTGATTTTTGCCCCTTTATAAAAATTTAATAAAATAAATAAAGACTCACGCTTGACTTTAAGTTCTTATGTGCAATAATATTAGTACACACTTTAAGTGTAGCCGAAACACTAAATAGCAAAAGAATAGAAAATATATAAAACCCCAAAAATCATATAAACTCCTAGATAATAAACACTAAAAAAGACCATTAGGATGCAGAAAACAAACCCACTCGAAACACACACCGAGTGGTTTTTTTTACAGCATAAAGTATTATGATACAACACATTTTCCCTTGCGGGTCAACACCTCACCCTAAACCTGTCTTGGATTATTCGGGGTGGCGGCAGAGTAACGTCTGACCGCCACACCTTACGGGCTTACGCCCTACCGAAAATCCGCTCTCCTGCAAGGAGAGGGAATGACCAAGATTTGTTAATAATGCCATAGTTTCCTACACCACTTTTTCAAAAGTTTCATAAATAACTAAACATCTACACCTGACATCATCTCAATCAAAGTATTAATTGTATTTTGCATATTAACGCTATCAGTAGTTCTTTGTTGTAAAAATGCATTAATCTTAGGCATCATCTCAATTGCTATATCCAATTTCGGATTAGAGCCGGGTTGATACATACCTACGTCAATCAAGTCTTTATTTTCACGATACATAGCCATAATTTTACGCAATTTTCCGGCAGCTTCTTTATGTTCCTTAGAAGCGATTGCAGACATAAGTCTGGAAATACTTCCTAAAACATCAATTGCCGGATAATGGTTTGCCTCGGCAACTTTTCTTGACAAGAAAATGTGACCATCAGTAATACCACGCACTGTATCTACGATAGGGTCATTAATATCATCACCTTCCATCAATACAGTATAAAAGGCTGTAATAGAACCTTTTGGACTATTACCTGCTCTTTCTAAAACTTTTTGCAACCATGAGAAAATTGATGGAGGGTACCCTTTCATTGTTGGAGGTTCGCCGATTGACAAACCTACTTCACGTCCTGCCATAGCACAACGAGTAACTGTATCTGTCATCAAGAAAACTTTTTTGCCTTGATCTCTAAAATATTCGCAAACAGCAGTTGCAGTCAAAAGGCATTTTTGTCTGATTAAAGGTGGTTGATCACCTGTAGAACAAACAAGAACAGACTTTTTCATACCTTCCGGTCCAAGCGCATCTTCTACAAATTCTTTAACTTCTCTTCCACGTTCGCCAATTAGTGCAACAACGTTAACATCAGCATCCGAATTTCTTGCAATCATACCGAGAAGCGTACTCTTACCAACACCTGAACCTGCGAATAAGCCCATACGTTGCCCGCAACCGAATGTCAAGCAAGAATCTATCGCTCTTACGCCTGTTGAAAACATTTCTGTAATAATAGGACGTTCAAAAGGTCCCGGAGGCGGCCCGTCTGAAGGACGCCAAGTTGCACCTTCTATATCTAGAGGTTTGCCGTCAATAGGCTCTCCCATCGGGTTAATCAATCTGCCAAGTAAAAAATCGCCGACAGGGATGATAATTGGCCCGCCTGTTGTAGTAACAAGGCTACCTTGACCGATTCCTGCTCCGTCATAAAGTAAAAGCAATTGCGCGGCGTCACCTTTAAAAGCAACAACTTCCGCCGGTTTTTTTTCGCCATTAGCAGCTTCAATATAGCACAAATCACCGATTTTAAGTCCGGGAAGTTTGACTTCTACCGTCAAGCCGAGCAGTTTAGATACACTGCCTTTATACTGGTATAAATCAACATTCTCGACTTTCGCATGAACCTTTTGTTTAAGTTCATCTAAATACTCTTGATTAACGCCTTCCATAAGCTTATTCTAGCATATTTTTTCTTTTGTTACAAACAAACTTTTGCTGCATAAAGATTTTGTCTAAATTCTTTTATATGCTCAGCTTGTTTTTTATAATCGCTTTCCAAAATTGCGTCAATATTTTTGTCTAAAAGAGTAACAACATCTTTTATATTTTCACCATTCATCAAAATCATATCATTTGCCATTTCTGTATTAGAAAGCGCCAGTCTCGTAGTATCACGAAAACCGCTTGAAGCTAGTTTTTGAGCAAGTTCGTTACTTTCGATATTTTTGCACAAAGCTTGAGCAACTAGCATAGGTGCATGAGAAATAAGAGCAACAGCTTTATCATGTTCTTGAGGGGTAGTCATAACCGTATTTGCGCCAAAATCTTTGATAACTGATTTTAATTTTTCAAAATCCTCTAAAGCAGTATCATCTTTTAAAGTTACAGCCCAAGTAGCACCTTCAAAAAGTTCAGAAAAAGAATGTTCCCAACCGCTATGTTCAGTCCCGGCCATCGGATGTGAAGGAATAAATTTAAATTTATAGTTCTTTTTTGAAACAAATTCTTTTAAACTGCAAACATCTGTAACAATTGTGTTTTCATCTAAGAAATTTTCCAATTTATCTAAAATCTCAAGCGTTTTGTTCATTGGAGTACAAACAAAAACTAAATCACAACCTTTTAATGACGCGTAATCTTTACTCACACCTTCTTCATTAACCGAGCGTGAAACACCTATCATTTCATGTTTTTCTTTTCCGCGTTTAAAAATAGAACCGCCAATTAAACCTAAACCAATAACTCCAATTTTCATCTAAATATCCTTATGATTAAACTTCTTCACACCTTCAACATAATCTTTAACAATATCGCCATTGCCTTCCAAATTGTATTTATAAATAGTAAGACCTTCCAGACCGACAGGCCCTCTGGCATGGGTTTTGTTTGTAGAAATTCCGACTTCTGCGCCGAAACCATATCTAAAACCGTCTGCAAATCTGGTTGATACGTTATGATAAACTCCGGCGGAATCAACTGCATTCATAAAGATTTTTGCGTTATTTTTATCTTCTGTCAAAATTGATTCCGTATGACCTGAAGAAAATTCATTAATATGTTCAATTGCTTCTTCAAGACTTGAAACAAATTTGTAAGATAAAACTTTATCTGAATATTCTTTATGCCAACTTTCAGGAGTAGCTATAAGCTCTATATCCGCATCCTCTAAAGCTTTTAATAATTCCGTTTCATATTTAAAATCTTTGTGAATTAAAATTGTTTCAACAGAATTACATGCACTAGGATATTGAGTTTTAGCATCAATTATAACTCGTTTTGATTTTTCTAAATCAGCAGAAGCGTCTACGAATATATGACAAATACCGTCAGCATGACCTAGTACAGGAATTTTTGTATTTCCTTTTATAAACTTAACCAAGTTATTTCCACCACGAGGAATAATCAAATCAATGTACTTATCCATAGAAAGCATATTTTTTACATCATCTCTTGTGAAAACTTGTGTCAAAACATTTTCAGGAAAGCCTTCGGTTTTTGCTAAAGCTTCTTTAATAACATTCATAATAGCTTTATTTGTATTTATAGATTCTTTTCCGCCTTTTAATATAACCGCGTTTGAAGATTTTATCGCAAGTGATGAAATTTGAGAAATAACATCAGGTCTTGCTTCAAAAATAATTCCAAGAACACCAATAGGGCAGGAAATTTTTGTCAAAATTAAACCATCATCAAGTTGACGTTTAAGAAGCGTTTTACCAATAGGGTCTTCTAGGTTTGAGATATCAATAATACCTTGAATCATGTCACGCATTTTGTTTTCGTCTAATTTAAGACGATTAAAAACTGATTGTGACAACTCACCATTTTCAACAAAAGGTTTTGCCAATTCTAAATCCATTTTATTAGCTTCAAAAATCTTGTCTTGATTAGCTTTTAAATTATTTGCAATATTTAAAAGTGCCTTATTTTTTATTTCAGTTGACAAAGTTGCAACTTTTTTTGATGCATTTTTAGCTTTAATTGCAATTTCCAGAAAATTATTTTCTTCCATTTCTATACGCCTCACACAATTTACAATACTTTAATCGCCTTAGATTAATCATATTAGAAAATTTCTTTTTCATTAATTCTTCCTGCAAAGACATTGCAGGTTTTTCTTCTAAAGCGTGGGGTTGTCTAACTACAAAACCTGATAAATCCATAAACGGAACTACATTTCGATAGTCCATGTAAGGGTTTCGTCTTGATTGTTCGCTCATTCCTTCTCCTAAAAAATGTGATAGTTTTACCCTTTAATGTTATTCTAGTCAAAATTAAATATAAGAACAATAGAATGTTAACTAAAATTTACTTTATTAAATACAAAAAGTGGCTGATAAAAAATATCAGCCACTTTTATTATTTATTAAACTATTAATCATCTAAAGATTGATAACCAGATTTGTGTGATTTAAGAAGCACACCGCGTTTTGAAGTTTGAATAAAATCAATCATTTTTTCTATATATTCATTCATAGGAATTTCAGCTTTGATTTTTTCAATTGCTTGAGATGTATTATATTCTTCTGAAATCAACAATTTGAACGCTTCATTTGTAGCAGTTCTAATTTCTTGAGAAACTCCTCTACGTTTCATAGCAATAACATTTAAACCACGTGGAACAGGAGGTCTGCCTTCGCCTTTTGAATAAGGTAAGATATCTTGTCTTGAAGCAGAGAAACCACTAATTATTGCCATATCTCCAATTCTGATATTTTGGTGGAATACACTCATACCGCCAACAAATGCACCAAATCCTACATGAACGTGACCACCCAATGTAACAAGGTTTGCCAAAATAACTTGATCTGCTAATACGCAGTTGTGTGCAATGTGAGAACCAACCATTAACAAGCATTTATTACCGATTCTTGTTGTAAAATCACCACAAGCTGCGCCTCTATGAATTGTTACGTTTTCTTTAATAATTGTTTCGTTGCCGATTACAACTTTAGTAGCTTCACCTTTATAACCCAAGTCTTGAGGTTCAGAACCAATTGTTGCAAATGGAGAAATTGTACAGTTTTCACCAATTTCTGCAAATTCAATATAAGCATTCGCAATAACTCTTGTACCTTTTCCGATTTTTACACCTTCACCGATAACTACGTTAGGGCCAATTGTAACTCCTTCTGCAATTTCAGCCGATGGGTGAATTACCGCTGAAGGATGAATTAATGATTTTTCTAAAACTGTCATTCTCTTTCTCCAATAAATTTTATCTACAAGAAAAAGTATAATATAAAAAATAAAAGTTTCTTGAAATATTTATATAATCTTTATCTTAATATTATTTTAGAATAATAAAAAAGCGCCAATCTTTTTATTGACGCTTTTGATTATTAATACATTCTTACAAATTTTCTAACTTCTTTTAGAACTTTTTGAGCTTCTTCCCTTGCTCTAGCTGAGCCATCGTTCAAAATCTTTTCAACGATTTCCGGATGAGCTTCATAATATCTTCTATTTTCTCTAACTTCTTTAAATTTCTCATTAACTTTTGCACCCAATTGACGTTTGCAATCTGCACATCCGCGTTGACCTTTTTCGCATTCACATCTGATTGTATTAACTTCTTCTTCACTTCCGAAAATCTTCCAATACTTGAAAGCTACTTCACAATCATCAGGATGACCCGGGTCGTCTTTTCTCATTCTGCTTCTATCAGTAATTGCAGACATAATCTTTTTCGCAGTTACTTCTTCAGTATCAGCAATTTTAATATCATTATTGAAAGATTTGCCCATTTTATTACCGTCTAAACCACAAATCAAAGAACAATTGTTCAACAAAGGTTTTGTTTCTTTAAAGAAATCAGTTTTATAAATATTATTAAATCTTCGTGCAATATCTCTTGTTAATTCAACGTGCGCTACTTGATCAATTCCAACAGGAACAAAATCTGTATTAAACGCCAAAATATCGGCCGTCATAAGAACAGGATAACCCATCAAGCCATAATTAATTTGAGATGCGAAGCCTTCTTTTGAGTGCAAAATTTTTGCCATATCTTTTAAATTTGGATCTCTTTCTACCCAGTTTTGAGGAGTAATCATGCTTAAATATATATGAAGTTCTGCAATCTCAGGAATCAAAGATTGTACATAGATTGTTGATTTTTCAGGATTAATTCCGCTTGCAAGCCAATCAATCGCAACATCAATCACATCTTGTCTTAAAGATTCTGTTTTATCATATTTTGTAGTCAATGCATGCCAGTCTGCAATAAAATAAAAACATCTGTATTCATCTTGGAGTTTTAACATGTTTTCTATTACACCTAAATAATGTCCCAAATGAAGTTTGCCTGTTGGGCGCATGCCTGTTACTACAATTTTATCCTGCATATATTATTTCCTTTCTTTAATCATCAAAACTTTAATTTCTCCGGCATCTAAATCCGTAAATAAACGTTTATGACCCGCTTTTATGTTGTCGTTACCTGTTATAACATCCAACACATTCTTTTTATTAATACTTTTATCTTTTATTGTAATTTTATTTTGCGGATTTTTGAAATCCAAATTACCGACAACAATTATTTGTTCTTTATTCAATTTTCTTGTAAAAGCAAAAACTTTGTCATTGCCGGTTTTTAGTTCTGTAAAATCACCTTTTGTTACTAAATCCAAATTGTCATTTCTAAAAGCCAAAGCTTCTTTAAAGTTATTCAAAATTCTTTCATTTTTACCATCTGGCTTTCTGGAAAAATTAAATATATCTAATTTGCCACGGTGTACAAAATAAGTATCATCATCGGTTTCGGATTTTTGAGCCTTAGTGTTTGCCCAAGAATACAAATACTCATCACCTGTAAAGAAACCGTCAATACAATAAGGATTAAACGGTAAAGTCGCTTCCAACCAAGAAATCATGATTGAAAAGTTTTCGCCATGCAAAACAACAGGACTGACTTCATCATGAGTCGTAAAACTCATGATTACACTTTTTGGTGCTTTATATGAATCAAGCAATTTTAAATTAAATTTTATATGTTCCATAAACTGTTCTGCGTTCCACTCTTTTAAGTTAAAAAAGCTTCCGTAATAACCATCAAATCCAGCTTGAAGCAATTTATCGTAAGGTGTAAATTCTGCATATTGGCTTGGTGGTTCTCTCCAAGAATCAGACGCTTCAGCTAAAAACATAAATTCGGGGTCTTTACTTCTAGTGTAGCTAATAATTTCTTCCCAAAAAGCGGAAGGTTTAATTGTCGCAACGTCCGCTCTGATTCCGTCTGCACCGATTGATAAAACCAAATCAACAAACTTTTTATGAGCATCTATTACATCTTGATTTAGTTTTTTGTTATTGCCTGTTTTAAGCAATCTTACATCCGTCCAATCTGTAGGAACAATTGAACACTGTTTATCATCTTTTATAAATAATTCGGGATGAGTTAAAAATAAGTCATAAGCGCCACAGCTTGGAAGGTCAATTATAACTCTAATTCCTCGTTTATGACATTCTTCAACAAATTTTTTTGCCTGTTCAATATCCGTAAGTTTTGAAGTTTTATCAACCAACTGAGGGTTTATATCCCAAAAATTTTCCGCAGCGTACACTGATCCTGCCGTTCCAAGTGCTTTAAGTCTTCCAACAGGAGTTATAGGTAGAACGTGAAGCGTATTTATGCCAAGATTTTTTATTTCATCTAATCTGTCAATCACATTAAGAAAATTTCCGCTGACTTCATCTTCATCAATTATTTCATTGCCATTTAAATCTTGAGCGTTAAAAGTTCTGAGATTTATACCGCAAATATTTGCTTTGTTATTTGTAAATAAAGTTCGTAAGTCGTTATTTTCACCTGCATAAGTAGAAGTTGAAAACATTAATAATGCTAAAGCCAGTAAAGAAACTTTCTTTTTCATAAAAAATCCCCCACTAAATAGTAACAAATAAAGAACAAGATGTAAATAACAGCTTGTTCTTTATAAAAAAGCAGTTTTAATTAAACTCGCATATTGCCTGAGTGTTGAGGACGATTATCCAAATACTTCTTTTGAATATTAGAAGCCATTGAATTTCTTAAAACAGGAGTAATTATATTTGAAGATACGATACTTGCACCAACTGTTCCAAGAGTAGTTGCAAAATTTTTATAAGCATAATATGACTCTTTTGGAAATTTATTTTCAGTTTTAAGAACTTCATCTAAATCAAGAGATAATTTACCAACTTGTTTTTCGTAGACTTTATTTTTACTAAGGAATTCACGAACCTTTGTTGGTGCAATTTTACCTGTTGAAGCCATTTTTGAAACAATTTTTTTTGTTGCCTGAGTTACCATAAAGAAAGAACCGATATTAACGACCGCATCTAAAAATTCTTGAGGCACAAGAAAACTTTTTTGTTCTTTAGGAATTTTCGGATTTATCATAACTGCACCGATTTGTGCCAATGATGACAAACCCCAACCGATAGTGCCTGTTACTACAAGCATTGTTGCTGTGTTCTTTTTAAAACTGTTATAAACCCATTCGAGTCCTTTTTGTAAAGGAGAACTATTCATGACCATCCTCCTTTTTTTCGTTTAATTTATTTGTTAAAAATACCGTTAGCGGAGCGTCTAGAACAAAGTTAGTTACGCACATTGCTAGAATTGCCAAAGAACTGGATAGTGCGTTTCTATAATTTTTTAAGAATTTTTCATTTTTACTAATTTCACCAAGAAATTTTTTAGGCAATAACGCCTTGCTGGATTTTGACTTGCCACCGATATTTGTCATTGACTCGACAGCTTTATAGGCAGATCCTCTTACTAAAATACCTACACAAGTGCCGGCGATAATCTTCGCAATCGTTCTATTTCTTGAAATTCTTCGAGTTTCTTCATCAACTTTATGATTATGATAATCTATCGCCGGTTGAGTAATAATAGCCGCCACACCCATCAAAGCTCTATTTTGAGCCGGCTTAGATATCCAATTATCAATTTTATTCCACTCGTCACGACTTCTCGCAGATTCTTTTTGGGTATGCGAAGGTAGCGTGTCAAGTACTTTTTGAGCAATACGACGCTTTATACGATTCCACGAATTATCCTTTTTCCCTTGCATGGAAACACTATTATATTGTATCGGCTGTATATTCATAACACTTCTTCCTACAAGTATAAAACAGGTAAAGGTTTAAAATTGACTTTTATTAATGAATTGTTACAAAAAATTTACATTTTATTTTTTTTATTTCTAAAGAATTCTTACTTTTTTCTTCTTTGAAAAAGCAAGAAGAAAAAATTCATGTCATCCGTCCTAATGCCTACGTGCGTAGCACAAAAAAAAGCTATGAACTTTTTATCGTGCATAGCTGTTGATTAGGGATATGTGTATCGTCGTTTTTTAAGGAGTATAGATATATATTAGCAGTAGTTTTTTAAAATAAAATCATCAAAACGTATGATTTTCGTAACAAATCTTAACAAAAATCTTAGTATCGATTAATATAGTCTAAGTCGGCTAAAACCTTTTGATTAGACTCATTGGGTATTAGTATCATTGAAAAAAGATTATTATATATTAGAATTAGATAAGTAGACTAGACGGGAGTTGGGTTTTATGAAAATTGATAAAAAGAAACTTGCAATACAAATCCTTGCTTTTATAGGATTACTGCTTTCCATTAAATTAGCGTGCATATATTATGTTGCAAACTATGAAAAGTATGCACTATCAAGTTTTTGTTCAATAAATGATTTTATTGATTGTGACGGCGCAGCAAGATCAACAGTTTCTCAATTTTGGGGAATTCCACTTGCGTATTGGGGAATTTTCTTTTATTTAACTGTTCTATTCATGACTGTTGTTGATTACTTCAAAAAATTCAAATTGCTTAAATTTTTGGAAGTTTTCAAAAACCCAATTTCTTACATTGGTACACTTGGAACAATAGCCTTTATATGTTCTATGACTTTGGCAGGGCTAAGTATTTTTAAAATACACAAGCTTTGTATTTTATGCTTTATAACTTATTTTATTGATTTATTAATAGCTCTTGTTGCTTGTTCCGGTATGTTTAAAGAAATTGTTGCAGCTTTTAAAACAACATTTGTTGATTTTATTGCCGGTGCAAAACAGTATACTAAAACATTCATTGTATTAGTAATACTTGCAACTTCATTTTTAGTATACAGTGGAACAACATATTATTTTGTGCCTCATATCAAAAGACAGAAAGCTATATTAAAATATCGTGATATGAAATTCAATCCTTATAGAGTTAAAGGGAACTTGTTAGGTACTGAAAATGCTGATGTTACAATAGAACTTTATTCTGATTATGTTTGCCCGATTTGCTACATGGAAAATATAATGTTGCATGAAGCGGTTAAAGATTTCTCTAACATAAAAATAATTCACCACAATTTACCTTTTGATAAAGAATGCAATCCGTATGTTTCAGCTAATATGCATCCAAATGCCTGCTTTATGGCAAGAGGTGCAATAGCAGCAGGTAAACAGGGTAATTATTGGGAAATGAGTTCGCTTTTATACGAAAATCAGCCGACGAAAATGGAAGATATGCTTAAATTAGCAGAACAGTTAGGTTTTGATAAAGATAAATTTGTTAAAGATATGGAATCAGATACCGTTGCCAAAGAAATTGAAAATGAATTGGTAAAAGCAAACAATCTTGGACTTGATAGCACACCAACCATCTATATTAACGGCGACCAAATTATTGGTATAAAACCTTATTATGAGTTGAAGGATTTGTTAATTGAACATGGAGCAAAACCTAGAAAATAAAATATTAATCCACGCTTGCTGTGGAATATGTTCAGGTTATCCTATCGCTTTACTAAAAGAGATGGGATATTTACCTGTTGTTTATTTCTGTAATCCTAACATTGATACAGAAGAGGAATTTAACAAACGCCTAGAAGCTCAAAAAATTGTTTGTATGTATCATTGGGTGGACCTTATAGTTGAAAAATACAAACATGAAGATTATTTGAATGTAGTAAATGGTTTAGAAAAAGAACCAGAAAGAGGCAAACGCTGTATTGAATGTATCCGTTTGCGCTTGCAACAAACTGTTAATAAAGCAAGGGAACTTGGCATTAATAAATTCACAACATCACTTGTTATAAGCCCGCATAAAAATTTTGAAATGATTTCTAAAATTGGCAATGAGCTTGCAGGTGATTTAGAATTTGTTGCGATTGATTTCAAGAAAAAAGACGGATTTTTAAAAACAAATAAACTATCTAAAGAATTGGGAATTTATCGACAAAATTATTGCGGATGTGAATTTGCAAAATCTCATTTAAAATAAAATTTAAAACATGCCGGAGATTTGTGTCATAAAACGTTCAATCAGCACGCCCATGTATTCTGCCATTGGGCGCATAAACATTAGAGATAGAAGTAAGCCCAAATAAATTTTTAACGGCATTGAAACCATGAAAATGTTCATTTGCGGCATCATTTTTGAGGTAAAACCTAACAAGACATCTGTAATAAACAATATACCAAATACAGGAAGTGCTATGCTTAAACCAATTCCGAATATTTGTCCGCTCATTTGCACAATTTGTCCGACAAGTTCAGGGGAAAATGTAAATACATAGCCGACAGGCATTGATTTAAAGCTGTTATAAATTGCAGAAAACAACCATTGATGCGCACCTAAGCCTATAAACAACATAGATGCCAAATAGGTATAAGCTTGTGTAATAACAGGGGATTGTCCGCCGGAAGTTGGGTTTAATGCTTGGTCAGCAGATAATCCCATTTGAATGGCAAACGTATTTACACCCATTTCAATTCCCACAAACAAAATATTTGCGCAAAATCCCATTGCAAAACCAATTATAAATTCTTTAAAAAGAATTAAAGTTAAAGCAGGCACAGAATTTGGTACAACAAAGCTTGTATTATATTGAACTATTGGGAATAAAATAAATGCAATACAAGCAGCAAGCCAAATTTTCACTTGCATTGGGATTGGATATGTTGAAAAAAGCGGTGCTGAGGCAAACAAACCTGACAATCTTGTAAAGATTGCCATAAAAAGAATTATATTGCTAACCGAAAACAACACATCCAAATTAAACATTATATAACACCTATCAATTGAGGAATCATATCCATAAATTCATTAAATGTCGTTATGAAAATACTCATCATCCAAGGCATCAAGAATATCAATAAAATTACGCAGCCAACAATCTTTGGAACAAACGTTAATGTTGATTCTTGAATTTGTGTTACGGTTTGGAAAATACTTACCAAAAGACCCAAAACTACACCAACGAGCAGAATTGGAACTGAGATTTCCAAAGTTAATATGAACATTTTCTGTAAAAGTGTTATTACTATATCTTGATTCATTGTTTTACTTTCTACTTATTCTTTTGACTAACAAGAGTTGGTCATTCCCTCTCCTTACAGGAGAGGGCTAGGGTGAGGTGTCTACACAAGCCTCACAATTTAATACTATGTCACAAAACTTTCTACAAGCGATTTGACAACCAAATACCATCCGTCAACCATTACAAACATAATAAGTTTAAATGGCAGAGCAATCATTGTTGGTGGCAAGAACATCATACCCATTGATACCAGTACCGATGAAACTACAATATCTATAACAAGAAACGGAAGATAAACGACAAAACCTATTGTAAAAGCAGTTTTAAGTTCACTCAAAATAAATGACGGTAAGAGAACATAAGTCGGCACATCATCCTTGTTTTTGGGTTTTTCTATTTTTGCCATTCTTACGAACAACGCCAATTCTTTTTCATGCGTCTGTTTAAACATAAATTTACGAACAGGCTCAATCCCTCTATCAAGCGCAACTTGTTGAGTAATTTGATTATTCATATAAGGTTGCAGCGCTTTTTCATTAATTTCATTAAAAGTCGGCGCCATTATAAAGAACGTTAAAATTAACGCCAAACTTGTAATAACTTGGTTAGGAGGAAGGTTGCCCGCCCCGATAGCTTGCCTTGTAAGCGACAAAACTACAACAAGTCTTATAAAGCTCGTTGTCATAATCAAAATACTTGGCGCAAGTGTCAAAATTGTTAACCAAATAAGAATTTGTAAACCATTTGTAAAATCTTGCGGAGTATTTGCAGTACCTAATCCAATATTTATATTCGGAAATGTCATCGCAGCATTTGACGGCATAATTGAAAACAAAAACAGCCCAAATGCCCCTCCCCACTTCTTTATATCTGATAACTTCATTATATTTCCTTTAAAAATCGACTATACCTCAATAATATGCTAACAAATTGAAGTAAGTCATGGCAAATCATTAAGTTTTATTGCAAAATTTCAAAAAATTAACTTACAAAAGCTCTTGCCAAAAGTTCTGCCGGTTCGGCTATTGCAGTAGAATATTCAATAAATTCATTATCCGGTGCAAAATATTTACGCATTGCAGAGCGGTTTGTTATCTTTTCATAACAAACATACGAATCAACATTGTCCTTCAAGTAGCCAGCAAAAATACGCTGCTTGTGGGACAAATTATAGTCCTTCAAGTTTTTGACGATATACATATACCTATATTATATATCATATTGATATAGATTTGCATGATAATGCAATAAATATTTACAAAAGATTTATTTAATAATAGTTGTTTTTGTCTTAAAATCTTAGTTGTAGGTCATATTTGACATTTTATAAAATATGACAAACCTTAGAAAGGATAGTTATGTTATCAAAACAAGAATTATTAGATTTATATAATATGGATTTAGATGTTCTTTTAAATGAATCAAAAAAATATTTAAAAGATGAAGTTGAATTTTGCTCAATTATAAATGCTCGTTCGGGCAAATGTTCGCAAAACTGTCGATATTGCGCACAAAGTTCACACTACAATACTGATATCGAATCATTCCCGTTGATTGATGTTGAAACAGTTGTAAAAGCTGCACACGATAGCGTAAATAATGGTGCTAATAGAGTTGCAATCGTAACTTCAGGCAAAACTCCCGATGAAAGCGATTTTGATACAATGCTTGATATGATTAAAGCATTAAACAAAGAAGGCATTAAAAGCTGTGCAAGTATTGGAATTCTAAACGAAGAGCAGGCTCAAAAGCTTGCAGAAGCAGGGCTTGTTCGTTTTCACCACAATATAAATACTTGCAAATCTTATCACCCTCAAATTTGCACAACTCATACTTATGAAGACAGATTAAATACAACAAAGCTTGTAAAAAAATACGGTATGGAACTTTGTTGCGGTGTAATTTTAGGTATGGGCGAAAGCGTAGAACAGAGAGTTGAAATGGCTATGGAACTTGCGGAAATTAATCCTGACAGTATTCCTGTTAATATTTTGACGCCAATTAAAAACACTCCGTTTGAAAATTATGGCGATAAAATCGACGAAGAAAATGTTTTAAGAACTTTGGCAATATTTAAAATAGCTTGTCCAAATGCTTCAATCAGAATTGCAGGCGGAAAGAAAGCCAGACTTTCGGAAGAAACTATTGAAAAAGCATTCAGATATTGCGTAGATTCAACAATTGTCGGCAACTATTTGACAACAACGGGTTTTACACCAGAAGATGATGAAAAATTAATAGCAAAAATAGGCAGAAAAAGATGTCGCTCTTTAGTTTGTTCTTAATTTTTGTAAAAATCGGTGCGATTCTCCTTGGTGGCGGATATGTAATTTTGCCGATAATGACAAATGAATTTGTTGATAAAAGAAATCTTGTAAGTCATGATGATATTATTGACTATTTTGCGCTTGCACAATCACTTCCCGGAATTATTGCAGCTAATATGTCTATGTTTATCGGCTACAAATTACGCGGTAAATGGGGCGCAATTGCAGCTATGATAGGCGTTACATTTATTCCGTTTTGGAGTATTGTTTTGTTGGCTTCAATTTTAGGCACTTTGGTTAATAATTCATACATGCAAGGCGCGCTTTGGGGAGTTGGAGTTGCAGTAATTGCTTTAATCGTTTTAACTGTGCGTGAAATGTGGCAGAAATCAAATAAAAATGCGTTTTTTTACACAATTTTTATTTTAACCTTGCTTGCTCTTTTGATATTAAAAATCACTCCTATTCAAAGTATCATAATTTTTACTTTAATTGGAGTTGCTTATAAACGTTTAACTCTAAAAAAGGAGGAGATTAAATGATTTATCTTCAACTTTTTTTAGAATTCTTTAAAATCGGTTTGTTCTCGTTTGGCGGCGGATATGCAACGATTCCTTTTTTGTACCATATTTCACAGGTTTACAATTGGTATTCGCTTGATGAATTAACTCAAATGGTGGCAGTAGCTTCCATTACTCCGGGGCCTGTCGGGATTAATGTTGCGACTTATGCAGGATTAAAAAGCGCAGGCGTTTTAGGTTCAGCTTTAGCAACAACAGCCGAAATGTTGCCATCACTATTCTTGGTAATTATTGTATCTAAGCTTCTTAAAAAATTCAGCGATAATTTTTATGTTAAATCAACGATAGAAACGCTAAAACCTGTCAGTTGCGCACTTCTGAGCTCTGTTGCGATTGGTTTATTAAAACCTGAAATCAGAGATATAAAAGCAATGATTTTGCTGGGAGTTTTACTTTTGTTGAGTTGGAAGTCGAAACGCGACCCGTTGTATTATATTTTGATTTCGGCGGTTATAGGTGTGTTGTTGGTGTTTGTAAGATAATAATTGAAATACTACCCTCTCCGCAAAAGAGGTTTTTTATTATGGATTGCCTCGAAAATCAAAGATTTTCTCGCAATGACGTCAAGCCGGTAGTCTGACCGCCAAGCCTGTAGGGCGTGTTCAACGTTTTTCATTGAACACGACTTTTTTAATAAGCGGTTCCTATCTGTTTTCGGTGCAAAAATTTACACCATATATTTTAAAAATTTTCATGCGTTTAAGATTAAATATATTTTGCAAAATATATTTAATTATCTAGCTTGCTCTACGCATTAAATCTGAAAGTTTAACGTTTTTGTTCTTGATTGATGGTTCGTTTTGCTTAACAACAGGAGTATCTTTTAATTGTGATAAGCCGATTTTTTGTGGTTCTTTTTCAAATATTAATATTTTATGCATTATTGTTTCAAATATACTCATGATAGTCTCCTTAAGAATTATTATACACTAAGTTTTTAAATTCTTATCATACATTAAAACTATTTTTTACTCCAAATTCATTACTCCTTATGATATGATGTAACTATACAATAATAGGGATAAGAATTTGAATATAAGTTTAGATGAAAATTTTGATTTTGCCTGTGAACTTTCAGAAAAAGAATTTACTCACGAAGAATTATTAGAAATGTTAAACAATGGAAATATCGCAGAACGTCAAATTGCAGCCTTAAAATTTGACAAGGTTGAAAGCGAGATTGACGCCCTTGCTTTAATGAATAATTTAACAGGTTGTGATGGTAAAATCAGAGAAGCTGTCGCTTTAAGAATAAATCAACTTGTAGCAACTGAACCCGAATGTCGAAGTTATTTTAATTTCCCGCTTGTTTTTGCAGATGCAACAATTGATATAAATGCAAATATTTGTAGACTTGTTGTTGATAGTGCAAAACTTCTTAAAAAAGAATCTGATTTCACACATATTTACGTGCAAAGAATTTTAGAATTTACTCAAGATGCGTTTGATGAGTTAGATAGATTTATTTTTAGAGATAAAAAATATGTTATTAATAAACAACTTTTTAAACTCTATTGGTGTTTAGAAACTTTGCAGAATTTTTATATGGATGTTGAAAAATCAACGCTTGAAACTATTTTGAGTAAAGGTGCAGAACAAAATGAATATACAATTCGCGAAAAAGTAGCTCAAGTGGTGAAGTTATCCGGCGATTTCCAAGAGTTAACAGAAAAATTAAAGTTTGACGAAAATTATTATGTAAGAGCTGTATTTAATTAAAAACCGCCTCTTTTCTCGCATAGCATTTTTATAAAGTTTTGTAACGAATTTTACAATGATTGAAATTCGTTATTTTTTACATACTTTATATATATGTAAGACTAAGATGGAAAGAAGTAAATTATGTGCATTAACTACAATATTAGAAATAATTACTGGGAGACCTTATTCCAACAAGGTCTTGGCATGTTAGGTATAAATAATACTTTTGGTACATCTGGCTCTTTTAATCCTATGAGCATGAACGGAAGTTTGTTTAATTACAACGTAAACTATGATGCTATGGCAGGTATGGCAGTTGCTAATGCAGTATTAGGCGTTACCGGTCAAGCAATTTCCAGTTCTAGAGCAGAAAAACAAGCTGAAAAACAAGAGTATACAAATAACCAAGCTAGATTAGAACAAATTGAAAAAGAAATAAGTGATTTGAATAAAACAGATATTGCAGAAGAAGTTGAAACAAGAAGCAAAACCGACTCTGAGGTAAAAAGTAAACAAACGGCATTTAATACTGCAAGTTCTAACTTACAAAATGCCGTAGATTATATTAATAATAACAAATCTGCTTATGATGCAGCTAAAGCTAAAGATGGTAAAGAACTCACAAACGATGAAGAGAAGCTTATTAAAAATTATGAAAAAAAAGTTGCTGATAAACCAGAACTAGAAGAGGCAAAAACAACAGCTGAAACAGCACTTAATACCGCAAAAAGTAATTTAAAAACAGAAATAGAAGAAGATATTAAAAATAAAATTAATGACCTAAAAGCTGAAAAAGAAAAACTTCAAAAAGAAGTTGATAGCTATGATTTAGATGCAGCAAATGGAACTAAATTATCTAGAACATCTGATAAAGAATATGAAAAATTGCTTGATAATGATGGAAACGCAATGAAAAATCAACGCTACAGTAAAGCAGATGTTAAAACAGCTGTTGATAGATTTATGCAAGCTGTAGATGATGATAAAAAAATGCAGGCAGCGAAAAATCTTGTAGAAATGTTTGAGAATTGCCCAGATTGGACAGAATCTTTGCAAAAAGCTGCAAAAGTTGCTCAAAGATATATTAATGAACATAAAAATAAAGCATAAGATAAGTTGTTTTGATATAATGTGATTTTACCCTTACGGGAATTCACCTCACACTAGCCCTCTCCTGTAAGGAGAGGGAATAACCGAAAATGTTTGATATAAAAAAACGAGGCGATATTCAAGATGAACATCGCCTCGTTTTTTTATTTTACCAAACTACTTGATATTTGAATAAGTCCAAGCATCAAATGTAGGAGTTTCAGAAATGTTTAATTCTTTCTTCTTTTCTCCTGCTGAGCAATCATCGTGAGCGATTGGCTTATACAATCTGTTATAGTATTCAATAACCATTCTATCAGAATTGAAGTAAGCTTCTGCTGTTCTGATTGCTTGACGCATCATTCTAGCCCATTCTTGTTTGTTGTTGTAGTATGTTGGGATGATTTGATTTTCAATGATATCCATCATGCATCTGTGATCAGCCCAATGTCTTTCTTCCCAAGGCATATCATCGTCGATTTCAGGGTATTCAACAGTGTAACCATTGATACCAGGGAATGTACCTTCAACTGTCCAACCATCGAATGTAGACAAGTGAAGTGCGCCGTTTGCGTTAGCTGACATACCTGAAGTACCTGATGCTTCAAATGGTCTTAATGGAGTGTTCAACCATACATCAGTACCACGTTTTAGCATACCTGAAAGTTGTAATTCATAACCAGGAAGAACAACAACATTCTTCAATGTGTGAGATCTGTTCAATAATTTGTTGAACATTTCTTTACCCATAACATCATCAGGGTGGAATTTACCAGCGAAGATGATTTGGATTTTGTTTTCATCTAACAATTTATTGATTCTATCTTTATCCATCAAGATTAACCAAGCACGTTTGTAATCTGCAAATCTTCTTGCCCAAGTGATTGTTAATACATCAGGATTAAATCTCTTACCAGCTACGTTTGCAACGTATTTGAATAATTCTTCTTTCATTTCACGTTTTGCAGCAAGTAATTCGTCGAATGATTTGTCACCATTCATTCTCTTATCTTGCCAGTAATGAAGGTTTACGGCGTTGGTGATAGCTCTGATTGGGCATCTGCCATCAACCCATTCCCACATTTTGTTAGCAACTAAGCCGTGAAGTTGAGAAACTGCGTTTGCAATTCTTGACATTCTTAAAGCTGCAACTGTTAATGAGAAGTTTTCGCCACCCAATTGAATAGCTCTATCTCTTGAAGCGCCTGCGAAGAAACCGCCTTCTAACAATGTATCAACCCAGTGAACTTCGTTACCTGCAGCAACAGGTGTGTGAGTTGTGAATACAGTTTTCTTTTGAACTTCTTCAAGGTTACCATTGTATTGTCTTAATAATTCGAATGCAGCAGGAAGAGCATGGCCTTCGTTCATGTGGATTACATCAAAGTTGTAACCGGCTGCTTGAAGTACTCTAATACCTGCGATACCCAAGATAGTTTCTTGAGCGATTCTGATTCTTTCATTTCCGTCATAAAGTTTATGAGAAATGCTCTTAGCCCAGTCGCTGTTACCTTCAACATCAGTTGTTAACAAGTAAACAGGGCAAGTTCCGAATAATTCAGGATCTACTCTGAATGCTTTAACTTTAACTTTTTCACCGAAAGTATCAACTTCAACTGTGATACCAGTATCAACTAAGTAATCATAATATTTTCTGATATATGCTACTTCAACGTTGCCGGAATGGTCGATTCTTTGGTCATAATAGCCATAAGACCATAACATAGTTACACCTACCATAGGCATTTGTAAGTAACCAGCTGATAACATGTGAGAACCAGCTAAAAATCCTAAACCGCCTGAATAAGTCTTTAGCGATTGATCCATTGCTATTTCCATAGAGAAATAAGCTACGTTTGGTAATGTCATAATTTTTTAAACCTTTTCTTTTGTGTACTACTTTTGGACTAAACGTCCAATAAAATTATATACCAACAACATAAAAATTTTTCAATCTTTTTGTTTTAAAAGTAATTCTCAAAGATTAATTTAATTCGTAAAAGCAAGTAATAGCTTGAAAATTTAAAACATTAAGATTTGTAAATAAATAGTTCTAAAGGATTAGTTATATAGTGTAGTTTGTACATTTAATATATATTTATACGGGTGATTTTTATTGATTGGGAAAGCGTATTATTAAATAGCAAATAAAAGGGCGACCTGCGGTCGCCCTTTTAGCAATAAATCTTTTTTAAATCTTAAGCACGTTTGCTGCCAGAAATTGCGATTTGGTGTCTTCCTTTAGCACGTCTTCTGTTTAAAACTTCTTGACCGCCAGGAGTTGACATTCTAGCTCTGAAACCACTTACGTGTTGTCTTTTAATCTTTGTTCCTTCTAATGTACGTCTCATTTTTCTATTTCCTTTTCAGCTAATTTTACATATTATGTTCTTATGAAACCATAAACAAGGTAGGTAGTCAACATGCGAGGTTAAGTAATGTTAAGAAGTTATATCATCAGTTGCTTTACAAATTTCTTCTAGACTTGTTTTAATTAGTTTTATAAAACCCTCTCCCTAGCCCTCCCCCAAAGGGAGGGAATAACCAAGATTTGTTTGTTTTTTATTATGTCGTTTTATTACATTTTTATCAAAATTTTTAGATTGTCTTTTGATTTGTTTGCTTCAAAAGCTTCCAAGGCATCGTCAATTGAATAAACACCGCTTATGAATGATGAAAAATCGATTTTATTATTTTTTAAAAGCCTTAAAGCAGGAGGAAATTGTCCGCAACGTGAGCCTAAAACAGTGATTTCGTCTATTACAATAGGCGCAAGGTTAAGCTCTTTACCTGATGCAACCGTGCTTTTTAAAACAAGCACGCCTCTTGGTTTTGTTAATGCCATTGATGTTTCAAAACCTGACGCGGAACCAGTGGCCTCCACTACAACATCATATTTCTTTTCTATTTTAAATTCGCTTAAAAGCTTTGTTTGAACGCCTTGCGCAGAAGCAATATCCAATTTGTTTTGGTGTTTACCAACAAGTAATACATCAAAATTTTGTGCATTCAAAGTAAGTGCTGTAGTCAAGCCTAACTTGCCGTCACCAAGCACAACAATCTTCTGCATAGGGGCGATATGGAGTTGTTCGGTAATTTCACACGCAGCCGCAAGTGGTTCAACAAAAACCGCTTGTTCATCAGATACATTATCAGAGACTTCAAACAATACATTTATCGGCATTGTCATATATTCTGCAAAACACCCGTCTTTATGCCAAATCCCCAAAGTATGGCGGTTTGGGCAGTGGCGATAATTTTTCTTAGCGCACCATTCACATTCAGGGTCATTGCATCCGTAACTGATTTCTGCAACAACGCGTTTTCCAACCAAAGATTGGTCTTCGTCGTTAACTTCTTCAACAACTCCAACGAATTCGTGTCCTAAAATACCAACGTAGCCCATATAGCCTTTCGTAATTTCGTAATCAGTATTACAAATCCCCGCAAGAGTTACTTTTATTAAGGCTTCGCCTTTTTTAGGGATTGGTTTCGGATAATTTTTATCTAATTTTAAGTTGTTATCAAATACAATAGCCTTCATGCTTTCAGCCTCCTTATTCTATACCAAAATATCACAAACATTGAATTCTGGGTTTAGATGTAAAAAAGTCTTTACAATCCTTATGTCAATTTTGAAAATAGTGTAGTATATTCTTGTACTTGATTTTGAAACAAAGCTAAAACGCTGCGTAGGACAAATCTTCACAAAAGTACAGGGCGAGTTATGCCCATTAATAGTAGAATAGCGGAGGATTATTGTGCGACATTGCAATCAATTTCGTCCTGATGACGTTTATTATCTAAAGGACAATGAGTTATTTACATCAAGAAAATTATCAATAGGTTTTTGTCCTATTTGCGGAAAGCCTGTAAGCGAACTTTCGGAATGGCGATTTGACGGAATTTGCAATGTTACAAAAGTTGCAGGAATTGAAGCTAATGATTTAGTTATTAAGCATAAAAATGAAATAGTTTATTCTATGCGTGAGTTTAATTATGCAAAATTTAAATCCAAGCCGTTTGGTTGGAAGTTTGGATTAAATAAATGTGTTAAATCCGGTAAAAAAGAAGTTATCAAGCAGTATGCTTGCGATTTTTATGGGAATAGGGAGTTGGTTAAGGAAGTTTAGTTTTTTGCTTAGGAAAGGTTGTGTGAGCGATTGTTTGAATGGGAAATGGAAAGTTGAAAATGGAAAATGGTTTTAAATTTTTCTTAAGTCTATACGTTTATATTAAGCAAATTATATATTCAGTTATTTTTAATACAATTTTCCACTTTTCATTTTCAATTCTCCATTTATAAAGTTGCAAGGCTCACCACAGCCTCGCTAAAAAAGTTTTATCTTACTGAGGGCTATTGTTTCACCTTTCTCTCTCGTGACACACTCCTTGTGTACATATACGTTGCCCTTGCCCTCAGTATTTTTTTAAAGTGAATAAGGTAAAAGGGGAATAAGAGGTGAAAATATTGTTTACGGCTTGAACCCTCATCCAAATTTCTAAGTTTTGAGCCATAAAAAAGGTTGGCTCTCAACTTGAAATTTTACCCTCTTCCAAAAAGAGGGATAGAAAGGTTTATTATGTCAAAAAAGGTTGAAGATATTAAGCAGAAAGTTAATCAGAAACATATAGAGTTTTATGACAAAACTCTTAGTGTTTTAGAATTTATGCTTGACGAATACGCTAGAGAAATTAAATATGCAGAATTTGAATTTATAGACGCGCCAAAAAATTCGCTTATCATGATTGATTTTTTGATATCAGCAATCGGCAAGGTTCAAAAAGGACAGCGTTTGGCGTTAGGTTTGGATGATGATGTCGTTGTGAATGAAGAGCCGAAGATTAATGTAGTGGAGGGGTTGTGTGAGGGGAAGATTTGATAAATGTAGCGTTGAGGTTTTGGCGGAGGTATGAGTTGAAAGTTGAAAATGGAAAGTTGAAAATTAATTTTAGATATTATTAAAAATAAACTTACTTCTATATTGAACTAATATTAGTTTAAGGCAAAATTTTATACAACTTTCCACTTTCAACTGTCAACTCGAAACTACCCACCCGCATCTGTAAGGCTCGCTTACACTCGCCAACAGCTGTGACCTCCCTAACTTGTGAGGTTATAATAATGATTAGAGTTTTGATACCGAAAGATAATGAGTTTTGGGAATATAAAGATGAGTGCAAGAGTTTGTATGAAAAAGTGCAAGGGTGGATTTGTGACACAAACTCGTTTGAATTCATAGTCAATAATACATTCTTTTACCTGTTTTTAAACGATAAAAAATTGATTGGGGTGATTTATTATTTTGTGGATGAGAATAACAAATTGTACCTGAACGGTTTTGCAAAACGAAAAATGCACCTTTTGAATATTGAATGTTTGAAAATGTCTTTAAAGTGGTTCAAAGGTGATATTCATGCTGTTGCTCAAAATTGTATGTCGGAGTTGTGTTTGAGAAGGTGTGGATTTGAGTTGGTTGGTGGGAAAGAGTTTGTGTATAGGGGGTAAAATTTAAAAGTCGTGTTGGTAAAATTACCAACACGACAGATAGTTTTTGTGAGATTTAATTACTTATTAAAAATATCGTCCTTCCCACATTTTTTCAAGCATATCAGCACCTTGACCGGCAGCCTTTATACTTTCATTCATTGAATGATCTACTGTTGTGTTAGGGTTGAGAACGCCATTTAAAAAACCTCCAACTAATGTTAATACGCCAGCTGTTGCTGCTAACGGTGCCATAACAACAGCCCCAGTTCTATTCACCGCTAATTTCGCAGTGCTAGGTTCATTCTTTTCAAATGTACTATTAATTTTTTGTTGCTCTTTTGGTTTAACTTGTACTTTTTTTGCTGTTTGTGTTTTAACTTGTGTTTTGCTGATAGGTGTTGTCATAATTCTTTCTCCTTAAATTTTTCTGTAATATCTTGTGTTATACTAGGTTTTGCAAATCCTCGTGTGTTATGTATATATAAAGTCTTTTTGTTTTCAAAAATTGCTTAAATTTATGAAATTAAATTTCTAAAATGCTATAATATAGAAATAAAGCCACATTACAGGTTTACAAAACTTAATATAAAATACATTTAAAGACATATTTTATCATTTTTATGAAATCTAACGTATAAAAAGCTAATATGTTATAAAAGGTATTTTATGGGTGTCAAAGAAGAATTAGGCAAAAAAATTAAACGTATGCGTCTAAATCGAGGATTAACGCAAGAGCAATTAGCAGAAGCCGTCGATGTTTCACAAAGAACATTGAGCGGAATTGAAATTGGCGAAAATTTTGTTACTGCCGAAACATTAGATAAAATTATAAAAGCTTTGAACACCACAACCGAAGAACTTTTTGCAACAAATCATTTGAAAAGCAACGAAGAGCTTGTTAATGAAATTATCAAAAATGTGCATTTTATAGCCAACAATTCTACAAAGCTTGATATTTTATACAATGTGACAAAAGGGTTGATGAAGGAATAGGTAAAAGTCGTGTTCAATGAAAATTGTTGAACACGACCTACAAACTAACTATTTTCCAAAATATTTTTCTGATAACTCTAAATCAGGATATGCTATCATAAAATTTTCAGATTGTGTCTTTGCAGTCTCACCACCAAAAGATGAAACATTATATTTAACTCCGTTTGCATCTGCACCCGAAAAGACATTACCTTTAGATGTATATGAATGAGTTGCTCTTAGATTACCATTATTATCATAAAAATTAAATATTGTTTTATCTTTATCTAAATATTTTTTTCTTGTAACAACAGGCTTTTGTCCGTTATTTGAATAAAAAGTTTCTTCTACTGTATCTGTATGCCTATTATAATCTCTATCAACATAAGTCTTTTTATAATTTTTATCCTTTGATGTTATATTAATTCTATCAATTTTCCCATCTTTATTATAATCATCAACAGTATAAGTCTTATTTTGGGAACAAAAATTCTTTTTAACATCATAAGCAGCTCCCATTACAATAACTTTTTGACCTTTTCCATTTACAGGCATTATATCCTCCTTTAGTTATTAGTGTATAATCTTGTGTTATATATAATTAAAGATATTATGCGTATTATAATTGCCCCACCACATACCGCCACATTATATCATATAGGACATAAAGGGTACTATAACTTGATTTGAGGCTTGTTAAATTTGTTTTAACATTTTGTTACATTTAATTATTTATTAAGATAATATTGGTAAAAAGGTCGTAGCTTATAGCTTGTAGGTCGTATTCAACTATTTTCATTGAACACGACAACTACTATTCATAATTCAATTCATTGATTTTATTGATATTATCAAAATTACACCAATCTAATTCATAAAAATGTTGTTTTACAAATTTATTGAAACTTGAAAACTCCCAGTCCTTAGCTTTATTCGTATAATCATGTTTAATTGGGTTATAATGAATATAATCGAGATGTTTATACAAATCATTAATATCTCTTATTGTGTGTTCCCAATATCTATGTTGCCAAATATCACATTCTTTGCGTCTTACATTACCCGATGTTAATGAATAATTATCAATATTTTGTTTATCTATTTTTTGAGAAAAATAACGTTTTATTTGTTGAATAATTTTAGGATAATCATTTATATCATAAGGTTTTATTATCATGTGAATATGTTCAGGTAAAATACATATTGCATAAATTTCATAATTAAAACTTTGAATAGTGCGTTTGAATGCTTCACGCAAGATTTGAATGTTTTTAAGCAATATTTTGCGTCGTTTTGCGGTTACGATTGTAATAAAAACGTATGAATTTTCAATAAATAATCTCTTATATTGCATTGTTAGATTATATAATAAAATGTTTGTTTTTGAAAAGTTTTTGTCGTGTTCAATGACAATAGTTGAACACGACCTACGGTGGTTGGTGATATGTAGGTCGTGTTGGACAATTTTCATCCAACACGACAAATTATTAGGAGTATACTCCGGAAAGGAAAAATATGTCATTTGAATACATCATTAATCAAGATGAAAAAATCAAAAAGCTTACGCAAGAAGAGAAAGAGCAATTAGTAAGTAAAATTTCTTCTAAATTTGTGACGCTAAACAGCGAACGTTCAGAGAATTTAGAAATGGCGTCAAATCTTGCCAACGAGGTTTTCTTCAAAAATGATTTTAAATCACTAACCGATAAAAACCAAAAATGGAAAGCAAAAATTAAAATGTGTAAAACGTTCATGTTTTATCAAACCCTAAAAGCTTTTATCTGGAGAAATACTTATGCAAATGTTAATTCTATGTTCGACGTGTCAGGTGAAAATCACGACTCCAACAACGCGTCAAATAAGCAAAAAGCAATGCTTGTGGACATTCTTGAAAAAATGGGTTACCAAAAGACCTGTGACCAAATTATCGATAACGCTTTACTTTATGGTGAATTGATTTCATTTACAGCGTGGAAAAAGAAGTTTGAAGAATATCGACGTCCTATTGATTTCTTTAAAAACCTTTTCTCACAAGATTTTACCAAGCTTCCGCAAATATTAGAAGCTATAAAAAATGGCAAAAATTATTGGGTAGATTCACGTAAAATTTATGATAATCCGTTCATCTACGCCGTAAATCCTGCCGACTTAGTTTTTGATTCTTCACAAAAAGATAATTGGGATTCTTGTCCAAAAATTTATAGGTCTTATAAAACCGCAAGTGAAATTATTAATAACAAATATTATAATTTTACGGACGAAGAAAAAACCGAAATTCTAGAGCTTCCGACAAGCGCAAGTCAAAATCCGAAAATAAAAGATATTTTAAACGGTTCAACAATAGAAGTTTTAGAGCATTGGGGCGATTTAAAATTGCCAGACGGAGTAGTTTTACATAACTGGCATGCAGTGGTTGTTGCACGTAAGTATTTGGCATTTTTTGGTAAAAATGAAAGCATTATTAACCCGTTTTCTTATGGTGCGTTTATCACTGATCCCGAAACCAAGCGCGGTATAAGTCCGTTGTACTCTGTTTTATCTTTGGCGCATTTGCAAGAGGAATTAATGAACAGAACTTGTAACTTGCAAACGCTTAATGAAAATCCGCCTCTTCTTGCGCCGGAAGGATTTTTTGATGAGGATGAAATTAATCTTTATCCGGGGAAAATTATCGAATATGGTGACAATTTGACCCCGAGCGGCGCTTTTCAGCAATTGACATTTAATTCAAATATTTTCTTACAAGATATTGAATTTTTAAACGATTTAATGGCTGAAGTTTCAGGAATTTTCCCTAATATGATTGGCTCTGTTGAAACAAGTGGCACAAAAACAGCGACCGAAATTAACACAAAAACACAAGGTCAGATGATACGTCTTGCAATGCTCGTTGATACTATTAATCAAGATTTGATTATTCCTAATGTGGAAAAAGTTGCAAAATTGTGTGCGGATTTTAAATCCGGCATCGAAACCGTTTTTGTAAACCACGAAAACAAGCAAGAAGTGATTGAGATTGATGATTTTGTTCGTCAAGGCGATTATAAATACTTGTATGCGGATTCTTCAATGACAACGCAAAAATCCGAACAGGCGGACATTGTGATACAAGCGATTGAGAAATTTTCGTCCTTGATACCTTTGAATTTGCAAGAAATATTTATTTGGTATTTTGAGCAAAAAGGTGTGGATAGTCCGGAAAGGTTTTTAGGCGCGGTGAATGAAGGTGGCGCGCAGTAGGGTTTGAGGAATGGAAAATTGAAAAATGGAAAGTGGAAAATTGTTTTAAAAGGTTAATATATGAATAGGTTTGTTTAAGGGGCTTGGGGAGTTGTTTGCGTTTGGTTTGGTGTAAGTCGTGTTTAACGTTCTCATTGAACACGACTTACGGTTACGGCTTTAACCTAGCACCTCAAAAGCTCTATGTTCAGGATTCCCTTGTGTTAGTGTTTTCCATATTTCTAAAGCTTCTGTGTCGCTCATAGTTTCAGCTAAATCTTTTGTTTTAGCTGACCCAACAACAGATATTTCATTGATTGGTATATCATGAGGATAAATATATTCTAATCCGACTTTTCTTTGTTTATATAACTTAGAACTTACTGCTGAATCTCCTAATGCAACTGTTAAATTTGGAATACAAGCAACGCTCGGCATTCCATTATCCCTTATTGAGAGTCGGCTTGCATCTAACTTTGCAGTGGGAATCTTTAATAAAACCAATTCGGAATCTTGATGAAAACGTCCTTGTCCCAACAATCTTTCTAATCCACGATAGCCTTTATGATTGCCATAATGTTTAATCATATTTTGTAATTCAAGCATAAAAACACCAGAACCTAACCCACTCTCATTAGAAACTCTTAAGGTGCCTGTTTTTAACATAGATTCATAATTAGATTTTGTTGTTACGTGATATAAATAACGCGGAATTTTATGTTTTCCAACTTGTTTCTTAATATTAGCACCAATCCAAGTTTTCGATTGTGTTAAATTCATAATTTTTTCTAAAAATTTCCAACCGGCATCTTCACCTAATTTACCATTACGACAATCATTAAACATTTTAGTACCGCCCACCAACTCGTCATAAATTGATGTAAGTTGTCTATGTGCTTGACCATAATTTGGAATGTCCGTTGGATGTTTAGTAGCTGTCATAATCGTATTTTCAACTAACTTTAGACCTTTTACAGCATTAATCATAAATATATCTACCTATTTAACTAACCCTTATATATAAAAAGATTTTTTTTGATTAAAAATTGACAATTTGTAACAAAATATGAAGCAAGGTCGTGCTCAACGTTTTCATTGAGCACGACAATAATTTAAAAGCAAATCTCGAAGTAGTTAATGGTACAAAAAATTGCACCCTACATTTTTAGATAAAATGCGTTCAATATTGAGCTTTAGAATGTTAAAAAATATTTAAAACAATTTTCCACTTTCAATTATCAACTAAAAATTTGTAAAAGGTAGGGTGCAAATCTTTGCACCATTAACGTTAACCTAATTTATGTCTATCAACTCTCGCAAGGGGCGAGGGAAGAAAATTTATAAAAAAGAAAGGAAATTTATGGAAGAAATTTTAGAAAATGTGCAAGAGCCGGAAATAATTTCCGAAAACTCTTGTTCTCAAAAAGAAGAAGGACAAGCAGAAAAAGTTTCTGAAGAGAAAACTGATTTACAAGCCCCTTCTGAGCTCATTTTAGGAAAATTCAAATCAGTAGAAGATTTGACAAAAGCTTACAAAGAGCTTGAAAAATTTCAAGGCACTCAATCTGAAGAACTTGGTCTATTAAGGCAAAAAGCCACGTTATCAGAAGATTTAATCAAGGCTTGGGAACATCAACAAACAATTGAAAAAGCGAAAGAAAGTTTACAGCAAGTCGCGCAGAAGTACAATTCGCCGCAATACTTTCAAGATCCGTCTTTTAGGGAAATCTACAAGGAAGCATATTTAGCATTAGGCGAAAACTTAGATAGCGACAGATTAGTAAAGCTGATTGAAGATTATGTGACCTCTCGAATTTTTGCGAAAGAAAAATCTCAAGCGAAGCAAAAAGAGAACAATTCTGCAATAGATACAATGAAGTTTTCTAAAAATGAGGTTTCTTCACTAACTCCGCCTAAAAAAAGGCTGGATGAGATGACAGAGAAGGAAGTGGATGAGCTGTTGGAAAGACTTTTGTAAAAAGTCTTTCCAAAAATTGACAATTGAAAATTGAAAATTGAAAATTGAAAATTGAAAATTGAAAATTTTATTAATTATTTTCCATTTTCCACCTTTCATTTTCAATTAATAACAGCGTCAAATCTGCTTCCTGAACAAAAGAAAGGAAAATCATGACTGATTCAAAACAACTAATTGCAACTGCTTTTACGAAAGCGTTCAACAAACATTTTTACAATGAGCTTGTAATCGGCAAACTTGCTCATTCTGAATTAAAAAATAACATTAACAAAGGTGATGAAGTTGATGTTACAATGCCGGGACTTTTAACACTATTTGATTATGATGGTGGTGATTTGCCAAACGCAGAAATGGCAACACTTTCTACTTGTAAAGTTAAAATTGATAGAGGTAAAGCTTTCCATTTTGAATTATCAGAAATGGAAGAAAAAATGCTAAAAGCATCCGTTAGTGCAAACGAGCAAGTAGAATTAGCAAAAGACTATACAAGTGATGCAATCAAGCAATTTGCAGCTGCCGTAGATACAGCTTATGCAAACTTATACACAAGAGCCGGTCACTATTTAGACAACAGCGGTGAAGCAATTACCTTAACACCTGCAGTTGCGAAAGATATCTTTGCATACATGCAAGCAAAATTCCAACGCGGTGACGGTAAAGGTCATACTAACTGGATTGATGGTTCAATGGTTTGTGTTATTCCGCCTGAGTACCAATTCTATTTGGGTAAAATGGAAGATTTGAAGTACACAGAAACAGGTAAAAACGAATTGAAAAAAGGTTACATCGGCTCTCTTTGCGGTTGGGAAATTCTTGTTTCAAACAACATTGCTCAACCGGAAGACGGCGTTTTCTATCCGTTATTTGGCGTAAAAGGCAAAACACTTGCCGGCGGTATTTCTTCAGATTTGAACACAACTTCTTATGTACCTGAAAAGAATTTTAACACTTGTTATAAAGGTTACGGTTTGTATGGTGTTGGTGCGCCAAGAGCAGATTATTTAGGTACAGTTAAAGTTAAGGCAGAGTTAGCGTTGGGATAACATTCAACGCAATTGAAAATGGAAAGTAGAAAATGGAAAATTATTAATTAATTTTTTAATTTTCCTTTTGTTCAACCTTTTAGTATTTGTGGATTGCCACGAGAACCAAAGGTTCTCTCGCAATGACAGCTCATTTAAGAGTATTACGCACAGTCATTACGAGGAACGAGAGTGACGAAGCAATCCATAAAAGCTTTACTGACTCGTTATCATTTCAATATAATTGAAAAATTTAATATGAACTTAATGTCTTAACGATTCAACAACTTAAAGACATCAAAAAGAAAGGATTTTTATGACAAGAGATATAATTAATGTTCAATATCCGACTTTAGACCACACAGAATCAGTGGCAAATATCGGAATTACAAAAACTACTGTTGTGCAAGCAAATGGAATTACAATTGCGGATGCGTTTTCAAACAAAAATAATTCACTTTTTATTGTAATTGACTCAACTTCAAGTGCTTCCTCTTTGTTAACAGTAAAAGCCGGAGATGCTTATCCGAACTCCATGTTAGGTGATATTGTAATTGAATTACCAAAAGGCATTTCAGCAATTCAAATTCAGGATTTATCAAGATTTGAAAAAGCTGATGGGTCTATTGATTTAGATTTCGCTCAAGGTTTTGCCGGTACAATTTTTGCAATCGCAAAGTGGGCAGGGGTAAGAACAGTTTAGTTGAAATGGGGGCATAGCCCCCATTTCTTAATGGAAAATTGAAAGTGGAAAATGGAAAATTGTTAAAAAAAGTCAATAAGTGGATGAGTTCGTTTTTTGTTACTATATATTATAAAACTAGTTTAATCTTGAACAAGTTTAAAATAATTTTCCACTTTCAATTTTCCATTTTCCATTTGCATTCCCATTAACTTAAAAAAGAGAGGATATCATGTACAAAATCAAATATTTACCAACAGGAAATGTTTTTGTTTTACCTAAAGATGATGCAATGGCACTCAAAGAAAAAAGTCCGAGTGACTATCAAATCATAGAAAAAAATGGGCGCAAGGTAAAAGATAAAATTAAGCCGAAAATTAAGGAGGATGAAAACTCTATTTTTTCAAAAGTAGTTGAAAAGGAGTAGTGTATGAAGTTTTTAGACGCATTAGCAAAAATGGAATCAGGCGACAATTATAAAGCTTTTAACAAATATGGTTACGCAGGCAAGTATCAAATGGGCGAAATGGCGATGATTGATACAGGTTACTATATCAAAAAAGGGAATTTTAACAATGATTGGAGTGGAATTTTTACCGGAAAAGACGGAGTTTATTCAATAACGGATTTTCTTAATAATCCACAAGCGCAAGAAAACGCGCAAATTATTTTTAAAAAGCGTCAATGGGGATATTTAAAGGCAGTTGGCGCAGATAAATATATAGGAAAAGTGATAAACGGTTATACAATAACAAAATCAGGATTGCTGGCGGGTGCGCACTTGAAGGGCGCAGGGTGTGTAATTAATTATTTGAAATCCGATGGAAAGAATAACGCGTGCGACGCGTTTGGAACATCAATTGAAACGTACATGAAGAAGTTCGCTGGATACGATGTTAATGAGATTTGTTAAGATTATTGTAAAACTTTTTATCGAAATTAGCAAAAAAAATTTTTAAACGTTTTAATTATAATATGAATATTTTAAGAACGAATTTTGATAAAATTACAAAGCCAACTTTTATGGCAAAAAAAGAACCTAAAATTACTGTTGTTTCTAAAGAAACTTTGCCTCAAAAAATAGAGTTAACAGAAATGGAAACTCAATATAATGAGGTTAATAAAGAATACCGCAGAGCATTACATGATTCTTATGTACAAAAGAGAAATTTAAGCAGTTATTATTCCGCACAAGATAAATTTGAATATCAAGAGGTAATGAAAAAGAAAAATCGTTTAAATGCCAAACTTGATAGAATGTCAAAAAAAACAGGAATTGATAGATTAGTATTGGAAGATACTATTGAAGCTAAAAAACAATACAATAGATATGCTCCAAAATTATTTAGGGCTGAAACAAAAGCGGCATTAAAAGAAATAGAAACGTTGATTTTTGAAGTTGTAACAAACAAAAAAGCGTTAGTTACACTTGCTGCTTTAGTTACCCAATGTAAGAAAATGTTGAAAAAATAAAAAAATAATAATATTTTGTATGAAAATATCTTACTTTCATTATGATAAGTAAGATATTTTTATTGTGTGTTTATTTATTAAAAGGAGAAAATATGTCATTAACTTTATTAGATTTATATAACACGGCTGCAACGCAAGAATGGTCAATGTATGACAACGATGCAGCTTCAGGTGATGAATTTGAAAAATCTCTTGTATTAGCTTTAAATAAAGCGTTACAGGAAATTCTTTATTCTTATGAATTTAGTTTTCGTAATAGAACGCATATTTTGTTTACTATTCCGCGAATCAATGCTTATGATTTGCCTAGCGGTATGATTAAGAAAAATCAAGAAGGTGGTTATTGTGTCAAAATCGGAACAAAATTCTTGAAACAAATTGAAACTCCTGAAAAATTAGATGAAAAATCGGGTATTCCTGAAGGGTTTTATTTTAAAAATGATAAAATCTATTTTTATCCAACACCAAAGGAACAGTCAATTGTGACGATTGATTATATTACATTGTGTATCGGAGAAAACAAAGACGGCGAAGAGATTTTTACGCTAAAAGAAGATGATGATGTTGTTTCAGTTCCGGCGCATTTAGAAGAATTATTGAAAAATGCGGTTATTTCAAGAGCAATGCTGAATTCTATCGCGTCAGAAAGTGATGAAAATTTCTCTGCTTATAAAAAACAGTCTGAAACCGCATATAGATTATTGGTAAAATATGCGAAAGGAGTTGATGGCGAAAAGAAGATTTGTTTGTAAGTAAGATTTAGCGTGCATAGTTGCACAATACCATGATTCAACTATTGCTTACATTGTATTACCGCCCTAAATAGGAGGTGCAGGTCTTTGAATGTTAGTAGTAGGATGTGGTAAATCTTTGATTTACCACATCCTACCTGTTTGTTATTATACCTACGTGCGTAGCACAAAAAAAAAGCCCCAAATGGGGCTAAAATTTTTGTAAGATGGGGGTAAATATAATTGGCTTATATTGTCCCACCAAACTTTTTGTAAGATGTAAGATTATATAAGAGAGTGTTTTTAGTTTTATTATTTTTTGTTTTTGTAGGGAGGAGTGAATGGAAGTTTATAAGTTTAGAAGTTGAGGAGTTTAGAAGAAATTTTAAATTAGTTGAAAAGTGGAATGGTTGAATGGTTGAGAAGTTGGTTATCTTGTAGTTTTACTTATGTCAACCGACCAAATGTCTACGTGCGTAGCCTTTAGAGAACACGTTAGATTTGTAGCTCCAACTATTGAGGTTGACTTGGAAGTTACATTTATCTTGTAGTTTTATTTATGTCAACCGACCAAATGTTCTTTTCTTTTTGTAACTTTTTCTTTTTAGTAAAGAAAAAGTTAGGCGATGAAGTTATTACCAAATCTGTTAGCGCCGTAGAAGAAAGATTCTCTCATAACTTGTTGAAGGTTTCTTTTTCTAACAACTTTGTTTCCAACTTTTGTGTTAGCGATTTCGTCAACAGATTTTTGGTAGCAAGAAGTAACTAAAGAGTTGATGTATTTTGTAACAGTTGTTTCTTGTTTTGCTTCTTCAACTGAAACAGTTTCAACAGATTCAAATTCATTGAAGAAGTTGTTGATAGATTCGATTTCTTTGTTTGAAATTGTTTCTGTTGTGAATAACATCTTGTTTACTCTCCTTGGTTATCTCTTATGTATATATAAAGTATTTAACTTTTTAAAAATTGCCTTTTTTGACGCGTTTTGTGAAGTTTTGTAAAGTTAAGTTTAAAAAAATGGGAATTTCTTAATAATTGTTAAAAAGAAAGGAGCTATCATGCAGAAAACTGCATTAATTTGTAATAATTTTTCAGGAATAAATCGCAGTTCTTCGGTTTATTCATCTTCAGTAATTACAGCATCTGATATTCAAAATGTCGAATTATTCGCAACTGAAATTAATTCAGGAGTCGGAATTAGAACGGCGAAAGGAAATGTCGCGGTTTGCGATTTAATTCCGGCAGATGAAAAAATCATCAATATTTTTGAAAGTGTACAGAAAAGCCAAACTTATTTCTTTGTGCACACAGAAAACAAAACCGAAGGCAAAATTTACTTATATTCAAGGTTAGCTGGGACATTAACAGAAAAAGTCAATGGTTTGAAAATTACGGGAGTTTCATCAGCGACTGATGTTTCACAAGGGTGGTCTGATTTATGGGTATTTTCGAATTCGGAAGATATGCTTTCAATAGAAATTGGTCATTACAGTGATTCAGGTGAGTTAGCCGAAGTTGTAAAAATGACCCCAAAGGACGCAGACGGACGTTTAGTAAAAGGACTTGGAATTGTTGTGTTTGCAGGGCGTTTGTGGGTGTTTAACCAACAAGTTTTGTGGTATTCGGTTCAAGAGGATATTTATGATTTTGCTACCTCAGATGCTGAAATTTCGACTTCCGCAGGCTATATTGAGTTTGTAAAAAACATTACTGCGATTTATCCGTACCTTGGAACACTAGCTGTATTTCATAATAATTCGTCATCATTAATTGCAACTGACGATGAAAAGCACACGTTCTACAAGACTTTTGACTCTCCAGGGGGGTGCGCTTCTTACAATTCGCTTGTATTCCACGGAACGGAATTATATTTTTACGATAATACAAAGAAAGGAATTTTTAGCTTTAAACAAGTAATAAATGGTGATAAGACTCTCGGCGACAACATTGCTATTGATATTCAAGAAGAATTGTTTGATATTCCGACTTCTCAACTTAAAAATATTCGCACTTTGTCTGTAGTTACTTCTGATAGGAACGAAGTTTGGATGCTTATTCCGAGCGAAGATGAAAATTACTCTACTATAGTTATTTATGATTATTTAAGAAAAACTTGGGTTAAGAGAAAATCTCAAAAGGTTAATTGTTTTGCAACAGTTGGTGGAGTTTTATATTCAGGCGGTAAAAAGATTTATGAAGAATATTCGTCAAATACGTTTGACGGTGAGTTTATTAAGTCGTTTTACAAATGCACACCTCTGAATTTGGGTTATGAGAATTCGTTCAAAATTCTTGCTTATCCTCCAAAAATTTCGTTGGATATGTATTATAACAACAGCTTTTATGTAGAATATACAAGAAATTACGATTCAATGACTGCAAAAACTCGTTATATAAAAGCAAAATCGCTTAAAAATTCACTTTATTTTGATATCGGACATTGGGACAACTCTTATTTTGCAATAAAAGATATTAATGCGATAAAAAAATTGCCGACATCTTTCTTTAAGACTTTACAAATGACGTTTTTGACAAAAGAACATGGCGATGATTTTTGTATCAGAAATATTGAGTTTGGAAAGATTAAGGTTAAGGGGTAGTTAAGGGAATAATTATGATTAGAAATTCTAAAGATTTTGAAGATGCGCTTGAGTATTATTTGGAGAGCCAAAAACAAAAGCACTATAGAGAAGGTGCGTTATGCACATTGGGCTACATACTTGTTGGTTCAATATTAGAAGCACAGAAAGAAGAGGAAGTAATGTTGCCTGCTGAATCTCATACAAATTATGAAAAGAATAATAATGCAGACAACTCTGCACAAACTTCATCCGGAACAAAGACCGAATGTGTCGGAACATATCCTGTGAGCGGTTATACAAGAGCAGACGGAACAGAAGTAAGCGGTTATACGCGCTCTTGCGGAGCTGCGCACAACGGAAAAAGTAAACCTGAAAAAGCAGAACCAATAGAAGAACCTGATTATTTTGCAGAAAATGAAGGTTTTGATGTTTTGGAAGGACGTGTAGAGAAAAATAGTTCAATTGAAAAAACTAAAGAAGTTTTACGCAATAAATCAAAAGTTTATAAAAATTATGAAAACTTGGAAAGTCAAGAGATTTTACAAAAAGCTATTGTTAAAAATGTATTAGGAAATTTAAAATATCCATTGTTTGATTACTATAAGATTGCATTGGATTTAGCTGACAAGCCAGATAAAGTTACATCTAATGAAAGATATGATGTATATAAAGTGAAAGATTTACCTACAAATTTTAATAAAGATATTATTTACCAAAAAATGATAAATAACATGAGTGTAAATATGAGCAAGGATGAGTATGAGAAAAAAGCAGAAAATACTTCTATAATTGTGCCAAAACAAAATTCAGAGTTAGTAAAAATGATAAAATATTCTGATGAAATGAAAGAATTTTTAAGAAAACAACACGTTAAATCAAACAACGAAAATCAAAAATATAGCATAGAGTTTAAAAAACCAAAATCAAATGATTATTTTTCAAAAAACTGGAATGATAAAATGACATTATTTGGTGTTATACACAATGCTGATGTTTATGACTTGAGAAATAATAACAATTATAAAGAAAATTTTATAATTACAGATGTATATGATTTTGATAATTGGAAACTAGAAAATAGAAACTATAGCAATGTGTTGATAGAACATATAAACAACAATGCATATTGGCAACAAGAAAGCAAGCACTTAGAACCATATATTCTATATATTCCTATTGAATATTCAATAGATGAATTGTGGGATTTGTTTAAAAACTAAAACCTCGGTAGAATGTTAATACAAAAACTCTACCAAGGTTTAACAAAATTTATTTAATTTTTATACCAATCAACATTTCTTGTTGTGTACATAATAGCACCTATAATACCAAATAGTGCAAAGCTTCCAACAAGGAGTGCAATATCTTGAAGTTGCAGTAGTAAATAAAAGAATAAATATAATATGCCCATTAGAAAAGTTACAAAAAATGAAAACTTTGTATTTTGCTTTTTAGTAATTACATAATGAGTATACAAAAATACCATTGATAATATCATCAAAGTTGCAATTAAATATGATGAGCAAAATGGTAAAAATTCTGATATTGATACAAGTAACAAGTAGAAAATTAAGATAGCTCCACCTAATAAACAATACTGTATAGGATGAATTCTTTTTTCTTGTTTAGATGTAATTTCAAATATAAAATAACAAAGAAATGTTAAAGTAAGCAACAAAAAGCTATATTTCAAAACTCTTTCGGTCATTTTGTAGCTGTCGACTGGTACTAAATATGACACAGTAATATATGCAGGAATATCATCACTGTTTTCTAATGCAATATTAGGAACAGACCATTTTGCGTTAAATCCATTGTTTGTCAACTCTCTATATGTCGGCAAATAACTTCCCTCAAAGCTTGGAGTTTTCCAATTTGACTGCATTGAAACTGTGTTGTTTGTACCACCTAAAAAGATTTCTAATTTATTTAATCCTTTTACCTTGTATGAAATTTCGAATGGAATTTGTTTTTCAGTAGAATCAATTTTTATGTTAACTTTTGTGCTGTTTAATTTTAGAGGTTTTTGGTTCGCAATTTTTAAAACTGGTTCATCAACAAAGCCTCTTGTATCAGATATTCCAAATTCAATAATTGTATTTTTTTTAGAAATATCCCCTATTTTGTTTGTAAAATTACCTGTAATTGTTATATCTGCAATATACACAGGAATTTTAAAAATGCCCTTTTGCCTAATTTCGGTATTTACATTTGCTGTAACATTATAATCTGTTCTACAAAAATAAATATTTTCTCTTTCGTTATTCTTAGTGTAGTCAGTATAATACATTGTTGGAGGGTCGATTTTTTGTTCATTAGCCCAAGATGTAGAGATTTGTTCTATAGCTTTTGTTCTATAATCTTCTCTATCAGAAATGATTCCAGAAATAAAAGCTATAGGTATCATAAGTAAAAGCACAGTAATAATAATTGTTAAAAACTTTTTTGTTTTTGAAGTGCTGTTAGTGTTTTTGCAAGTATAAATTCCTTCCGAACTATTAAGTGGCATAATATTTCCTTTCTTAATGTTAATAATAAATTTAATATAATATCCTATTATAAAACTTTAATTACTGATTTGTAAATAGGGCAATTAGCTAGGTAGGGAATTTACACAAAAAGAGTTGGAAGAACTAATGAAAAGCAAGATAAATTAGCATTATTAGTGCGATAATATAAATAATTAATGCAATAAAAAATACAAAATTAAAAAAAGGATTATTAATAATGAAATTCCATTTGATTACAATTCTTTTTTGAATAACAGTTTGAATTGTAAAAATTAGAGTTTCTACTATTAGTGCGCAAACAGTAAAAAAGAACACAACTGCAAATATAAAATAAATAAGCAAACCTACGCCAAAGCAATAGGCATGAATTTCATCATTATTAGTTAAGGATGGAGTATTAAAACGAATTGAACATATAAATAAAAAACATACTAACGTCGGCCAAATGCAGACATGTATTGCGTGGTATTGTTTGAGATTTTTTATGAAGTTGTATATTATTTTAATTGGATTTTGCATAGAAATATTATAATTTGTTTTAATGTTTTTTACAATAAGGTAGATAGCTGTAGTTGGTTTTGTTTATATGATTCTGCAGAGAACGTTTTAAAAAGGTGGGAACCGCTTCCGCTTTTCCCACCCTACGTTATTAATGGCAATACAAAAAGTTTTTAAATGTACTTTTCTTTCTCTTTATTTGCGAGGTAAAGAGAAAGAAAAGTACCAAAAGAAAGAGAAAACACGCTAACGCTTCTTACGCTCTTAAGAGCGTTGAACAAAATGGATGATTAGCAAGCAGAGCTTGCTCTCTCTCGCTCGCTATCGGTGCTACGCACGTAAATATTTTGTCGGCAAGCATAAGTGAAATACAAAATTTTATTTTCTCTATACAAGCTTGCCTCAAAGTCACATTCCATGTTCGCACGCACGCTCGCGGCACAAATGTCGTTCAATTTATTAAAGTGCTCCCTTGCCAAGATAATAACCAAGACTCGCTAAACCAAAGAAAAAATAAAACGAAAGGAGTAAAAATGGGAAAAAAATCTAAAACTACAAAAACAAGTTCGACTACATACGGAAACACTACGACCTCAAACCCGTATGCAACCGCAACTACTACAAATTCAGGCACAGTTTCATCATTTAATAATGGTACTGCTCTGAATTCTATTTACAAATTTGTAAATAACAACATCGACTCGTTATTGAATGAGTATCTTAATCCGAGTTTGAGTTCAACGACAAATCAAGCAAAATTAAATTCGTTTGCAAATAATATGAATACTCAAACAAGGACAAATTTAGAAAACAACATTATTAATCCGCTTTCTAATAGAAACATGCTTCGTTCTTCTCAAGCAACCGATTTGTATAAAAACTTGTCGAACACAAATGCTAACGCGCTTGCAGATTATATGAATACATTACTTTCAAATTCTCAAAATGACACCGGAAATTTAATAAATAACCTCATGAGTCAATATCAAAAAGGTTATAATATTCTTTCCGACATGCAAAATGCATCACTAAATACAAGCAAAGGCAATGCAACAAATACAAGCACATCAACAACTTCTGATAATTCATTCTTGATGAACCAGTTATCAAATATTCTTACTGCGCTTGTAAGCAAAGGATTATAAAGAGGTGAAATTTTGGATAAAGAATATATTTATAAATATGCACCTACTTTTATAGTCTGTGTTGCACTGTTGTTTCAATACAACTTATTTGTAACTCCCGAAAAATTAGAGCAAACGCATCGAGAAATCCTGAGTGAAGTGGCGCAGGTGTATATAACAAAATCAGAATTTGGGAATATGAAAGAACAAATTATGGATATTAACAAAAAAGTGGATAAAATTTATGACACTTTAATAAACGAAAGGAGCAAAGATGGCGTTAACTGAAATTGAATATGGTTCGCTTGCATCATCTGAAGTTATGAATAACAATTTTGAATACTTGGATAACAAAATTTCCGATGTATCAGAAAATTTAGCTTCTAACGTAGCAACAATAAACGCAAATATTGCAACCGCAAATACGTCGATTTCAACATTAGGAGAAAATGTGAATAAATCGGTTGAAAATTTAAATACTAATTTAACAGAAGCTACAAATAAACTTGTCGGTGAAAACGGTTTATTTATTACTTTTTATCAAAACGATTCTTCTTGGTATAGAGAATATTTTTCAGACAAAGAAAAGACTAAGAGAGTTTGGATAGAACAAGGTGGAGTTTTAACCGGTGCTGGTGATTATAACAGGCAAGTTGTATTTCTAAAACCTTTTCAAAATGCAAATTATGTTATTTTTAAAAATTCCGGTGGCAGTGGAACCGGAGGTGTTGCAGAGCGATGGCTAGGTTTTTGGGGACTTAATCTTACTTCTGCTTGGACGGGATATGTCAACCACTCAGAATGTTGGTATGCTTGCGGAATTTAAGGAGGAAATATGTCATACAAATTAGAACAACCTTATACAGACTTTGAAAAAGCAGATTTCATAGTTGAATACAATCACAAACGCGGAATGCTGATTGAAGAAACAGAAGATGGCACGCTTTATGCTTTAGAAAAAAATGAAATTATGATAAATGATGTTCCAGAGATTAATCAAAATTACGAAGAAGAATTAGCGAGACAAAAAGAAAACTTATTTTATCAAGAATTCTTTCAAACTTCGCTTGGTTGGATAAGAAGACAGGTTAACATGAAAGACGGTTCAAAAAAAGATTTTTTATCTGACTTACTACTTCAAATAAAAGTCGGTTTAGAATTGGGACAAAATGTTGAAATCATAACTTATAAACTTCCTGATTTTTCGAAAGAAATTAATGAAGCTTATATACAAACTTTACAAGAAAAGAAACCGGCGACTCTTGAATTTATTAAAGAGTGTCTTATGCGAACTGTAAGTGATTTTAATGGAGTTTAATAATGAAAGATGTAATAAAAATAAAAAAGCCCAATCAAGTTTCTAATGTAAAAGTTTCGCATGAAGCAAGTTCTTTTTATGCGGATTTATCAAAACAATGGGCAATAAAACTTGATAAACCGATAGAAAATGGTGAATATTCATCAAAATATTATGCAAAAATTTCTGAACAATATGCAAATTCTGCAAACAAAAGTGCTATGAGTGCAGAAGTAGCAGCATCTAACCTAGAAAAATTTGTCATAAATTCTTTATATATTCCTGAATTAAAAATAAGCAATGAAGATACTATATTAAATAATCTAGAACGTGAAAAGCGTTCAACCTTTGACAAATCCAAGTTCACCATCACAGGTAATCCGACGATTACGGATAATGGTGTGGCTAGGGGGTTTGGTAGTGGGAATTATTTAAACACCGGTTATTTATTAGATACTACAAAGCCATGGGTTATTTATTCAGGTAAAGTAAAATTTAATAATGCGACTACTTTACAAACAATATGGTGCTCTTCATATAAAAATGATGCAAGTTCTGACAATAACCCAATGCAAATAGCACTTAATGCACAAGGTAAACTAAGACTGTTGCTATCATCGGTAAATAATTATGGTGCAACTACTCCTGATATAGCAAATGCAATAGTCGGAAACAACATATTTACAACCAATACAGATTATTATTTTAAATTAGAATTTAATGGAAATAAATACACGCTTAGCTATTCAGTAGATGGAGCAAATTATATTACTGATATAACCGTAAATAGTCCTTCTACGATTGCTTCGGGATATGTTTTTATAGGTTTACGCCTCTTCGTGAGAAAAACCGATAACCCAATGTTGGGTTCTATTGACCTCTCTCAATTCTCAATCACCGTTGACGGTAAAGAAGTGTTTAGTGGTAATAAAACCGGTATTGATACTATTAAAGCTGATAATTATGAGGTTGTAGGTAGTCCTATTATTAGCGACGATGGGGTCGCAAGCGGGTTTAGCAACGATAATTATTTAACCACCCCAACAATAGACTTTGCAAGTGCTAACCGCTGGAAAGTAGTTTCAAAGTTTAGATATTTTGCTTCTAATGTAACTATGAGTGTATACCAATTTTTAAAAGGCAACACTAATAATGCTTTATATATAAATCCGTCAGGTTATATTAAAATCTACATTAAAACAGTAGGAAACACATCTGTCGATTTTAGTTCCCAAACTGTAAGCAGTAGTCATAGTGCAGTTTCATTGACAAGTGGTAGTGATGTTGTTGCAGAATTAGAATTTACAGGCACACAGTACATCTTCAAAGTATATCAAAATGGTAGTTTAATTTATGCAGATACCAAAGGTTCTACAAATGCCATTTATCCTTCAAATACAAATGGACTTAATATAGGCATATCGGCATTTGACGGTTACTTTACTACAGGTTCTATTGACCTCAACTCTTTCAAAGTCTATGTTGACGGCAACCTTGTATATCAACCTTGTTTGAAAATTCCTTACACACAGTCTAAGACAGGCTCTAAGATAGTTGATGGTGGTTATAGAGATAGAGTGTGGGATATGTATGAGCAATGCGGTTACACGCATTATTATACGCTTGGCGATACTGATTTTACTTTAGCGACTTGCAAAGGCTCGGATGTGGTTGAAAGTGGTGAGAACTACGAGCAAACAGCAGACTTAACGCTAAAGCAATGGGGTAGTGCTACGAGCGGACAAACAGTGAATTTGTTGCCATATAAAGATACAAATTATGCCATAACATTGGCAAACAGTAGTAAGACAAAGAACTCTTTTATAGCGAATGCGACAGGGGATTATTTTGCAGTTGGTAAAACAGTACTGGGATAAAATAAGGAAAATTTTATGAGTATAGAAATAAATAATGAAGGTATAATTGTTTTATACCAAGGTGATAGTGGAAATATTACAATATCAGGATTGGATACTAACAAAAATTATATCGTATATTTTGCAATACAAGATGAAAAACAAAATCTTATAGGAAATGAATTGCAAGTAGCGAGCAATAAAAGCGATTTTGTAGTATTTTCTTTAACGGCTGATTTTACAGACTTGTTGAAAGTACCAAAAGGTAAAAGCTATGCGATTTATACTTATGGTATAAAAGTCTGTGATACAGAAACTAAAACAGAAGATACTTTAATCATCGAAGGTAGTAATTATGGGGATAAAAATTTAATTATTGTTTATCCTCGAAAGGTTATGGGTATTTAATTTGAAAGAATGGTATTCAAACAAAGATGTAGGGGTATTTTTTGATGATATGCCGCATGTGGGAATAAGGTATTTTGTTCCTAATATGAGCGAAGAGGATAAAAAATCTATTGAAAAATACCCCTTTGTTAATAAAAAAGCCTTGAAGGTGCGTCTTGCGGATTATAAAAAATATAAGACATATAATTTTGAAATTCCCAAAGGCTATTGTTATGACGGGGCTTCCATTCCTAAACTATTTTGGCGTGTTATCGGTTCTAATACCGATAACCGCTTTTTAGTAGCAGCGTTAATTCATGACGTATTGTGTGAAAATCATAACTACATAGATAATGATAAAAAATTTTCTACCAAAGTTTTTAATGCTTTGTTAGAGGCGAGTCAGGTTAATGCGTTTAAACGTTTTTGGATGAAGCATTCGGTAAATATTTTTCAATCATTTTGCGGATGGAGGAATTGAATATGGTTAAATATAAACTATTAGATAAACAAAAAGAGTTTATAGAAATTCCTCATTCTGAATCATTAGATGTTGCAATTTATCAAGGTGGTTATGGAAGTGGAAAAACTTGGTGCGGTTCGCTTTTAGGAATTCTGCTCGCTAAAAAATATCCCGGTTCACGCGGTTTAGTCGGAGCAAAAGAATATGAACTTGTTAGAAAGACTACACTTGTTTCTTATCTTGACCACTTGGAAAATTTTGGTTACATACAGGATAAAGATTATACATATAATAAACTTGAAAAAATGATAAAATTTTCGAATGGTTCTGAAATTTTGTTTTCTGCTTTAGAAGACCCTGAACGCTTTAAATCTTTGAACTTACATTGGGCAGAGATTGAAGAGGCGTCACAAATTACGGATTCTTCATTTAAACAACTCATTGGACGTTTAAGAAATACTTATAGAGGAAAAAACTGGGTAGATTTTCGTTATCGTTTGTTCGGGCATACAAACCCACAAGCGGATAAGGGGTGGATTTGGCAGAGATTTGTTGAACATTCAAAAGAAAATTATCGTCTTATTATTGCGCCGACTACAAATAATATTTATCTACCGCCACATTTTATTCAATCAATGAAGGAAAGTTTTGATGAAGAATATTATAAAATAAACGTATTGGGCGAATTTGGGGATTATTCTTCAGGGCTTGTTGTTAAAGGTTTTGACGAAGGAAATAAACTTAAGCTTAAATATAATCCTGATTTACCTTTACATTTAACTTGTGATTTTAACGTTGACCCGATGTGTTGGGCATTGGCGCATAAAGATGATGAGAATGTTTATTTCTTTGATGAAATTGTAATTGAAAATACTTCAACTCAACAATGTATCAACGAATTTATCCGAAGATATCCAAGCCATAAATCATCCATAATTATAAATGGTGACGCTTCAGGTGATAATAGAAGCACACAGAGCGAGTATACGAATTACGCAATTATAAAAAATAGTTTACTTGAATATGGCTACAAGGATGTAAAATTCAGGTTAAGAGATTACAACCCGCCGATTATGAATAGAATTTCGGCATTTAACGCTCGGGTTAAGAATTCAAAAGGCGAAAGGCATTTGTTTATCGACCCAAGACGATGCAAGTGGATTTTGTATAATATATATAATTTGTCATTTAAGGAAGGGACGAGTATTGTTGATGTTCCGACGCATAATCAAATTAAATCTAATCGAGATTTTAAATTCCTGGAACATCCGTTTGATGCAATAAGTTATTTGGTCGAATATTATTGGCGTTTAAGAGGTTAAAACCTCTTAAACGCACAATTTTGCAAAAATTTGGTCATTTCCTCGTCTTACTTGTACTATTATTTAAACCTCTTATTCCCCTATTCCCCCATTACCTTATTCCATTTCCATATTTTAAAATCCAATTATAACTACACTTTCGCCCACTTATGTAACGATTTGTAACAATATCCTTCAAAACGCTAAAGTTTTTCAAAAATATGCCGATATACATAATGTAAAGAAAAGCAAAAGTTTTAAAAGGAGTAGAAAAATGACAGACGGAATCGGAAGACTTTCAGGATATGGTAACTATGGTGTTGGCGGTTACGTTCCTCAAAGAAGAAACGGAGATGTTCAAAAAGAAGGCCAACCACAAGAACAAGTTTTAACAAATAATCATGCAGAAACTCAAGTAGACCCTTCAAAGGTTATGGATTTTCTTGCAAGTAACAATTTCTTTGTAGCTCCTCAAACTACAAAAGGAATCGCAGATGTTGATGGTGCAAATGCCGTTGATGCCGCAACACAAGATAGAGTTGCAGGTTATATGGAACAATTTGAAATGATTTACGGAATTGTTCAAGAAGAATTCGGCGAAGAACTGGCACCTGCCGTTATGGATATCGTAATGGACAGATTGATGGGTATGGCTGAATAGCAAAATTTTTCTCTTTTTCTTTATTTTTCTACACTAATCTTTATAAGGCTGATTTTGAATAAAATCAGCCTTTTTTATTGCCTTTATACTTTAACTTTTAATAAAAAAAAGACCTTCTAAAATGGAAAGCCTTTTTTAAAATGCCCTTGGCCAGACTTGAATGCGGCAGCTCGGAGTTTAGGTCAATTTCAGCGACGGGGAGTCAGTGAATTTGACCGGAACTTAACGTCAGCGCAGTAGCTAATCTTTGATTGCACAGGCGCTTTCTGGCAAGCAAGAACCGTTTAGGTTCGAGCGTCAAGGGCATAAAAAAAGACCTTCCAAAAAGGAAAGTCTTTTATAATTGCCCTTGGCCAGACTTGAACTGGCACCGAGGGTGAACCCCGATTGGATTTTAAGTCCAACGCGTCTACCGATTCCGCCACAAGGGCATGCGGATTATTAAATTGTCATTGCTCTACGATATGACTAATACCGACAAGCTTTATATTAATATAAAAAAAATCATAAGTCAAATTTTTAATTTTAATATAATTTTTACTTTATTAATAACTTTCCACATGCTAAAATAAACGAAATATGGAGAGATATTTATGAACACAGCCGAATATTTAATTAAAAAACTTGAAGAACTTGGAATTAACGATTTTTTCGGACTTCCGGGGGATTATAACTTTAATATTTTATACGCAGTAGAAAACAATCCAAACACAAATTGGATTGGATGTACAAATGAGTTAAACGCAGGCTATGCAGCCGATGGATATGCAAGAATGCGTGGTTATGGTGCAATCATTACAACTTATGGAGTTGGAGAACTTAGCGCAATCAATGCTATTGCAGGAAGTAATGCTGAAAATGTGCCTGTAATCAGTATAGTCGGTGTTCCTGCGACAAAATGTATAGAAGCCAACTCTTGTCTGCATCACAATTTTCAAGATGTGAATTATTATGCTTGTTATGAAGCACACAAGCCTGTAACAGCAACGACAGCTTACTTAACACGCGATAATGCAAAAATGGAAATAGATAGAATTCTTAAAGTTTTTGTAAAAGAAAAGAAACCGGTTTATGTTGCAATTCCATTAGATATTGCCAAAACTGAAATTTCTGATAAAGAAGTAAGTTATGATTGGACAAGTGATGAAGAAAATTTAAAAAAAGTTACTACAAAAATCGTTGCTAAAATAAATAATTCTAAAAAGCCTGTTATTTTAGGCGATTTGCTTGTTAAAAGATTTGATGCTCAAATAGAATTTAAAGAATTCGTTGAAAAAAGCGGAATTCCTGTTACTAATTTTTTAATGGGCACAAACCTTATTGATATGGATTATGAAAAATATATCGGCGGTTATTATTCAAAATTCAAAAATCCTATTGCTGAAAAATACGTAAACGAAACAAATTGTCTAATCGCAGTAGGTCCTGTTTATACAGATTTAAATTCATTTGGATTTAATCTCCCTTATTCAATAAACAATCATATTGCAATTTACGGCACATATACTTACGTAGATGGCATAAAATACGAAAATGTAAAAATGGCAGATGTTTTAGACGAAATAACAAAACTTGTAGATACAAAAGAAATGTTTGTTGAAAAGCCAAAAATCGGTTATGAGCATGTTTCCACAAGTTCAAACGCTTTGACTTCTGAATACATCTATCCGAGATTACAAGAATTTATAAAAGAAAACGATATTGTAATCGCAGAAACAGGGATTATTCCGCACGGCGTTGTTTCAATGAAATTCCCTAATAATGTTGATTTACAAACTCAAACACTTTGGGGTTCAATTGGTTGGGCAACTCCCGCAACTCTTGGTGCTTGTTTAGCAAAACCTAAATCAAGAGTAATTTTAATTACGGGCGAAGGCTCACATCAACTTACAGCGATGGAAATCGGTAATATGTTAAGACGCAATGTTAAGCCGGTAATAATTGTTTTGAACAACAAAGGCTACACAGTAGAAAGAGTTTTATCAGATAGTCCGGACGACAAGTTTAATGACATTATGCAAATGAATTATGCTAAGTTTGCAAGAGTATTTGAAGGTGATGTTTGGTCAACAAAAGTTACAACCGCAGAAGACTTTGACAAGGCTTTAAAAGTAACACAAATTATGAATAAATTGTGTTATATAGAAATTTGCACTGAATCAATGGATATGCCAAAACTTACGGAAGAAGTTATTGCAAATCTTAAAAAGAACACTCAAAAGCTTGCAAACTCTTCTATGCAAGAACAATATTGCAATGATAAAAAAGAAGAAAAGGAAGTTTTTGAATTAAAATCAGACGATGTAAGTTTTGATTATGAAACAGTTGTTCACAAAGGATTGGAAGGAATTGAATAATGACAAAACTTTTTGTAATTTCAGGCTCATCAGGAGTCGGCAAAGGGACTGTAATTAAAGAATTTTTGAATAAACATCCTGAATTCAGGCTTTCAATTTCTTGTACAACTCGCGGGAAACGTGAAGGTGAAGTTCATGGTGTAAATTATTTCTTTTTAAGCCCAAACGAATTTAAAGAATGTATTTCAAACAACGAATTCTTAGAATGGGCTGAATTTTCAGGCAATCATTACGGAACAAAAAAAGCTTTTGTTAATGATTGCTTAAATAATGGCGAAAACTTGATTTTGGAAATTGATACAAAAGGCGCATTGAATGTAAAAAAAATCATGCCGGAAGCTGAATTAATTTTCATTGCACCGCCTTCACTTGAAGAACTGGAAGCTCGCTTAAGAGGGCGTCATACTGAAACAGAAGAGGCTATTCAAAAACGTCTTGCGTCTATTAAATTGGAAATCGAGAATTCAAAACAGTTTGATTATAAGGTTATAAACGATACTGTTGAAAATGCAGTAAAAGAATTAGAAAAAATCATGCTTTAATTTTTATAATATTTTTCAATTACTGTTAAAATAATTGACGTATAAGTTTTATCTATTAATAATGACTTATACCGTTTTCAACTTTTCGTTTTATTTTTCATCAAATCTATCATTTTTTTTGCAGAATCCATATAACCGGCAGAAGTAATTAATTTCCCGCTCGCTTTATCTGTAAACTGTGTTCTCAAAACATATTCAAGAGTTGAATCTACATTTTTAGCTTCTTGTAAAATAGCTTTTATATCTTGTTCATCCGGTGATTTCTGCAAAGCCATACCTGACGCGAATTTTTTGCCTGACAAAACATCCTCTGAAGAACGAATATACTTTTCACAAGCAGTTTTAACGGCTTCCAATGTTTTTGTATCCGCTTTTTCATCAAGATAAATTGTTATCGGATCATGACGTTCTAACCAATTCAAAGAAGTTTCAGGTGTTTTATAATATCCCTTAACCTTGCCTGACGCAAATAAATCATCTAAATTTTTAATAAGCTTTTCGTCGGCTAATGCATTTACAGAAATTCTATCAACACTCTTTGTGCTTTTTCTGCCAATTGGCATTCTGTAATGCCAACCATTTTGATTTTTCACTTTGATAAATTTATTTCCTTTAGAAGTTATATCTTCAATATTTTTTGTAACAAGGCTACTTGCTGGATATTCACCAAGCCTCAAATCTTTATATAACGCATCAAGTAAATTTGCGTAAGTCGTTTGACTATCAAGTGAATTAATATTATTTTTGCATTGTTCAAATATAGCCACACGTTTTGTATTTCCATCTTTTTGTGCTTTATTAATTACTTTTTCATACAAATTACTCAATGCTTCTTGAGCTTTTTGCTGAGGAGTAAGATTCTTAATTACCGAAGCTTTAGCTTTTCCTCCTAATATCTTTTGAATATTTGAGCCCAACTTACCGTTATAACCCGCAACGCCTAACGCAACAACAGACGCCAAAATAGTCGCACCTATCATATAATTAGCTGCGCGCTTTTTATCTTCATCACCTTTTACTGTTTCTTTTTTTACAGAAGTTTGATTTTTTGTAGGAGTTGAATCAAAATTATTATTTTGTACTAACTGAACATTTTCAATTGGCATTGTATAAATTTCCCAATTACCATTATATATAATAAGTCCAACAATTAGAAAAAATTGCCTTTTTTAAATATAAAATTTACATTGTTAATGTTGGGCTTAAAGCCCAACCTACAATGACTGTTCGCTCCTCACAATTACTAAGAAATAAAACAGTTGCTCGTCAGTTGTGTTCAATATTTTTCATTGAAAACGACAAATATAGGAAATGTTGAACATCATTCGAGTTGAGTTACAAGTAGGTTGGGCTTTCAGCCCAACTATACATTTATACATACCCAATATAAGGTAAATTACGATAATATCCATCGTAATCCAAACCATAACCTACAAGAAATTTATCATCAATTTCAAAACAGTAATAATCTGCATCAATTTCGACTTCACGTTTAACTTTTTTATCCAATAACGAACAAAAATTCAAGCTTTTTACTTTAAAGTTATGATTAATAAAATCTACTAAAAATTTTGCGGTATGACCTGTATCAATAATATCTTCCACGATTAAAACATTTTTACCGTTCAAATCAGGTAAAGAAATGTCAACTGCATTCACTCTGCCTGTTGACGCAAAACCTGAACCGTAGCTTGAAAGTCTTATAAATTCCATTCTCAGAGGCATTTTTAAATGTTTTGATAAATCTACCATAAACATCACAGAACCCTTTAAAACACAAATCAAATAAAGCTCTTCTTGTCCGTAAACTTCATTCAATTTAGCACCTAAATTCTTTATTCCGTTCTGAATTTCTTCTTCACTGAACAAGACTTTTAAATCATTCTCTGTTATCATTTTCATCTTAATTTACCTCTAAAACGTGTGTCGGATTAATTTTTACACCAATTTTATTGCTTATACCTACGCCAAAAACCCATAAAACTTCTTCTTCATTACATAAAAGCATGATTTTATCGCGGTTATGTCTTGGAACGCCTTTAGAATTCAAATATTTTTTTAACTTCATTGTACCTGACATTCCAAACGGGCTTATTATATCACCATCTTTTCTATAACGCAGTGTGAGCGGGAATTTTACCTTTGATAAATCTACATAAGCAAAATTTGATGTTGATTCAGGAAACACAAAAAATTCCTTCTCTTCAAAATTCTTTATTGTTAAAGTTTTGTCACCAAACTTATATTCACCTTCACCATCAACGGAAATTGTCACATCTTTGTTTTCTTCTTCTTGTTTTCTGCGAGGTATCGGTTCAACAATTTTATCATCCGCATAAAGCCAAAGAGCAGTTGCGAGTGATTTCGTTGTACCGTTTTTTTGCGTAATATTAGTTTCTAAAAACTCATAAAGTTCATTAATTTTTTTAAAATCATAATCTAAATCAAGCATTTGTACATATTCATGCAAAAATCTTAATTTTGCAGGCTTAATAAGTTTTCTATATTCCGAAGAAATGATTTTATCACCGTCAAAGACTTTACCTCTTAAAGGTTTTAAATATTCTTCAATAATTTCATTGTCATTATTTGCATTTACAGCTAAGATATTCAGCGCATCTTTTACATTTTCATTAATTTTTTCTAATGTCGGAATAACATTCAGTCTTAAATAATTACGTTTATAAGCTGTATTTGAGTTTGAAGAATCATTATTCGGAGAAAGATTGTGTTCATTGCAATAATCAACAATCTCAACCCTTTTTGTTTTTAATAATGGTCGATAAAAATATTTTCTTCTTTCTGAAATACCTTTTAAACCAACAATACCCGTACCTTTAATAATGCGATATAAAACAGTTTCTGCGTTATCATCTTTGTTATGAGCAGTAAAAACAGCATCTGCGTCAAATTCTTCAAACGCCTCTTCAAAAAATTCATATCGAGCAATTCTCGCATCATTTTCAGTTTTCTTTAAACCTTTTGGCGCTTCTTTTAAGTAAAACTCAAACCCTTTACTGCTTGCAAAGATTCTGCAGATTTCTTGTTCTCTTAAAGATTCTTCACCGCGCCAATTATGATTAAAATGCGCTGCAACAACAGTCATTTCTATAAAATCAGGCAATTGCTTTAATTCTGATAAAATATTTAAAAGACACATGGAGTCATAACCTCCCGAGAAACCAACAATAATTGTTTTGTCTTGAAGATTATATTTTGTAATAAAATCCGCAACCCTTTGGGTTACCGCATCCATACGCCCTCCAATTACCCCATTCTTCTAACTTTTGCTTGAATACCATGCCTAATTTCAACCGCATCCACACCTAATTGGTCTAGCACCTTCATAGCCAAAGAATCAGGTTCTTCGGTTATTGCTATCAATAAATCAACGGCTTCAATTTTTTGTTTGTTAGATTTTTTAGCTAAAAGCCAAGCTCGTTCTAAAACTTTTTTTGCACGATTTGTAAAAACAATTTCTTTATCAAAATATTCGTTACCGTACCCTACAAGTCCTTCAACAACAAGTCTTGCATCCTTCATATTAATTTCTAAATCATTAAGAACTTCAAAAGCTACGCTTGTGCCTTCTGCAATAAGCCCTAGCAAAAACATTTCAGTCCCTACAACATTTCTACCGATTCTTCTAGCTTCTTCTTTTGCTAATTTCATAATAGTAAGAACTTCCGGCATTTGCTTCTCAATCGGCTTTAATATATCTTCTGATAGTTTTTCAGAATTTATACCGAGCGATTTAATAACATCATAAGCCAAGCCTTTTTTGTTCTTCAAAACACTTAAAACGATATGCTCAGGAGTGATAACTGAAGAGCCTAGTTCTTTTGCGGTTTGTAAAGCTGAATTCATCATAAAAAATGCATTCGGTGTAAATATAATTTTCTTATCTTCATATTCTGCTTGTCTTGATTGTTGTTCTGCAAGTTTTTGTTCAAAATTTTGCGCATTTAAACCAAACTTATTAATAGTTTGAATAAGTTCAGGACTCGCGTTTTCTAAAATCGACGCCATTATCTGTTCCGTACCCAAAATTTCATAACCGGCTGCAGATAATTTTGAAACAGCACCCTCTAAAACTCCTGACAAAGCTTCGCCTTCATAAACAGCTTCAAAACTGCTTTTCTTTTCATCTTCATCAATTGCCTCAGGATGTTCTAAACGCTTAATTTTCTTTTCTACAAGCTTTGCCAAAATATCTTTTGAGTTGTATGTATTGAAATCAAAACTCGATAAAATAGTCTGAATATTAGAGTTCTTGTCATTCAAAACTGACAAAAACAGATGTTCAAAAAGAATATTATTATTTCCTGATTTGTTAGCCAAATCAAGAGTATGCTTCAAGATTTCTTTGAAAGAGTGGCTAAAAGGAATGTTTTCAACGTTTTTAGAAGTTTTGATAATATATTTATCAACTTCTTTTGCCATTGCTTCAGGCGTCACTCCATACATTCTAAAAAGCTTTAAAGATACGCCTTTTGCTTCATTCACAAGCGCAAGCAACAAGTGTTCGGGCTTAACTTCTGAACAACCCATTTCTTTTGCAAGTCTTTGCGCTTCGCTTACTACGTTAACCGCTCTTTCAGTGAATCTTTCAAACAAAACTATTCTTCCTCGTCTTCTTCATCTTCTAATGATTCGATGTAGTTACAAACTCTGTTGAATTCATCTTCATCTTCTATGCTTTGGAAGTAACCTTCAGCATCTTCGTCTTCACCTTCTTCAACATATTCCATGATGATAACTTCTGCATCTTCATTTTCAGCATCTTCTAAAGGAAGTAACAAAGCATAAGTTTTGTCTTCAAAATCAATTACATCATAAATTTCACATTTTGTTGAAACACCGTCTTCATCGGTAATTTCTATGTAGTTTTCTAATTCTTCGCTCATAATCATTTCCCTAAATATTGTTCTAGTATCACACAGGCACTTTCCATATCGACAAGTCCCTTATTTTTTCTGAAATCTATTTTCCTACTACGAAGCCTTTCTTCTGCTTCTTCGGAAGTTAGTCTTTCATCCTCTAATATTATATCAAAACCAATTAATTTTTGTGAAAAATCTTGACAATCTTTTGCCTGCCCGCCAAAAGTTCCGTCCATGTTGATTGGAACACCTACAACAATTTTTTCTACTCGGTTTTCTTTAGCGATTTTTACAATTTCCGCAATCGCTTTTTCTTCCGGGACTCTTGAAATAAAAGAGTGCGGAGTAGCTATAACCTGCAAATAATCACTCAGCGCAATTCCAATTCTTTTTGTTCCGACATCAAGTGCCATTACTTTATGCATTACTCAACCCACCTTGCTTCAATACTTGATATTATCATATCGAGTTGCAAAAGCTGAAAATCGTCAGTTCTTGGCTGCATTCTCTTTTCAAACACGTTAGCGGTTTTTCTTTGGTTCTTCAAAATATAACGTTTACCGACATAATATTCGTAAATACTTTTTCTTATAATATTTGTTAAGAATGCATAATTTGAACCCAGTGAATAGAAGATTTCAGCCAATTCTTTATCACCTTTCAACATTCTCAAATAAGCTGCAATATTAAATGTTATCAGTTTATATGCAAGTTCTTTTGCGGTATAAATACTGTCAAAATTATCAGCAATATATTTATCCAAATCAACGTCAAAATTATTTGATTTATATTTTTCAGACAAATTATCTATAAATACCTTAAACTCTTCAGATGTAATTTCATCAAAAAACCAATTTTGCACATAATCACTCAAACATAGTTTGTCTATATCTTTTTGATTAAGTTCGCGTTTCTCTAAATACAAATTAGGTTTTTCCGCTTCAACATCCAATAAAATACTTTGCCAACAAACAAACTCATAAGGAATTGGCTCATTATTAGCATGAGAACCGGCTTCTGCTTGCTCTATTAAATATTTTGCCACTCCGACATTAATTTCATATTTTTCTTGATAATTATAAAATTTATCAACAATTTTGATAAAGTCACGTTCGTTCATTGAATTAAATCCAAACGAATCCAAAATTCCGTAACGAGGATTTGTAACAATTGCTAAAAATTGCAACGTACGATTTGCTCTAATTCTTGAGAATACAATACCCATGTTGCCATGCCCGTCAGGGAAAGAAACATAAACCTTATAAGGCTTAGATTCTTTTAAGATACCTTTGTAGAATTCTTCTGTATTATCAACACGAATTCCTGACATTTTCAATTCTGAAACGGCTTTATTTATTCTGCCCTGCAAATCTTCGGATGCAAACTTCTTAGCACCTTCTAAAGCATGATATGCAAGCTGCGATTTTGAACGACCTAAAATGTCGAGCGCAATGTTACCAACTTCTGTTCCTATATAATATAAGAAAACCGGAATTAAAATATTTGCTAAAGCATCATTTGCATAATCTTCTTCTAAAGACTTAATCAAAATAATCTTATCTTCATCACTAATTGCACTCATAAAATCCATAAAATCAATTTGTGCTTCAGGATTCATAATAGCAGTGTCTAAAAGTTGTTTTGTTTCTTTATTTATTAATTCATTGAACTGTTCAAAATAACCGCTAATTACATCATAGTCAATTTTGTTACCCAAATCTTTAAGCATGTTAAACGCAATCATTTTGATATGGTCACCATATTCAGGTGACTTTATCACATTCCACAATTCATCATTAAGAGTTTCTTTTTCTATTAATTCAGTTAGCAACCAACAAATAATTAATGCCTTTTGTTCTGACGCATTAATAAGTTCTTTTATTAAAATATCAAGAACAGTTTTCTTATCTTCAATCATCTTCAAATCGGTAATTAATGATGAATTAGGTTGAGATGATGTAGAAAGTGCTGAAATAGTAGCAAGTATTTCCGCCTTTATCTGAATTTTATTCATAAAAACCCTCTTTTATCTTATTTAAAAACTCTCCAACAAGCCAAAAACCAACTCTTGTTATAAAAAATTGTACCTTAAAAATTTGCGTTTCGCAATCTTATAGAAAAATTAAAACAAACATCCTTTTTCTACCTCACATTCACAAACCACCTAATCTATGTTACAATGAGGTTAGAATAGTTGAAAGAGGTGTTTTTATGTACGAGTTTCCCTTTGAGTTAGATGATTTCCAAAAAGATGCATGCAAATGTATATCAGAGGGAAAAAGTGTAGTTGTCTGTGCTCCGACAGGTGCAGGTAAGACTGTTATCGCACAACATGCAATCCATTGCGCTTTAGAAAAAGGATTCAAAGTTTTTTATACAACGCCTCTAAAAGCTCTTTCTAATCAGAAGTATAATGATTTTTCCGAAAAATACGGTGCTGATAAAGTCGGACTTCTGACAGGCGATTCTTCTATTAATCGTGGTGCGCAAATTGTTGTTATGACTACTGAAGTTTTCAGAAATATGCTTTATGGTACAAATTTTGGTTCAGTAACAGACAACCTTAAAGATGTTCGTTATGTAATCTTAGATGAAGTTCACTATATGAATGACGAACAGCGCGGAACTGTTTGGGAAGAAAGTATTATTTATTGTCCGACTAACGTTCAAATTATTGCACTTTCTGCAACAGTTGCAAACGCTGATAAATTAACGGATTGGATTAATACAGTTCATTCAAAAACAGAATTAATCAATACAGATTTCAGACCTGTACCTTTGAGATTTTACTATTTTGACTCATCGCAGCCTAATAATTTATTACCGTTGCTTACACCAAGCGGAGCTTTGAATAAAAAAATCAAACCCGAAAAGAAAGAATTTAAACGAGGTAAGGCCGTTCAAAAAAGAAATGTAGTTAAAGACGTTGTAAGAAATTTGCAAGAAAAAGACATGTTACCTGCAATTTATTTTACATTTTCTCGTAAAAAATGTGATGAACAAATGGAAAATTGTGCATCACTTTGCCTTGTAACACCTCAAGAACAAGCAGAAATCAGACAAATTATTGATGATTATATAGCAGAAAATCCATATCTTTATAAAAATAAACATATAGAATATTTATTGCAAGGTGTAGCATCGCATCATGCCGGATTACTTCCTGGGTGGAAAATGCTTGTTGAAAAACTATTCCAAAAAGGATTGATAAAAGTTGTGTTTGCAACTGAAACATTGGCAGCAGGTATAAATATGCCGGCTCGTTCTACGGTAATCAGTTCTATCAGCAAGCGAACAGACAGCGGACATAGAATTCTTACACCTAGTGAATTTTTACAAATGTCAGGTCGTGCAGGACGACGCGGTATGGACGAAATCGGTTATGTTACTATTGTCGGTTCACCTTTTCAAACTCCTGAAGAAGTAGCAGAACTTGTATTAAGTGATGCAAATCCACTTGAAAGTAAATTCTCACCAAGCTATTCTATGGTTTTAAATTTGCTTCAAAGATTTACTTTAGAAGAAGCAAAAGAACTTGTACTTAAGAGTTTTGGATATTTCTCATCTAATTATAGAATTGAGCCTCTGATTTTGTTACATGATGAAATTAATGAAAAAATTAATGAATGTAATGCGTTTGTTTGTTGTTATAAACGCACAAATGAAGATTTATTAGAGTATAACAAAATCCGTGATATCTATGTTCAGAATAGACGAGTATTCAAAACTATTCAAAAACAAGAAAAGAAAAAAAATAGACCTTTGACGGAAGAAGCTCAAGAATTTGGACGTCAAAATAAAATTATGCTTGAAAAAATGCATTCTTATCAATGTGACACTTGTAAATTGTTCAAAAAGCACATGAAAAATATAGATTTATTGAATAGATATGTTTCAAAACAAAAAAACTTGGATAAAGAAATTGAAAAACAAAAAGATATTTTTTGGAATAAATTCTTATCGCATAGAGCAGTTTTAATTGATTACGGTTATATTGTAGATAATTATCCGACAGAGCGCGGGGTTACAATTTCACAATTGCGTTCAGAAAACGAGTTATTCTTGGCGCAAATTATTTTCTCAGGGGTTTTAGATAATTTGACTCCGGCAGAACTCGCAAGCGTAGTTTGTGCAATCACAACGGAAGATATGAGAGCGGATTTATATTCACAACTTCCACTTTCTCCAACTGTTAGAAAACGTTTGAATAAGATTAAAGATATTCGCCGTGACTTGGAAAAGAAACAAAAACATCACGATGTGGAAGACCCTATGTACATTAACGGCTATTATTCACCATTAATTGAAATGTGGGTAAACGGTTCTGAGTGGGATGATATTATCGATCAGGTTGATATGGGTGAAGGCGACATTGTAAGGTGTTTCAAACGCGTAATTGATGTTTTAAGACAATTCTGCACAATTGCCAATATACCTGAAGATTTAGTATTTACTGCTAGAGAAGCTATTAATTTGATTCAAAGAAGCCCGATTGATGTAGATTAATGTCCTTTTCTTTCTCTTTATTTGCGAAACAAAGAGAAAGAAAAGGACCAAAAGAAAGAGAAAATATGCTACTGTTTCCTACGCTCTTACGAGCGTTTAAAAAATGGCTGATTAGCAAGCAGAGCTTGCACTTTCGCGCTCACTATCGCCGCTAATCGCGGCACGTTCGCGGCACGCTTGTCGTTCATTTTAACGGGAGGATGAAAACCGCTTACGCTTTTCCCACTCTACGATTATTTTTTTCTTATTATGACTAATTAATAATTAAATCAAAAATTCCTTCAGAATAAGTAGGATGCGCAAAGCAAACTTTTTGTAAATCGCTTACACTTAAGTTGTTTTGTATTGCAACGAGTATTGTGTGAATCAGCGAAGAAGCTTCTTTTGACACAATGTGTGCGCCCTTTATATAACCGTCTTTTAAAATTAATTTTATAAAACCTTCCGTTGCATCATCACACCAAGCTTTTCCAAGAGCAGTCATCGGAAGTTTTTTCACCTCAAAGCTTTCATCAATGTCTTGTTCTCTAATTCCAACCCATGCAATTTCTGGTTCTCCATAAATAACTGACGGTACTAAATTTTTGTCAAAAGGAATGCCTAGAGCCAAAGCCTTTGCTTGGTGAATCGCATAATGCGCAAGTTGAATTTCTCCGCAAGCATCACCAATAACAGTTCCTTCACAAGGTGGACAAACAGCCTCTCTACCGACTGCGACTAAAATAAAATCAGGAGAAATTGTAGTTCCGCTTTTTAATATTACAGTTTTGTCTTTGATTTCTTCAATACAATCGTTCAAATAGAATTTTATTTTCCTTTGTTTGAAAATTCTCTCAACTCGTTTTGAAACTTCAATATCGGCTGAAGGAACTAAATGTTCGGCGAGTTCCACAATTGATACTTCTACTCCAAAGTTAGACAAAATTCTTGACCACTCAATTCCAATCGCACCGGAACCTACTATTAAAACTGAGTTTGGCAAAGTTTGAATATTTAGAATATCATCAGAACTTAGTATAAATTCACCGTCAAACTCTAATCCTTTGATAACTTTAGGTTTAGAACCTGTTGCAACAATTATATTTCTAACTTCGTATGTTTCAGTCGGAGTTTTTACGTTATTGCCTTCTATACAAGCTTCTGCGTAAATTGTTTTTACTCCTGAATTTTTTACAGCCAGTTCTAATGACTTGCGAATTTTTTCAACAGTTTTGTTTTTCTTTTCAACAACTTTAGAAAAATCAAAATTAAAGTTATCGTAAGATATACCTAATTCATCGGCGTGTAATATTTTCTGGTATATTTCTGACGAATGTAAAAAAGCTTTGGTAGGAATACATCCTCTATTAAGACAAGTTCCACCCAAACAATCCTTCTCAAATAATACAACTGAATACCCTTGTTTTGCTAAAAACATACCAGCCGTATAGCCTGCCGGACCACCACCAATAATTCCGTAATCAAATTTTTCCATAAAAATATATTAGCATTTTTTATTTGAATGTGCAAACCGGTACTGTAAATTTACTTTTACATTGCTTGCAAAACATATTGCAAAGAACCGTTATATATGTTAACATTGAAGTATAACTATTATCTGGGAGAGCTTTATTTATGAAAAAAGGATTCACTTTAGCGGAAGTTTTAATTACCCTTGGTATTGTTGGTGTTGTTGCCAGTATGACTTTACCGACTTTGAACAACAATGTGCAGAAACAAACTTACGAAGCCGGTGCTAAAAAAGCATACAATATAGTTTCTAATGCTGTAAATATGTATATGGCAAATCAAGGTGTCGATGATTTATCAGAAACTCCTCTTCGTAATAATACAGATGGGTTGAAAGCTTTTGTTAATACATACTTTAGAGTTGCAACCGATTGTGGTGCAAACTATAGTTCAGACTCGAACGCAAGTTGTTTTTCAAAAGAACTTTATTCTCTAGACCGCTCAAATACTAATAATCTTTCTGCGCAAAACTGTGCTTATGTTGTTACCGTATCAGATGGCATGGCCTTTTGTTTCGAAAATCGTGCGACAAAAAGCCGTGACACCGGTTTAACTACACCTATGAGAAATTTGGATGGAACCACGAGTGAAGTACCTATAAGGCAGGAAGTTAATACTGATGCCTCTAGAAACTTTCCTTTGGCTATAGAAGTTGATATAAATGGTTCTAGTGGTCCAAATGTTGCCGGTAGAGATGTTTTCCGTATGCTTGTAGCTAGTAATGGTCAAGTGGTTTCTCCAACTACTAATTGTGATACAAGCACTCAAAGCAAAAGAGATGCGTGTGTCACATATTATTCTAATAACGCATTACCTATGCCAATAGGTTTACTTCAGTACTATGGCTGGAAGATGAAATACTAAAATAAAAGGAGAATTCTATTTTGAGAAACGGTTTTACTTTAGCGGAAGTTTTGATTACTCTCGGCATTGTCGGTGTTGTAGCCAGTATGACTTTACCGACATTAAACAATAATGTGCAGAAACAAACTTACGAAGCAGGAGCTAAAAAAGCCTACAACATTCTCTCTAATGCTGTAGGTATGTATATGGTTGACCAAGGTGTAGATGATTTAGCAGAAACACCCATCACCACAGCAACAGGCTTGGCAGCTTTTGTTAATAAATACTTTAGGGTTGCGACCGATTGTGGAACAAGCTATAGCTCAGACTCGAATGCAAGTTGCTTTTCAAAAGAGCTTTACTCTCTAGACCGCTCAAAAACGGATAATCTCTCTGCAGATAACTGTGCTCAAGTTGTTACTGTAGCGGATGGCATGGCATTTTGTTTCGAAAATCGTACTCATAAACTACCCAAAAAAGCTGATATTATAGATGTTGGTCCTTTGTTTCCCGGAGCTGGTATACGTAGAGCCCCTGGGATAATAGACCCTGATCTACTTAGACCACCTACGGATGTTACTCAAGGCATTCCTTTGGCAGTACAAGTTGATATAAATGGTTCGAGTGGTCCAAATGTTGGCGGCAGAGATGTTTTCTATATGTTGGTTGCAAGCAATGGTCAAATTGTTTCTCCGACTAAAAATTGTGATGTGAGCACTCAAACTGAAAGAGATAAGTGTGTTAAATATTATTCTGAAAATGCGGAACCTATGCCAATAGGCTTACTTCAGTACTACGGTTGGAAAATGAAATACTAAAATAATAGGAGAGTTTAATTTTGAAAAACGGTTTTACATTAGCGGAAATTTTGATTACTCTCGGTATAGTTGGCGTTGTAGCCAGTATGACTTTACCGACTTTGAACAACAATGTACAAAAACAAACTTACGAAGCAGGTGCTAAGAAAGCATACAATATTATATCTAATGCCGTAGGTATGTATATGGCTGACCAAGACACAGATGATTTAGTAGATACTCCTTTATATAATAATGCAGATGGCTTGAAGGCTTTTGTTAATAAATATTTTAGAGTAACAGTAGATTGTGCCAACAGATATTACAATTCTAATGGAGCAAGTTGTTTCGCAAAAGACTTGTATTCACTTGATCGCTCAGCAAAATCAGATTTAACAAAAGGACAATGTATGCAAGTTGTATTGGTTGCTGATGGAATGGCAATGTGTTTTGACAGTGGTCCGATTGAGGATGCCTCAGCAGGAGAAGATACAAATGGTGATGGAGTCGTAGATGAAAATGACAAAGTCGCAAGTAATAATGCTGGATTTGCAGATGGAACGCCATTGATTATAGAAGTAGATATCAACGGTCAAAGCGGACCAAACATAGGTGGTAGAGATGTTTTTTCATACGTTGTTAGCAGAAATGGCACCGTTGGCTCCAAGCTATCAGATTGCAATACAGCAACTCAAGAAGGAAGAAATAAATGTATAGAACAGTATACTAAGGGGGGTGGCCCAATGCCGATAGGTATGCTTCAATACTACGGTTGGAAAATGAAATATTAATACAAGAAGGAGAAACTTTTGTTTCTCCTTTTTAATATTTTTAACATCCGCAAGTCAGTCCGGCGCAAAGATTAATAGCCTGACCGGTTACACCTTTTGCGTCTTCTGATATTAAATATTTAACCATTCCTGCAATTTCATCAGGTGAAACAAATCGTCTTTGTGGAATGCATTCGACAATTTCATCTTTTGTAAATTCTCCATCATTAGCGGACGCATTTCCCATTTCAGTATCGACCCAGCCGGGGTTAATTGTATTAACAGTAATTCCAAATTCTGCAAGTTCTAAAGCCAAGGCTTTTGTTGCGCCAAACAACCCTGATTTTGTCGCAGAATACAAACTTGCACCTGCTTCACCCATAACTCCGCTAATAGAACCTATATTAATAATCCTGCCCCATTTTTTTGATTTCATATAAGGTACTGCTTTTGAAATTAAATATAGCGGTGCTTCAAAGTTGACTTTTGTAATATGTTCAATTTGCGAAATTGTCATTTTCTCTATCGGAGAATAAATATATTCACCGGCATTATTTACTAAAACGTCAATATTACGGGTTTCTATAAATTCACCTAATTTTTCAATCTCGTTGGCTAAATCACAAACACAATAGTTGTCATAAGACTTTAAAAGTTCTTCATTTCTTGCAGAAACAAAAACTTTGTGTCCAGCCTTAATCAAACTTTCAGCAATAGCTTTTCCAATTCCACGGCTTGCGCCGGTTACAAGTATATTCATAATAAAAATCCTTACGGTGATTATACCATAAGGATTTAAAAATTACCAAAAGGCGGCTGAACCATTAGCTCTCTCAACCGCCCAAAATTTAATACAAGAATTGCGCTTGATAAGCTTGATAAGATATTGGCGCATCCTGTGTTGAAGGTTTGTTTGAAAGACCAAACGCCTGAGATGCTTCAGTCTTTAAACCTGCAAAATATGTCATTGCCTGACCATCAATTGCGCTTTGGCTCAATAACTGAATAGCGTTATTAAAAGCAGCATAGTCTTTGTCATAATCTCCGGTAGCTTGAATTCCTATTTGAGCGCATACACTCGCCCAAGGAATGTTTTGCTGACTGTTTTGATTATCAATTTGCTCTTGAACCTGCTTTGAATACTCTTCATACATCGCAGAGTTTAGTTTTTTCAAATCATCAGTTGTTCCTGTAGGAGTAATATTAAAGTCATCAAATGCACGCTCCAACGAAGTCGAATTTACAGGTGTTCGACCCAAATATGAGTAGATGTTTGCGCTTGTGTAGGAATATACTCCATTTACTGTAAAATTTGACATAAACACACCTCATTGTATATATAATGTATATCGGCATTTTTTCTAAAAACTTTAATGATTTTGAATGAATATTTACAATTTGTTACAATACAGGCTTAAAGCCCAGTAATAGCGGGAAAATATTTTTTGTACCATATTGAGGGATGTTAAGAATTGTTGCTTCATTTTTAATAAGAGAACCTCCATGGATAGAGAGGTCACAGCTGTAGGCGAAGCTATGCTGAGCCTTACAGATGTGGATGGGTTTCTAAGTATTAGTTACAAGAAAGGAGAATATTATGTTTTATGATGTAGTTAAAGCTAAAGATATCATCAATCTTGATGGTGGTAAATTTGAGAGAAAAATGTTAATGGAAAAAGGTGACAGCAGCTTAAGTATAATTGCATTAAAAAAAGAAGAAATTATTGATACTCATACATCAGTTTCTGATACTGCATTATATTTAATCGAAGGTGAAATCGAATTACATTTCGATGCAGAAAAATTTAAGGTGGATAAAGGTGAAATGCTCATGTTTAAAAAAGATAAAGAACATAAAGTGCTTGCTCTAAAAGACAGTAAATTTTTCTTAATAAAAATTTAACGGTTGTTTGCCCTCTCTTTTTGCACTACTGTCCGAGATAATTTTAATAAAATAAAAAAAGTTATAAAAAAGCCTTGACTTAACTACTTTTTGTAAATTATAGATAGATTTATCTCGGACAGTAGTGCCTGAATGGGAGGGAACTAAAGTCACTCAATTTACGCAATTTACTCCCTCCCCTTTTTCCTTTCTACATGGGGAGGGTGCCGAAGGCGGGAGAGGGAATTACCACAGTCGCTCGATCTTTCTCTTCAAAATCTCCCCCCTCTTGAAAAATTATAACAATCTGCTATAATGTATATATAAAGTAGCGATGTAGTATTTTCAACTGAAACGAATCAAAGAATATATAATGGAATATAATTACCCCGAATCATAAGAAATCTGCAGAGTTACTGTTGTTAAGAATAACAGGCAGGCAAAGACAATGAGCATATCTTTTAGCGGATTAGCATCCGGCTTAGATACATCTTCATGGGTTGAATCCTTGGTAGCATTAAAAAAAGCCAAGGTTACTACGCTTGAGGAAGAAAAGAAAGAAGTTCAATCTTTGCAAAAAACATTGACGCAAATTAAGAGCTTTTTCAGTTCTTTCCGTTCAATGTTGGAGAAGGTTACAGACGCAAAATTCGGCATTGCGTCAATGGATTTGTTTGCACAAAATCTCGCTAAATCAAGCAATTTGGAAGCATTGACAGCTTCCGCTACTACAGAAGCCGAAGAAGCTACTTATAACGTACTTGTTGACAAATTGGCATCAGGAACTAAAGCCAACAGCAACTACAGCTACATGACAACCATCGTCCAAACTACAACCGCTACAGGAGATTCTAAACTTATCAATTTGGGCGTTAAAACAGGTACAATCGGTGTTACGGTAAAAGGTGTCGAACACGGTATCAGTATTACCGAAAACGATACACTTTCTACTTTTATCGAAAAATTGAAAAATATAGGCGTGAAGGCGAGTTTCAACGAAAACAGCGGTATTTTCAGTATCGACGTAAGCGCTGACGCGATTAATGATAGATACGAAGGCACAACCGTTGATAAAACAGGTATCAAAGACGCCTTGCACCTTCGCGGGGTTAATGAAGGCTATAAAAGCGATAACTTAACTACATCAAGAACAGATACTATTTTTTCTGCTGCTACAGAAACTACAAAACTTTCAGAACTGGGCGTTAAAGACGGCATAGTAACAATTACCGCAAATGGCGAAAATTACAGTATAACAATCAACGGAACAACAACTCTCGGCGAATTCATTGAAGAGTTGAACAAAAAACATATCGACGCAACTCTTGATAAAGACGGCGTTTTCACGATTTCTGATGCAGAAATCACAAACGAAGGGACTACCGATATCAAGAATGCACTTGGTTTGAATAGCTCTATTTATGGCAAAACACAAGTTACAGGCAACTTGACCCACCAAACTACTATTACACAAACTACTTTAGCTACTTCCGGCACTTTGTTGAAAGACTTGGAAGGCGGAAAAGACATTAAAGACGGCGATACAGTTATTGTTAAGAATTCCAATAACGAATATACAACAATCACAGTCGGCACGACTACGACTTTAGGCAACTTGATTGAAGGTCTTTCAAAAGCTGGGCTTTATGCTGCTGTCAAATCCGACGGCACAATGGAGATTACAGGCGGAACAATTGAGGGCGGAAGTTTTAAAGCCGAAGAGGTTTTAGGTTTGACGCGAGAACCTTTTTCTGCAATTGTTACAGGTAAACCTTTAACGGAGACGGTGGAAGTTCATAAACTAGTAGACCTTCAAACAAAACTCGTTGACGATTTGAAGGTTAAAGAAGGCTACTTGGAAGTTACGGACGCAAACGGCAACAAATACTATGAAAAGATTTATTCAGGTCAAACTATTGCGGACTTTATGACCGATATGGGTAACTTGGGCATCCAAACCTCTTTAGATGAAGAAACAGGCGTTTTGACTATAACGGGCGGTGCGTTTAAGACTTTGTCCGACGCCGATGTCAAAGCTCTTGTTGCGAACGCAACGATTGTTGAACCTGATACTCGCTACCAACAAGGCACAAACCTTTTAGCATGCCTGTACGGTGCTGATACTATTTCTACGGACCAAATCACAGTAGCTTCAACTTATTCTAAAACAAAAGCTCTCAGACACACCGTTACCAATACTATAAATGCAACTAAGAACACGACTTTAGATAAACTCGGACTTTCTGCAGACGGTACGGCAACTTTTGACGTTAGAGGCGAAAGCAGAACAATTAATCTGACTACAACAATGACGATTTCTGACTTGATGAGTCAACTTAAAGATGCGGGCATCGGCTCAAGCTTTAATGAAGACACTTCAAGATTAACTATTGAAAACGCTACGATTACAGGCGGAACTTCAGATTTGGCAACTGTTCTTGATTTAACGACAACAATTTCAGGCAAGTACGTTACATCATCAGAACTTTACGTTTCTGACACAATTACTGTTGACGCTACGCGCGACACATTGCTTAAGGATTACGGAATTTCTGATACTATGTCAGAAGCCGATAGAACAGTGACCATTTATAATAGTGATGGAAGCGTTGCTGCTACGACAGTTGTCGGAGAAGGAACAACAATTGGCAACTTGATGGACTTCATCAACAACCAAACAGGTATTTCTGCAAGCTTAAAAGACGGCTTCTTAACAATTAATAACGGCTATATCGGAAACGCTACGTTGGAAGCTTCTATGGGCTTGTCAACTTCTAATAAGAATTCTTACGCACTGGGCTCAATTATGACTGTGACAACAGTTGCTGCTGTTACTGGTGAAACAACTTTGGGTAGCATTTTCTCTACTCTTGGAACTTTGGACAAGGTTAAAGACGGCTACAATTTAAAATTCAATAATAAAGATATTGAGGTTTCTGCTTCAACTACACTTAACGAATTGATTAACGCTATTTACGAAAACGGCGGAACAGCCTCTTTAGACCATACAGGCAGACTTTCAGTAGAAGGCGGAACACTTACGGGCTCTGTGGCGCAAGCTCTTGGTATAACTTCTTATACGCATACTTCTTCTGTATCAGCTACTGGCGAAAAACTCTATGTAACGGAAAATGTTTATGCTGATAGAAATACCAAATTAAGCGACTTAGGTATAACAAACGATACTGCTTCATATACAATTTACAATTCGTTGGGCGAAGCTACTACCACAGTTACACTTAACACAACCGCGACAATCGGCGACTTTTTAGACGGTTTGAAGGCGAACGGCATTGACGGCATAATTGCAAACGGCGTGATTAAGCTTGATTCTGCGGAAGGCAAATATATTCAAGGCGCACTTCCAACAGCTTTCGGCTTGACAACTCAAACAGTTACGGAGGTTGTAAGCACAACCCAAATGTCAACTGCACAAGTTAAACATACTGCAACATTGAATGCGGATTTAGCAACAACAATGGGCGAACTCGGTGTTGCCGACCCTGATAATGTTTTCAGCATTTATGATAAAAACGATCAATTGCTTGCATCATTTACAATTACTGATGCATCAACGACAATTGAAGATTTCTTTAATAATTTGAAAGCTTATGACATTGTCGGCTCAATCAATAATGGCGTAATCAGTTTGTACTCACCGAGCGGAAACTATATCGCAGGCACTTTGGCTGATAAACTCGGTATTGCTACAGCAGCCGGAGAAAACCGTACGATGACGGTCGGCACGACTGTAACTTCGACTATTGCTGTAACTTATACTCAAGATGTAAAAGCTACGGAAGATATGTTGCTTGGTGATTTTATATCTATACCGCAAGATACAACAGTTACAACCTCAGGAACTACAACTGTAACAAAAGGAACCGTAACTTCTACGATTACAGATAAAAACGGCAATGTTTTAGGCACAATCTCAGTAGATAATACAACGACATTTGGCAACTTGTTCCAACAACTTGGCGAATACGGTATTGACGCAGATATTCATGATGGTGTGATTAAATTAACTTCTCCTGAAGGAAATATCATTTCAGGAGGTATTGCTGACGCTCTCGGTATCGCAACTCAAACCATCACCACAACAAAAACGGTTGGTGCATCAATAATGTCTACAGCAGCGGTTACTTATACAAGTACGGTTGCAGCGTCTTTGACTACAAAAATCAGCGACATAACAGGCTACAAAATAGACGGTACAATCACTGCAGACGGTGTAACTGGTACGATTATCGGCATATCTACTGCTGATGACATGGTTAATTTGGCAAAACTTATCCATGCCGGTAATACTATGTCCGGAAAGACTTTTGTTTTGACCGGCGATATTGATATGATCAGCATAGATGATTGGTCACAATATCAAAAATTCGATGATAGATTCTCCGGAACTTTCGATGGTCAAAATCATACAATTAGCAATCTTCAGCTAACAAATAGCAATGGTAATACCTCATCCGGTCTATTCGGGGCTTTACACGACGCAACAGTTAAGAATCTTGTAATAGAACAAGCTGACACATATGCGAGTACCGGTTTTTTGTCTTTTTATGCAGATTATTCTAGAATTTCCAATGTGCAAGTAAAAACATCAACTGCTCATAATTGCTCATTGAGCGGATTGGTACAATTAATTGCGGACACAACTATCAGAAACTGTTCTACTGATATTACAATTAATAATAGCAGTAGTGGTGATTATGTTTTTTCAGGCATTGTAGGTGCACTTGACGGTGGTAATTCGGAAATTATCAATTCTTCTGCTAACGTCGAGGCAATCGGAAATTTCTTTATTGCTTCAGGTATTTTGGGATATCAAGGAAAATTTGACTCTACCGTCAATATCAGCAATTGTGCGGTAACCGGTTTTATAAGCACTAATCGTGTTGCTGATAATACTACTGTCAACGGATTGTTTGGTATTTACGATGAATCTTCATTCTCAACAACCGGTTGCACAATAAACGTTGATCACTGCTATGTGAAAGCTAATCTCAGCGCAAATAGAGGTTATGTAAGTTATATAGGTGGCGGTAGCAATACCAGCTCCAAAAACAGTGTTCATACTATTAATGCTGATAGCGTTTTATATAATGGCACAATGTCTGTTAGCGGAGAAGGTGTTACCGGAGCTGTTAATATTGGTAACTATTACAAAAATGGGAACTTCAATTCTGATTCAAGTTTGTTCAAATACAATGAAAAAGACGTGTCTACCGGCACTTTCTCAGCTGTTTACGCTAGAACTCACGGTTTTAGTAACGTGCTTTGGAACAGTAACGGCACATTAAGAGCTCAAGCCTCTAATTCATTGCTTGTGATGGATAAAAACGGTTCTGTGATTACTCCTATTATATTTGACAGTAGTGACACGATGGAAACTTTGATTAGCAAGCTTTCCAACTATGGCAATGCAAATTTGTCTACCGATGGAGTTTTGACATTTACAGGTACTGACGGAAATTATATAACAGGGCCTTTGGCAGAAGCACTCGGAATTTATGTTGCAAGCTCCGGCAAAACAACAGTAACAGTCGGCGCGACGATGACTTCAACGGTTGCTATTACGTATACTTCACATGAAACAGCAACACTAACAACAAAACTTGGTGACATTGTGAACACCTTGAAAATCGACGGCACAATAACTGCTGACGGTGTAACAGGCACGATTATCGGTATTTCTACCGCACAAGATTTGGTAAACTTGGCTGCGTTATCTAAATCAAACAGTTTTAGCGGTAAGACTTTTGTCCTAACCAATGATATTGATATGTTTGACGTACGCAATTGGCAGATGATTGGTAGTGACAGTTATAGATTTGCCGGCACTTTTGACGGACAAGGACACACTATCCACGATCTCATAATGACTGCTGATGAACGAGGCAATGGAGCTTCTGCTTGTGCAGGATTATTTTATTACACAGACGGTGCTGAAATTAAAAACATTGGGTTATCAGATTTTAATTTCACACTCTATAATGATAGAGGTACCAATATTTTAGGTGCAGCTGTTGCGTCTAATGCTAAAGAGACCAACATTAAAAATATTACAGTAGACAACATATTTATAGTAGCGAATGGAACCAATGCTGCTTGTGGCGCAATTGCCAGTCAAACATACGGATGTACAATTGCAAATTGCACTACAAACGGTGATATTTCAGGAAATTGGACCGGTTACATGGGAGGCGCAGTCGGTAGTACAAGCTTTAATTCAAGTTTTGTTGCTATTGATACAGATGTTAGTATCAGCAATGAGAGTGCTGATGGAAACGCAGGAGGTATTGTAGGCTTTGTTGCAGGGTATAGCAATTCCATAGTCAATATTTCTAATTGTATCAGTAAGGGTAGTTTAAATACTTCACGAGCAGGTGCAATTATTGGCTCTGTAATTGCTTACAAAGAGCCATCCAGCTATAATCTTACGGTTAATTTAAGCAATAACACAACATACGACAATTCGCATTCTTTTATTTATAGCGCATTTCCTGCAAGCGGTCTTGCTGATAACTCTAATACAACTATAAACTTTGATAAAAACTGCAGAATAAAACCTACTAACAGCACTGTTGATCCTTGGATATATGATAAAACTGATGCGGTTGTAAATGCAAAAAATTCTTCTATATATAATACATTAGCACAAATGCAAAGATATATAAGCGAAATCTTTGATTCTAATTTGTGGAATACTACCGGTGGTATCAGTTTAAATAACTCTTCAACCCCTTACTCATTGAAGATGTTTAATCCGAACACCAATGCCACACAATATATATCACTCAGCGCTGATTCTACAATTCAGGATATGGTAACTGAGCTCAATCGTTACGGTAATGCGTCTTTCACAAATGGTGTTTTATCTTTTGAAGGAAAAAACGGAGTTGTGATTTCTTCCTGCAGCTTAGCAGACGCATTAGGTATAAAATTAAATAAAACGATAACGACTACCACCGTCGGAAAAACTATAACATCTGCATCCGGCATAACTTATACCGAAACGATTACAGCGACTACATCTACAAAGTTAGGTGAGTTTTATACCACTCCTATTGACGGTACTATTACTGCAAGTGGTGTAACAGGCACTGTTATCGGCATTTCTACAGCGCAAGATTTGGTAAACTTGGCAGCGCTATCTAAATCAACTGACTTTAGCGGCAAGACTTTTGTCTTAACCAATGATATTGATATGTCAGGCGTAAGCAATTGGCAAATGATTGGTAAAAGCGGTTGTACATTTGGCGGCACTTTTGACGGACAAAATCACACAATCAGCGGATTATCAATAGGTTTAAACAGCACATCTAATGTTGGTGGATTATTCCAATATGCTGATCCGAACAGTGTTTTAAAAAATGTTAATTTAGAAGACTTTACGATTAATATTGCCAGTGGCTTGACTTATGCTTGTGCCGGGGCTTTGGTTGGGAAAACATCGGGCACGGTAGAAAATGTTCATGTCAGCGAATTCGCACTAAATGGCGCCGACTCTGATAACGCTGAGTTTGGTGGCATCGCAGGTTTTCTAGAAGGTGGAACTATTAAAAATTCTTCTGCTCAAGGAGATATCAATTGGAGTAATGGCGGTTATGCCGGAGGGATTGTCGGATGTTTGTATAACTCAGCAACCATATACGCTTCCAAGAGTCTAATGACGATTGATGGTGGAAGTAATGCAGGCGGGATTGCCGGATATGTTGGATTTAACACAAACAACCAAACCGCAACAATCTCAAATTGCTTATTTGATGGTTCTTTAGGTACAACGAACATTAATGCAGCTTTTGTCGGTAGTGTATTTACTTATAAAGACAATTACAAAGTGACCTTGAATATTAACAATTCTATTTCTAAAAATACAGATTCGACATATTTAATCGGTGGCGATAACTCAGGATTTGACAATCCGACAAACTCAAATTCTAATACAACTATCAATGTCAAGAACGCATTTGGAGTTTCTTCAACTTATGATACTGCTATTTTGAAATTTCCTAGTAACGCTACTGTTAATGTACAAAATTCGGAAATAATAAATCTAAATAGTGGTGATTTTATGGCCTTGCCTGATGTTATACTAGCCTCTAAAATGACAGGTTTTGACCAAAGCATTTGGAATGTTTCTAGATTTGATGTCAACCTCAAATCACACACCAGTCCTTACGAATTGAATGTTGTAAGTTCTTCAGGGTCATTATTGCTTGATACAACCTTGAGCACTGATTCAACCGTTCAAGATGTTATTGATACGCTTGCACCTTATGGCGGAGTTTCATTTGTAGATGGAGTTTTGACATTCCACGGCAATAACGGTGCAATTTTGCGCGGAAATTTAGCTGAAACATTTGGTATTCAGGTTATCTCAAGTAACGGCACTGACTATAACAACACTACAGGTACTGCAATTAATACAACACAAACAACTTTGCTTAGCAGGACCGATGTTACATTAGGAGAATTGCAAAAAGCCTTCGATTCAGGAGTTATCAAAATAAGCAACCAAAGTGGTGAAATCAGAACAATTTCTATCACAGCTTCTTCAACAATTGATGACATGTTTACACAATTGGCTGCGTATGATATTCAGGGTAGCATTGATTCTCAAGGCAGAGTCTCTTTTAAACCTGTCGGGGATAACTACATAAGTTTTTTAGAGACTTCTATTCAAGGAACTTTAAAAATTTCTCCTAGCCACACAGTTAAAACCTCAACGACTTATGCGAACACAACAAGCTCTGTCTTGGTAGACAACAAGATTGAAACAGTTAAAACAAGTACGACAATGGGCGAATTGGGAAGAAGCAGTGGTCAATTTACAGTAAATGATGGTCATGGCAATCTAAGTACAATATCTATAAACGCAACAACTACTGTTGATGATATCTTCACACAGTTAGCTGCTTTTGATATACTTGGCAAAATTGGTAGTGATGGAAAAGCCACATTTGAATCTAAGGGCGATGCATACATCAGTGATATAACAGCAGGCCTTAAAAATCTTTTCAAAATAACAGGACAAAATCCTTTCACAACAAGCGTAACAGCTAATCGCACAAACACAGCATCCAAAACGTTTGAGATAGAAAAAACCGGTACGATTACAAGCAGTACAACGCTGGGCGAGTTGGGAGTGGATGGAGCTACATTGAGCGTTGCAACTCCGGATTTGAATATAATCTTGGACGAAAACGGTAATATTGATTTGGATGCAACAGAAAATCAAAATCCTGATTTGCTTTCCAAGCTTTCTTTACAATCATTTAGTGATAACAATACACTCGGAGATATCTTCACTTGGCTTGCAAGTCATGATATAAGCGCAAGTGTAATCGACGGGGAAATCTATATAAATGACGAGAATGGTGTTAGCGACCTAGAAAATGTCGATCGTAATATTCTATTTACATATGGTTGTGATGACATCCTAAAACGCCTAAACCTAAGCACAAAACAAGCTGACTACTTGACAACAAAAACGTCTACTACTCTTGCTAATTCAACATCTGACGAGTTAGTTGAAAGCTTTACCAAAACAATGAAAACATCTACGACGCTTGGTGATTTGGGTGCTAGCGGAACATTGACGGTAAGCTTCACTCAAGATGGCAAAGATACGACTTTAACCTTCAAAGCTGACGACACGGTTGATGACATGTTAACAGCTCTTGCCGGTTACGGAATATCAGGTCAGGTCGTTGACGGCAAGATTTCACTAACAGGCAACAAGCACACGCACATCACTGAAATTTCCGCGGATTTAAAATCAGCATTAAAACTTGGTGACAATTTAAGTTACTCAACAGTAATCACAGAAGGAACAACCGTCAACACGGATTCTAACAAGCAAACTTACGAAGATACAAACGCAAAACTGACAGGCGACACGATTATTTCTTCAATCGACGGTTTCAGAAACGGAAACGGAAGTTTAATCGTACACAAGACTGACGGAACTTATGTTACAATCTCGGTTGACGCGTCTAAAACGCTTGACGAATTCTTTGAACAAATTTCTCAATACGGCATAATCGGTTCAGTGGATTCTCAAGGTGTCGTTACAATTACAGGCGTTGGCAATGCTTATTTGCAACAAGATGCAAACGGTTCAAACATCTTAGAAGCACTAAAATTAAGCAACGTAGTAACTAACGTTAAGACGGTGACAGTCAACAGGACTTCCGACACATTGAGCCATGTTGCAACGGTTGCTGCAAAAGGCACAACTACATTAGAAAACTTACAAGACAAAACAGGTCAAAGCATTACCTTTGACGCACTCGGCAAAGCAGGACTTATTTTGCACGCTTATTCCGATGCTGGCAATACGTTTGTAACCTTAAACTTCTCAAAAACTGACACAATCTACGATGTAATAGATAAGCTTGCAGAATACGGAGTTGACGCAAGACTTGACGCAGACGGACGTTTCAGCATCTCAAGTTCAACTCTCACCGACTTCGATTTGTCAGGCGATTTGGGCACTTTCTTGATGGGTACTTACACCAAGAATTATGGTGAAGACACGACACACAATGTTTCTACATTGCTTGTTGAACACACAATCACCAAGATGACTGATGCTTCCAAGTTAACAGATTTCGGCATTACAGGCGGTGACATAAGAGTTATCCAAGAAGGCAAGTCTTACACAGTTAATGTTGATATGACAAAAATCAAGACAATTGGCGACTTCAGAAGTCTGCTTGCCCAATACGGTTTCAATTCATATATTGATGATGCCGGCAGATTGAACGTACTTGGCGTTGGAAACAGCACGCTCGAACAAATTGACGGCGGTTCAAACATCTTAGACAGGTTAGGTCTGTTAGATTGGACAAAAGGCGAAATAACTCAATCCTCAAGTCATTTGACTGATAGAAACGACGTTATACGTAAAATTTCTATGTCCGACAAGTTAAAAGATTTAACAAACTCTGCAGGAGTTAACCTTGGCATAACAGCCGGTCAAATCTACGTTTATCAAGACGGTACAAGAAGCACGCTAAATATCGACATCAACGATACTTTAGAAACTTTGGCTGCAAAACTTTCTCAATACGGAATTTCGGTAGGAATTTCTCAAGAAGGCAAATTATACTTTGACGGCAACAACAACAGCTACTTGACAACCGACGGTATAATCACAGCAAACGCATCTAACATCTTACAAAAATTCGATATTTCAGGCAACTGGTCTACAAGATACGATTCTACAAGCAAAAACTTGAATTACACTGAAAATGAAGACAAAAAAGTTAGCGGTTCAACTAAGCTTAGAGATTTGAAAGATACAAACGGAAACAATTTAGGAATTACTACAGGTTCTTTCTACGTATACAACAGCGGTGTAAGAAACACTGAAACAATTACTGACGATATGACAGTTAATGACTTGATGTCAACTCTTGCAAAATACGGTTTGGTTGCCGATTTCGACGAAAACGGCGTAATGTCCGTTGGTGCTTACAACAACACATATCTTGCAACTTCTGCTCTAGCAGGCGATAATTCAAACATCGTTAACACATTGTTTGAAAAATGGAATTTTGTAAACATCTACAAATCAAATCATTTGGACATTCCAACTGATGAAATCCGCGCTATTACTCGCGACACTAAGCTTGCAGATATTAACGAAGGAACTTACGAAGCAGGCTATATTACAGTTGTAAAAGACGGAGTTAAAACTAATATTGAGCTTACAGAAAATGATACTGTAGGAACTTTGATGAACGAACTTGCGCTTTACGGTTTTGAATCCGTAATCAATGACAAAGGTCAATTGATGATTAAAAATACGGGCGACAGTTTATTACAAAAATATGACGGCACGGGAAAAGCTTCCAACGCGCTTGAACTTCTTGGAATTGACTTGAACAACTGGATTAAAACAAACTCTTACGACAGCAAAACACTTAATGTTACAAGCACAACGACAAAAGATGTTAACGCATCCAGAGATACTTTGTTATCAGAATTGGGCGTAAGCACAGGCGAATACTACATTTACAACAACGGCGTAAAATACACCGCGATGATTTCTTCTGACGAAACATTAGGTTCATTTATGGACACATTAAAGAGTTTCGGAATAGAAACAAGTCTTGTTGACGGTGCTGACGGCTCTGTATTAACAATTATCGGCAAAGGCGACGCTTATCTCAAATACATAAAAGAAAGTGAACTTAAGGCAGGTCAATCTAACGTTGTTGAAAAATTGTTCGGCGAAAACACCAAAGAAGCTTATGAATACAAAGGTTTAGAACAAACTTCTTCTACTACAATTATTGAAAACTTTGCAACCGAAGACACATTAGTAAGCGAATTTAACAAACCTTGGAACGGTCAAACTCTAGAATCTGCAGGCGATTTAGTCGTAGAAGTAAACGGTCAAAAGAGTACAATCAAAATTAATGCAGATGAAACTTTCGGAAGTTTATTAGAAAAATTCAGAGCTTTAGGTTTGGAAGCTACAATGTCTAAAGACGGTCAAATTATGATTCAAAGCGGATATGACACGATGACTATCTTGCAAGACGGAACTACTTCAAACTTGTTAGGCAACATTAATTTGCAGTATAAAGATGACTTAGGCGGATATTCTGCAAGCAGTACAGTATTAGAAGCTACAACTTCTGATATCGTTGAAAAAACAATTTCAGTTGCTAATTACGCTGATGGTGCTACAAAAATGGGAATGTTGAATATTTCTGACGGTTCTTTAACTGTTTACAGAGATGGTCAAAAAGCTACGATTCAAATTAAAGCAGACGAAACATTCAACCAATTGAGAACAAGATTATCTACAGCATTCGCGGATTTAGATTTGACATTCGAAAACGGTTACTTAAAAATCTACTCTAAAGACGGCAAGAACGTTGAAGTCGGTTCTACAACAGATACAAGTAACTTTAGTGCAATTACGGGTATTCAAAAAGATGAAAACGGAAACGTTATGAGTGCCAGAGAATTGTACTGTGTAAACGGTGATTCTACTATCACAGCAAGCGGTATATTCAGACGCGGTGATGTTACTAAAGGTACATTCACAATCGGTAATGCAGTATTTACGATTGATGATAATACAACGCTTTCAAGTTTAATTGCGCAAATTAACTCCAGTGATGAAGCTAACGCAACAGCATTCTGGGATAACGTTGACGGTCAATTTGTTATCAAATCAAGAAGCACCGGTGCGGCATTAGTTAACATCGAAGCAGGTACAAGTAATTTTACCGACATTATGGGATTCACAACGACCGGCACGGTTGATGTGAAAAAAGATGACGGTTCTATTGAAAAACAACAAGTTTCAAAATTGAACATCGGCACTCAAGAAATCGGTGAAAATGCTAAGGTTAAAATTAACGGAACAACTTACACCGCAACATCAAACACAATTACAAGCGACATCACCAGAATAAAAGGTTTGACAATCAACTTGAAAGGACTTACTAAAGATTCTGCAGTAACCTTAAAAGTTGAACGTGACAAAGAAACTCTTGCAAACGCAGTTTCAGGAGTTGTGGATTCTTACAACGAATTAATGAAAAATGTTGATGAAGCAATCGCTTCTGACGGTGATTTGAAAAACGAATCAACACTTAAGCTTGTCAGAAATCAATTAAGAAACTTGATGACAAGTTCTGACATGGGAACAACAGTTTTCAGAAACCTTGATTCAATCGGTATCGGTGTAGCTGCTGCAAGCGGAAACAATATTGCAACAACAAATAGCGCAATTGTAAGTTTAGCGTTTGACAAAGACAAATTCTTAAAGGCTTATGAAGCTGATCAGGATGCTGTAAAAGAATTGATTATCGGCGGAGCTAACAACAAAGGTATTTTCACAAAAGTTGAAGACCTTGTTGAATCAACTTTGAAATCTGTATCAGGTTATTTCGCGTCTACAGAAACTTCTTATGCAAACAAGATTAAAGATTTAGACAAAAAGATTACGAAAGCAAACCGAGATGTTGACAGGTACAAAGCTCGTTTAGAAGCTAAGTTCCAATCTATGGATATGTTGATTGCGCAAATGCAACAACAGTACAGTTCGTTCTTGACGACATAGAGTTGGCTTAATATATTGAGTCCCCTCCCTCGACACTATTGTCCGGTAAAAATTTAAATTGATAAAAAATATGTATTTATACAATGGATTGCTTCGTCGCCAATTGTAATCGTTGCTCCTCGCAATGACCGGGCGTCAGACTTTTTAGCGTGCCGTCATTGCGAAGGCGATTAGCCTGAAGCAATCCAGCTTTTTATTAACTTTTATCTTTTCAACTGTCCATAATGTAAAACGAAGAATTCGGCTTTTTTATAACTGTTTTTGTAGCTTTCGGCTATGTCCAACAAGCTAATGTAAAAAGTTTTCTCTTTTTTTATAAATATAAAAAAGGAGTTAAACATGAAAAAAAGTTTTATAGCATTATTATTATTTTTAGGTTTGGCAAGCAATTACGCATTTGCAGAAGGGAATTCAATCGCTGTCGTTGATTTACAAAAACTAGTAAGTAATTCTGCACAAGTTAAACAGCTTAAGCAAGAACATTCTAAAAAAATGGAAGAACTTAATAAAATTATCATTAACGCAAGAGGTGCAATCGCAAACGAAACCGACAGCGCAAAACTCGTACAATTAGAAGAAAAATACACAAGAGAGTTCAACACTAAAAAACAAGCGTTGGAAAAAGATTACAACACAAGATTAAGTAACATCGAAAAATCTATTCAAACAGAAATCGAAAAAAAAGCGCAAAAAGATAAATACGATTATGTATTTGCAAAAAGTGTTGTTCTTTACGGCGGAAAAGACATTACAAGCGAAATTAACGTTAAATAATGTAACAAAGCAAATGTTTCTTTTTAGTATTTTGTAATATAATGTTGGTACAAATAACAAAGGAGAAACAGATATGGCAAGAAAAAGTATTATTTCATTAAGTTTGTTTTTAGCTATGTGT